>DATIYQ010000329.1:0-13161 GCA_035517515.1 Binatia bacterium
CCCGCGGTGCATCCTAGTGCCGATGCGATTCCATCGGCCCCTGCTCGCCCTCCCAGCTCTGCTGTTCGCCCTTCTTCCCCTCCCGCACGCGGCCCCGAGCGCCACAGCTTCTCCTCCGCCCGCAAACGGCGCGAGCACCGCCGGCGCCCCAGGCCGTGTCGAGTGCAGCGCACTCGCCAGCAAAATTCTGCGCCACGCGGTGCGCTTTTGCGCCTTCCTGCCGCCGGCCTATGACGCCGATCCCGCCCGCCGTTTCCCCGTGCTCTACTGGCTGCATGGCCTGGGACAGAATGAACAGGCTCTGGTTGATTCCGGGGGCTGGACCATGGTGGAGGAGATGCGCACCCGCGGCGAGATTGGCGATTTTATCCTGATCACTCCCGATGGCGGGCAGGGCTTCTACCTGAATTCACGCGACGGCCGGAATCCCTACGAGGATTTCTTCGTCCGCGAATTCGTCCCCGGCATGGAACGCCGCTACCGCGTCCAGGCCGCCCGGGCCACCCGGGGGATCTCCGGCGTCTCCATGGGCGGTTTCGGAGCCCTGCACTTCGCCCTCAAATACCCGCACCTGTTCGGCGCCTCCAGCGCGCACAGCGCCGCGCTCATGGAGAATCCGCCCGCGGCCTTTAACAGCGGCCCGCGCCTGGGCTTTGTGGAAAGCGTCTTCGGCTGGCCCGTGGACCACGCCTATTGGGTGCAGAACAGCGCCTTCACCGCGGTACTCAGGGCCCCCGTGAAGGAGGATTGGCACATTTATTTCGACTGCGGAAGCGACGACGACTATGGATTTGACGAAGGCAACCGCCTGCTCGACCGCCTGCTCACCCGCCGCGGCATCCCCCACGAATTTCATATCTATCCCGGGCGCCACGGCTGGAGCTACTTCGCCCGGCATCTGCCGGCCTCACTCGAATTTCACGGCAAGATTTTTTCAGCCGCGGAGCGGGACAGAAAGTAGAGCGGCGGTTTCCGCCGTAGGGGCGCTGCTTGCTGCGCCCTCTTCTCGCGGCTTCCGGCGTAGGGCCGCTGCTTGCTGCGCCCTCTTCCCCCTGATCGCACCTCGCCGCCTGAATTCGTAACCCCTCGGCCCTTCCGCGACGGGCGCCCAAAACCACCGCGCGAAAAAATTGAGGCCGGGACGCATTCGCTGAGGGGCCAAAGCGTCCCGGCCTTCCTGCCTACTTCCGCAGAAAGCAGGCAAGCTCGTGAGGCGGAAGAGAGGGAAAAGCTCCTGATTGTCTCGTGCCTACTGGTGGTGCAGGCGCGGCGGCCTGGGGGCCCTCCGCGCGGTTACTTGCCGTCGTCTTCTCGCAGAAATTCGTATCGCTCGATGGTGGCCACCACGCCCAACTGCCCGGACTCCAGTTTCTCGGAGCGATGCACGTGGCCCAAGCAACGCACCTGCACCGGGCCGGCCAGGGTCAGCTCATTCGGCAGCGTCATGTAAATCTCCACCGGCGCGCCGTCGCTTACGTCCTTGGGAAGGAAAAAGTAGACGCCACGCGAGCTCACATCCTTGGTGGCCGTAGCCACCTTTTCGCTGCCGCTCCCGTTCTTGCTGCAGCGCACCTCCAGGGGCAGCTTCAATTGAAACCGCTGTACGTTCCGACGGTCAGAGTCAGCCAAGTCGTCCTCCGCAACGCGACCAGAGTAGGCGGGCCACACGCCGCGGACAATAGCGCCGACAGGCTAATTGGATGGGACCGGGCGAAGTACGGAAGTACTAGGAAGAAAGGGCCAGCCCCCGGGACTGCCCCGGATACCTCGGCCGCCGGTGCGGCCCTCCGGGATCCCGGCGAACGAAATTTGAATCCCGAACGGCTCTACGCCGTGTCCGTGATCCGGTGGTGGATCGCGTAAAGCGCCAATTCCAGGCGGTCGGAGACTCCCAGCTTGTCGAAGATGTTATGCAGATGATTCTTCACCGTTTGCTCGCTGATAAACAGCTTCTCTCCGATTTCGCGGTTGCGGAACCCCTGGGCCACCAGTTGCACAATTTCCTTTTCGCGGTCGCTCAGCAGCGGCTTTTCCCGCCGCCCGGTCTCCGTGGACTTCGAAAACGCCTTCATGACCTCGGCGGTCATGCGCTTGTCCAGCCAGATTTCCCCTCCCGCCACCTTGCGGATGCTTTTGATCAGCAGGTCTGAAGCGGATTGCTTCAGCACCACCCCCCGCGCCCCCAGGCGCATCGCCCGCACCACGTCGCGATCATCTTCCGTGGCCGTCAGCACCACCACCCGCGTCGGCAGCGTATCGAAGTTCATCTCCTCCAGCAGCGTCAGCCCGTCCTTGTCCGGCATCCGCAAATCCAGCAGCAGGATGTCCGGCTTCAGCTTGGCCAGCATGGCCGGACACTCCGCCCCGCTGGAAACCTCCCCCACCACGGAAATGTCTTCCTCGCTCTCCAGCAGCTTGCGCACGCCGTCGCGGAAAATGGGATGGTCGTCGGCGATCGCCACCCGGATTGAGCTCTTGGTCTTGGCCATGTCAGTTCACGGGTAGCTCGACGAGGATCCTGGCGCCGTGGCCGGGCGTGGATTCGACAGTCAGGGACCCGCCTATGCTTCGCGTACGCTCCTTGATGGATATCGGGCCGATGCGGAGCCGGTCAAGTTCCTCGCTCGAAAAGCGGCCCGCAAAACTGAAACCCTGGCCGTTATCGTCGATCACCAGATGAACCGAACCCTCGTCCTGCCATAGTTTTATCACGACGTGCGTGGCCTGCGCATGTTTTTTCACATTGTTCAGTGCCTCGCGGCAAATCGAAAACAGCTCCCGGCACGCCCGGTCGGAAACCCGCAGGTCCAGTTCCTGCAGCAGGCAGTCCACCTCGATCTTCGCCTCCTGCCGGAAGCGATCCGAAAACCCCCGGATCAGGTCCAGCATATCCGCGCGCCCCACCCGCAGCGGCCGCAGGTCCAGCACCATCTTGCGCAGTTCCGCGTTCTCACGCCGCAGCGCGTCTTCGATGTGCTCCACATCCGCGGCCAGCGGATCTCCCGCCGGCAGCCTCTTGCGCAGCACATCCAGCTGAATGATCGACCCCAGCAGCGTCTGTAAAACCCCATCGTGCAGGTCGTGCGAGATTCGGCTGCGCTCCGCATCGATGGCCCGCGCGCGCAGATGCCGCAGCAGATAGAGATTTTCCAGCGGCGCGCTCAGCGATGCCGCGATGCGTTCGAACCAGCGCAGCGCCCGCGGCGTCAGCCCGTGCTCGGGATTGATCAGCAGCAGGCGCCCCCCGGGCTGCGTTCCGAAGTCAAAAGTCACTGCGGCAATCGCCCGGATGCCCAGTTCACGCCGGGAAATCCCCGGCAGCCGCGGAACCTCCAGCAGCCTGCGGCCATCTCGCCGGTTCCATCCGAAGCCCTCCCCGCGGCCCTCCAGGCTGTTCCAACACACCGTGGCGTCCGGGCAATCCAGCAGAAAAGCGTCCGCACGCTGCGGAGGATGCGATTCCGGGCTGATCCGCTCGGGTTGCTGCCGCCGCGCCGTCCACACGAACAGCCGTTCGGTTTCCGCATCGAGAAAGGCCAGGCTGGCCCGTTCGCACTGAAACGTGACTGCCAATCCCTCCAGCAATTTGCGCAGCGACTCCGAAAGCCCCTGCTCCACGTTGAGCATGGCCGTCAACTGGGAGAGAAATTCAGTCTCCCGGGCGTGTCGCCGCTGGCGGTCCGCCAGGAATCCTAATCCCGACCCCGCGGCGAACGTCCCCACGGCCACCGCCGAGCCGGTGATCAGTCCCGGCAGGATTTCCTGCCCGGACATCTCCACGCGCAGCAGCAGAAAGCCCAGCGAGGTCACCCCGGCCAGCAGCAGCGTCTGCTGCAGGCCCCAGTAGATGGCGCTGGCAAAACACACGAACAGGTACAGAAAAATGGTCGAGGTCAATGGCGGCGTCAGGCAGAAATACCCCGCCAGCAGCAGCACATCCGCCAGCGGAGGTAGCCGCAGCGCCGGAAGCCGGTCCGACGCCGCGAAAAACGCCAGCACCAGTGCCGCCAGCAGATACACCACCAGCATCGCCACGCAGGACTCCAACGCCGGAAACGGCGGCGCGTCGGCCAGCGCCACCAGCGCCAGCACCAGAAACACCGGGCGCGCAAACGCCACCTGGTTCTGAAAATACCGGCTCTCGGCTGGCTGCGATTCCATGGCCAAAGACGATTCGAGTCTAGCAAGCCGGATAGCCCGCGCAAGGCAGTGGAGGCCAGGGCGTTCCTCCTCCGCAGTTGAACCCGCCGGAGGCCTGAACCCTCCCGCGCAGTGCTCCTTATCACATGCTCCAGTGACGGGGAAACCATGGAAACTCTTGACTTTCCGGCGCCGCGCGAGTATCAACATCTCGTTTTCAGCCACGTACCCAGGGGGGGTCTGTGGTGTCCTGCAGTTCGCATAGCTACACGTGTACCAAATCTTCCGTGGAGGCTCATCGATGAATAGGGTGATTCGTTTCACGCTGGTGACGCTTGCCATCTCGGCCCTCGCTCTTCCCGTGGCCGCGCAGCAAGCCGATCATCAAGCGGCATCGAATCCGCTCGTTCAACTACTCCAATCCAAAGGCATCCTTACGGCCGAGGAAGCTGCCAGTGTTGGCACTGCTTCCAGCCCGGCGGAGGCCAACGAGCGGCTGGCCCATCTGCTCCTGAACAAGGGGCTGATCAGCCAGGAGGAGTACAACGCAACGGCGGCAGCATCCTCCGTGTCCGCGGTCCAGAGCCAGGCAGCTCCGGGCGGCGCGCACATGGTGAATGCGGCAGCCCCCGTCAATCCCGCGCCGTCGGTCAAGGCGCCCAACCCGGTCGCTGCGGACCGGCCGAACACGGCGGCGTGGCCGGTCAGCCCCATGATGGTCGGTTACGATCCCGGCGACGGCGCGTCCGCGGACGCGGGCACTATTCCGGCTGTGGCTCCGATCCGCGTGCTGCCCATCGGGCTGCCCAAGGATCCCAAGGGCGTCATCCCGGACATCAAACTCGGCAGCGGCGCCATGATCACTCCCTACGGCTTCTTCAAAGCCAGCGCCGTCTACGACACCACCAACAGCGGCGGCGGCGTCTTCGGAAACAACGACTTTCCGCTTCCCTTGCTGCTCGGTGATACCGGTCCCGACGCCGGCTCGCAGTTTCACATCAAAGCGCGCAGCGCCCGCGCGGGCGCCAACTTCGCCTGGCCGCTCAGCAACAACAGCATCATCCTGACGGCCAAGCTGGAGTTCGACTGGGAAGGCGACTACACCACAGTCAACAACCGGAACGTCAGTTCCGTCCGTTCCTCCCAGGCGAGCTTGCGCCTCGCCTATGCCCGCATGGACACCAAGATCGGAGACGTGCCGTGGTTCGCCGAGTTCGGCCAGGATTGGACCCTGCTCGGCTCCTCCACGGTCATGGACCTCTTCGAGACCACCGGGTTCGGCGTGTTCTTCGGCAACTTCTACGAGCGCATCCCGCAAATCAAGACCGGGCTCCAGTTCACCGCGGGAAGCTGGAAAATCCAGCCGGAATTCGCCATCACTCTGGGCGCCTTCGGCGACGCCAACCTGAACAATTCCGCTTCCGCCTCCCTGTTCGGGAGCACGGTGGTGGGCAATATCCCTACGGGATTCCAGGACCAGAACCGTGAAGGCGCCATTCTGGGTTCAGCCAGCGGTCAGCCTGGGGTCCAGGGCCGCATCGTCTTCGACTTCCCGCTCAACAAGGGCTGGAAGGCGGTTCCCAACGCCGAACTGATCGTCAGCGGCGGCCACGCCGAAGCGCAGGAAGTTCTTCCCGTGGGCAACATTCCCAGCGTGGTCATCCCGGCCCTCACCGGCGGCACCGCCGTCTGCCCAGCCAACGCGGCCGGCAACACCCTGCGCTGCTACTTCCCGCACGGCCTGACTCAGAACATCCCGCAGAACGCGTACTCGCTGGAAGCGCAACTTCCCACGCCGTGGGTCACCATGGTCGCCAAGTACTACCGCGGCAGCGACCTGCGGTACATGTTCGCCACCCAAACCCAGAGCGCTTTCGCCAACCTCGCCGTGGGCGGCGCTTTGACCGTCCCCGGAACCACTCTGCTCTGCACCGCGGGAACGGCCGGCTGCCCGGCGGGCACGGTCACCGTACCTCAGAACATCTGGACGTTCAGCGGCGATCCCATCACCTTCCGGAACGCCTACGCGCCCGGAACCACCACGCTCACCAACGTCCCGGTTGCGGCCCCGTATGAACCGGTCCGTGGCCAGGGCGGCCTGGTGCAACTGGCCTTCCCGTTGTCGCGCATCTTCGGCGCCAGCCCGGAAGGACTGAACTCCGGATGGCGGCTCTTCATCGCCTACGGCTTCGACTCCGCGTACAACCGCGACATCGCGGCCACCGTGCCCTGCACCGCAGGCACCACTGGTTGCGGCGCCTCGCTCACCATCAGCCACAGCGGCACCACTGGCTTGCTGCGCAGCGACTACGTTCCCGTGTCCCTCCGCTACCGCGTCAACAAGTGGGCGGAGATTTCCAACGAAGTCACCTGGTACGATACCCGCACCGGCACCAACGCCGGCACCGGCGGCGCCGCGGGTGCTCCGATCCTGCTGACCTTCCGCGGTACTCCTGCGCGGGTCAACCACGACATACGCGAAGAGTTCGGCACCATCTTCACCTTCTAAGCCGGATTCCCAACCAGCCCCTTCCGCTGCGGCGGGAGGGGCCAAACCCGGCGGGGAGCTAACCGCTCCCCGCCGGACTTTTCTTAAGCTGCAACGCGGGCCCCAATCGTGGCGCAAGGTCGGTCGGAATGTGCCCGCGGCTCTGCCCGCAGTCCTGTAATCCCGGCAGCCGGCCAACGGGAATTTGCCGCTTCCGCCGGTCCCCCGCGGTTGCGGCCGCCGGGCAGCGGGACGTACAATACGCGCGATTCAATCGAGGAGGCGGTTGTCATGGACACTCCGCGGCAGGCCGCTGGCGCCATCCAGGCCAGCGAGGCCACCATTGCCGTCCATTGGAAAGAGGAAGAGTTCTACCAGCCCCCGCAGAAGTTCATCCAGCAGGCCAACCTCAACGATCCCTCCGTGAACGATCGATTCGCTGAAAAAAACTTCCCCAAATGCTTTGAAGAATACGCCGCGCTGCTCCATTGGCAGGAGCGCTGGCACACCGTGCTGGATACCAGTGAGCCCCCCTTCTGGAAGTGGTTCGTCGGCGGAAAGCTCAACGTCTGTTACAACTGCGTGGACCGCCATCTGGAGAAATACAAGAACAAGGCCGCGCTGCTTTACGTCCCCGAGCCGGAAGACGAGGGCGTCGTGGCCATCACCTACCAGGAACTCTACCAGCGGGTGAACGAGCTGGCCGCGGTGCTGCGCGATTTCGCCGGATTGAAGACCGGCGACCGCGTGACCATCCACATGCCCATGATTCCCGAGCTGCCCGTCACCATGCTGGCCTGCGCCCGGCTGGGCATCGTCCATTCCGTCGTCTTTGGCGGCTTCAGCGGAGAGGCCTGCGGGATGCGCGCCGCGGACTCCGGCAGCCGCGTGCTGATTTATGCCGACAGTTACTATCGCAGCGGCAAGCTGATTGACCACAAAGCCTCCGCCGATATCGCCATCGAAACCGCCGAGCGCGAAGGTCAGAACATCGAAAAAGTGCTGGTCTGGCGCCGCCACCCCGGCAAATACGGCTCGCGCTCTCCCATGGCCAAGGGCCGCGACTTTTTTGTGGACGAGCTGCTCCTCGAGCACCGCAACAAAAAGGTCGCCCCCGTGCCCATGGATGCCGAAGCCCCGCTCTTTCTCATGTACACCAGCGGCACCACCGGCAAGCCCAAGGGCTGCCAGCATCGCACCGGTGGCTACCTCGCCTACGTGGCCGGAACCTCCAAGTACATTCAGGACATTCATCCCGAAGACGTCTACTGGTGCATGGCGGATATCGGCTGGATTACCGGCCATTCCTACATCGTCTATGGGCCGCTGGCCCTGGCCGCCACCAGCGTGATCTTTGAAGGCGTGCCGGTTTATCCCGATGCCGGCAGGCCCTGGCGAATCGCCGAGCGCCTCGACGTGAATATCTTCCACACCTCTCCCACCGCCATCCGCATGCTGCGCAAGGCCGGCCCGGAGGAGGCCAGGCGCTACAACTACCACTTCAAGCATATGACCACCGTGGGCGAGCCCATTGAGCCGGAGGTCTGGCGCTGGTATTACGACGTGGTCGGAAAGCGCGAGGCGGTCATCGTGGACACCTGGTGGCAGACGGAGACCGGCGGCTTCCTGTGCAGCACCAAGCCGGCCCTCGACCCCATGAAACCGGGAAGCGCCGGGCCCGGCGTCCCTGGCATCTATCCCGCGATTCTCGACGAGACCGGCCAGGAACTCCCCGCGGGCACCGCGCGCGCCGGCAACATCGTGATCCGCAATCCCTGGCCCGGCGTCATGCAGACCGTCTGGGGCGACCGCGACCGCTTTGTCCGCCAGTATTACCAGAAATACTGCAAAAATCCCCAGAGCAAGGACTGGCGCGACTGGCCCTATTTTGCCGGCGATGGCGCCCTGCACCCCAAAGACGGCTACTTCCGCATCCTCGGCCGCGTGGACGACGTCATCAACGTCGCCGGGCACCGCCTGGGCACCAAAGAAATCGAATCCGCCTGCCTCACCGTCCCGGAAGTGGCCGAGGCTGCGGTCGTGCCGGTGGTGGACGACATCAAGGGGCGCGTGCCCGAAGTCTACGTCGCGCTCAAGCCCGGCGTGAACGCCGGCCACGAGGAGATGGTGCAGAAGGTGACCCACACCATCGAAACCATGATCGGCAAGATCGCCCGCCCCAAGGCCGTGCGCATCGTCCCCGACATGCCCAAGACCCGCTCCGGAAAAATCATGCGCCGCGTCCTCGCCGCCATTTCCAACAACATGAACGTCGGCGACATCACCACCCTCGCCAATCCCGATGTGGTCGAGGGCATCCGCGTCCAGGTGCAGGGCCAGGGCCCGGTGGTGATGAAAGAAGGTCCGGCGGACGTCCGCGATTTCGGAAAGCAGGAGTGAGCGGCGCCCGGCCGGCGGCTTTCCCCCGGCTCGGGCTCCCCGGTTTTCGAACGATTGAGCACCATACTTCTCCCATCAAGGAGGAACGGAACATGGCCAAGAAGCGTCAGCGCAAGTTAACCCGGAGAGAAATGATCAAGACCGCGGGGGTCGCCGCACTGGCAGCAAGCGCCGGTCCGGCGTTTCTCTTCCCCGAGCGGGCTCTGGCACAGCAGAAAACGCTGAAAATCTGCCAGTGGTTCCATTTTGTGCCCGCCTGGGACGAGTGGTTCAACAAGACCTACACCAAGGAATGGGGCCAGAAAAACAACGTCAACGTGGTCGTGGACAACATCAACCTGGTGGACCTGCCGGCCCGCGCCGCCTCAGAGGCTTCCGCGCAGAAGGGCCATGACCTCTTCATGTTCCTTTCGCCCCCGGCCTCCTACGAAAAGCAGGTCGTGGACATGACCCACGTTTACCAGGAAGTGGAAAAGAAGCACGGCAAGAAGATCGAGCTGGCCCACAAATCCACCTTCAACCCGAAAACGAAGAAATACTACGCGTTCTCCGATGCCTATACCCCCGACCCCGGCAACTGGCACAAGGATTGGTGGGCCGCCGCCGGCTTTCCCAATGGCCCCGACACCTACGACGATTTGCTGAATGGCGCCCGCAAAATTCGCAAGGCGGACAAGAGCGGCCCGCCCTGCGGCATTGGCCTCGGCCAGGAATTGGACACCAGCATGGCCATGCGCGCCATCCTCTGGTCCTTCGGCGGCGCCGAGCAGGACGTGGAAGGCAATGTCACCATCAACTCCAAGAACACCATCGAAGCCCTCAAGTACATGAAAGCGCTCTACCAGGATACGGAAACCCCCGAGGTCTTCACCTGGACTCCGCCCTCCAACAACCAGGCCATGCTCGCCGGCAAAGTCTCCTACGTGGCCAACGCCATCTCCATTTCCCGGCAATCCGAGCGCGAGCACATGCCCATTGACAGCCAGATCATGATCAGCCGCGCGCTCAAGGGCCCCGTCCGCCGCATCGCCGCTGAACACGTCATGAATTGCTATGTCGTCTGGAACTTTGCGGAAGAAAAAGACCTGGCCCAGAAGTTCCTCATCGACTACATGGATCACTTCCACGACGGCTTCGTGGCCGGGCAGTTCTACAACTTCCCGTGCTTCCCCAAGACCGTCCCCGACCTGCAAAAGGAGATCGCCAACGATCCCCGCGCCAATCCTCCGGATAAGTACAAGGTGCTGGGCGACGTGCTGGATTGGGCCACCAACGTCGGCTATCCCGGCTTTGCCACCGCCGGCATCTCCGAGGCCTTCAGCACCTGGGTGATCCCCACCATGTTCGCCAAAGTGGCGCGCGGAGACGAGACGCCGGAAAACGCCGCCAAGGCCGCCGAAGCGGAGTACAAGAGAATCTTTGCCCGCTGGGCCTAGCACGGGGGTGCGATGGCAGTCGTCGAGACGCGCAACGTTACCAAGGTCTTCAAAGAAGGAGAACTCGGAGCAGTCAACAACGTAAGCCTGGTGACGCACGAAGGCGAGTTCCTGGTCTTCCTGGGGCCTTCCGGTTCCGGGAAGACCACCCTTCTGCGCATGATTGCCGGCCTGGAAACCCCGACCGCCGGTGAAATCCTCATTGGCGGCCGCGTGGTGAACAACCTCACCCCGCGCGAACGCCGCATCGCCATGGTGTTCCAAAGCTACGCGCTCTATCCCCACTTGAGCGTTTACAAGAACATTGCCTTTCCCCTCAAAGCGCAGAACGTTCCCAAAGCCCAGCATCGCCAGAAAGTCGAGTGGGCCGCCGGCCTGCTGGGCATCGGACGCCTGCTGGACCGTAAGCCCCGCGAGCTCTCCGGCGGCGAGCGCCAGCGCGTGGCCCTGGCACGCGCCATCGTGCGCGAGCCGGCCGTCTTCCTGCTCGATGAGCCGCTCTCCAATCTGGACGCCAAGCTGCGCGCCTCCGCGCGCGAAGAGCTCGAGCAGTTCCACAAGAACGTCGGCACCACCACCATCTACGTCACCCACGACCAGGTCGAGGCCATGGCCATGGGCGACCGCGTGGTCGTGCTCCACCAGGGCACCGTCCGCCAGATCGGCACTCCCAAAGAAGTCTACGAAGATCCCGCCGACACCTTTGTAGCCACCTTTCTCGGCTCCCCGCCCATGAACCTGCTCGAGTTCTCCGACATCATCGTCGGATTCCGCCCCGAGGGCTTCCTGCCCTCCGACCTGGTGCCCGGCTCAAAACAGGTTACCTTTCGCTACCGCATCAAATACGTCGAGTACCTGGGCGCCGAGCGCGTGCTGTACGGCAACATGGAAGGCGGCAGCTTCGAATCCAAGGAAATCATCTCGCGCCTCTCCTGGAACATGCCCTCCGGCTATGAAGCTGGCGCTGTGCACGATTTTTCCGTCGCTGAATCCGACCTGCGCTTCTTTGACCGCAAGACCGAAAAGCGCACCCACCCGAAGCCCTACCCATGGCAGTGAAACTCGCCAAAGTGAAATCCGTCGGCAGCGCGCAAAGCCCGCTGCTCGGCGCGGCCATGTTCAGTCCCGCCGTCCTGTACATCCTGCTGATCATCGGCGCGCCGTTTGTCCTCGCCGTCTTTTATGCCTTCAGCGACGCGCGCATCGCCAGCACCGAAATCCACTATGTCGGCCTGGAGAACTTCCGCAGCATCCTCCAGAGCCCCGGTTTCCGCCAGGCCCTCCAGAATTCCATCGTCTTTACCGTGGTGGCCGTGGCCATTGTGGTCATCTGTTCCACCATGCTCTCCCTGGCGCTGGAGGAGCCCTTTTGGGGGCGCGGCTTGGTCCGCTTCCTCATCCTCCTGCCCTTCGTAGCCCCGGTTTCTCTGGGCACCATCGGCTGGAAGTGGATTCTCGATTCCATCTACAGCGTGATTACCTGGGTCCTGGTGCAGATGCATTTCTTCACCCCCTTTAACGCCCCCATGTGGCTCGGTGAGCCGCGCCTCGCCATGGGTTCCGTCATCTGCGTGCACTGCTGGCGCCTCATTCCCTTCGCCACTGTGGTCATGCTCGCCGGGAGCGGCGCCATCCCCAGGGAGATCCCGGAGGCCGCGTCCATTGACGGCGCCGGCTTCTGGCGCACCCTCTTCCAGATCAAAATTCCCATGATGCTCCCCATCATCCTGGTGGCCGTGCTCTTCAGCACCGTCTTCACCTTCACGGACATGACCGTCGTCTTCATCCTTACCGCCGGCGGACCCTTCGATTCCACCCAGACCTTGCCCTCCCTGGCCTTCGCCACCGGCATCCAGGGCAGCGATCTGGCCGCAGGCGCGGCCATTTCCCTCTTCCTGGTGCCCGTGCTGGTCGCCGTGGCCTTCTTCATGCTCCGCGTGGCCAGCCGCGCCGAGGTCACCTGACCATGCCCGTCAACTGGCATAAAATCGGCGGCCGCCTCGCCCATGTGCTCATCCTTCTCGTGTTCACCGTGCTCCTGGCATTCCCCTTCTTCTGGATGCTCATTGCCACCTTCAAGCAGAACCTGGATATGTACAAGATGGATAACAATCCATTCTTGTTCAATCTCCCCCCCACCCTGGAAAACCTGCGCTTCCTCTTTCAAGAGACCCTGTACATTCGCTGGCTGGGCAACACCGCTTTGGTCGGCGTGCTGGTGGTGGCCCTCACTCTGCTCCTCGCCGTTCCCGCCGCCTATGCCCTCACCCGCCTCACCGGCCGGTGGGGCGAGCGCCTGGGGATCCTGATTTTCCTCACCTACCTGGTGCCCCCCACTCTGCTCTTCATTCCCCTCTCGCGCGTGGTGGCCATCCTGGGATTGCAGGACACCATCTGGGCTCTCGTCGTCGTCTATCCCAGCTTTACCGTGCCCTTTTCCATCTGGCTGCTCATGGGTTTCTTCAAGTCCATCCCCAAAGAGCTCGAAGACGCCGCCATGGTGGACGGGCTCACCCGCTTCGGCGCCTTCCTGAAGATGGTCATCCCCATCTCCACCTCCGGCATCCTCACCGTGGTGATTTTCAGCTTCACCCTGGTCACCCAGGAATTTGTTTACGCGCTCACCTTCATTTCGCCCGTCTCCCAGCAGATGGTCGGCGTCGGCATCCCCATCTTCCTGGTCCGCGGCGACGTCTA
>DATIYQ010000330.1:0-6429 GCA_035517515.1 Binatia bacterium
CGATTGCCCACCATGGCCACCACCGGGATGCGCAGCGCGGGAGTGACGGTGAGGGCCTCCATGGCGTACATCCAGCCGACGCCGCTCGAGCCGGTGAACACGCGGGCGCCGCAGGCGCAGGCGTGCTTCACGATCTCGAACTGGGAGTGTTCGCCCTCGGCGACAATGTATTCGCAGTCAAACTCGCCGTTGGCCACCAGCTTGGCCACGTACTGCATGACCGTGTCGTAGGGGCGGATGGGATAGGCGGTGATCACGTCCACGTCGGCCAGCTTGCAGGCCACGGCGATGGCCTCGCTCCCGGTGATGAGTGCGGTGTTTTCGGTCTCACGCTCGGAAAGTGTTGCGGTCATCTGTGCCATGTTCTGAGTCTCCTTCGGTCCGAATCCGGCGCAGGCCTAGCCCTGCCGGGCAATATCGAGCATCTCGCCCTTCTGTTCGTCGTACTGGCCGCGGTAGCGGTAGCCGTGGGAGCGGTCGCCGTGGCTGGCGATTTTTTCCTTCACCCAGCCCTTGTAGGCGGTCTTGTCCTTGCGCCAGTCTTCCCACTGGCTGTCGTTGCCCTTGAAGGCTACTTCGTTGACCATGGTCACGCATTCCTTGACCGGGCACACCGCTTCGCACACGCCGCAGCCGCAGCAGGCTTCCATGTTGGCGTCATAGAGTCCCTCGGGGGTGACATCGAAGCAGGAGTCCGGGCACTGCAGCCAGCAGAGCGTGCACTTGATGCAGATGTCGAAATCCACGACCGGGCGCATGGTGCGGGTGGACCACTTCTTGAAGGTGTGGTTGCGCGCGGGGCGGTAGCCGCCGCTGGCGTGGGTAGTGGGATCCTCGATGCCCTTGCCGGGCGCGATGGCGGGAATGGCCACTCCGTCGCGCATTTCGTGCCACTTGGGCAGGACGAATTCGAACGGCTTCTCGGGATTGCCCTGGCTGGGGCTCACGGTGACCGTGCTGGTGCGATTGTGGCTGTTGACGGCGGATTGCACCTTCAACTGGTCTTTCCATTCGTCCAGGATGAATTTTTTGATGGAGTCCAGGCTGATCATTTCGGGGAGCAGCTTGGCGATGGCCCCCAGGATGCGCACGTCGGTGTGGTCGTCCTTGTACACCCACAAGCCGGAAAAACTGGCGATACCCTTCAAGACCGCCAGCTTGTAGGGGTCTTTCTTGTGGTGAATCATGGGAATCAGGTGCTCCGCGGGCTCCTTGGAAGTGACGATGAGGGTGCCGCCGGGCTTGGTCAGCCGGTTGATGGGCTGCAAGCCGTACCAGGCCCAGGACTCGATGCCCTTGCACAGGGTATCGTCCACGCACACCGAGATGTCCACTTCCTTGGGCTCATATTTGGCCATGCCCTCTTCGAGGGTGATGTCGTCGGTGGCCACAATGGCGAAGTACTTGGCGGGGATGCCGTTGCGTTCGGGGCTGTCGCCATAGCGGCCGAAGGAGGTTCCCGGCTTGCCCTCGTGGCTGGCCGCCAGCACGATGGCGCGGCTGATGTTTTTCGCCAGGGTTTTCTGAAAGATACCGCGGTAGACGATTTCCACTGCAAAGAGCCGTCCCATAGTTTTCCCTTCCTTTACAATTGTTTGAATACGATCGCTTCGATCTCGGTCAGGTGGTCGCGCATGGCAATTTCCGCCGCTTGCGGGTCGCGGCGCTTGATGGCGTTGAAGACGCGCCGGTGCCCGGCCAGGGACTTTTCCCGCCGGCCGTCCACCTGCAGCGAGCGTTCCCGGCTTTCGCGCAGCACGTCCATCATCATGTCCAGAACTTTCATGATGACGCTGTTTTTGGCGGCGCGCGCGATGGTGTAATGGAATTCGGAATCTTCTTCGATGGCCAGTTCCTGGCGATTCACGCGCTCGGTCTGGCGCTTCAGGATCTCCTCGAGATGGGCCAAGTCCTCCGGACCGGCGTGGCGCGCGGCGCGCGCCGCCAGGGGCGGCTCCAGCATCTGCCGCACGTCCAAGAGTTCGGCCACCAGTTCGCGCTTCTGGCCGAGCAAGCTGGCCAGGGGATTGAGCAGGGAATCAAAGGTGGGAGTGCGAATCAAGGTGCCTTCGCCGGGACGGGGCTCGACGAACCCTTTGAGCTCCAGAGCGCGGATGGCCTCGCGGATGGCGCTGCGGCTCACGTCGAAGCGCTCGGCCAGTTCGCGCTCGGAGGGCAGACGGTCTCCCGGCGCGAGGGTGCCGTCGAGGATCAGGCGCTCAATCTGCGCGGCGACTTCCTCATAAATCCTGGTCTTCTGAATGGCTTCGAATTCGAGTTTGGGCGTGGCAGTCACGAGGCCGGAAGCTGGTCTGGTGGTCTGACCACCAGCACCTTGGCGTATGCTACTCCGGCTCCCACGGGGGATGTCAAGTACCAATCCCACTGGTACTCGTTTTTTGCCCGCGCTTTGGTTCTTCCGCACGCCGATCTTTGTCCGAGACGCCCGGCCGCACAGGCGCATGGCCACCATGCCACCATTTGCGCCTTCCATCATGGCAACCCGACGAATGGCGCGTAGCTTGGCACCAATCCCCAACTACTACAACCGCTAGTTTATACATGCCCCGGAGCATATCTTAGGGGCCAGTTGCGAGGGGGCGGCTCTGTGGCCGCCGGGGAACAGGCCGGTGAAGGGCCGGCAACCACTTGATGCGTCTGCCAGTCTAAGCATACAAGGCCACGGGGGTTGGGATGATCGGGTGGTGGTCCGCAGCAGGGGGCGAGCCCCGAGCGGACTCTGCCCGGCGCGGTCTGCGCATCGGGGGTCCTGCGACGCATATGGCTTTTGTTTCATCTCGCTTCCGGCGGCGGTGGTCCCTGCCGGCGACGATTGTCGCGCTGCTTGCGTGTGTCGCAGCGCGCGGCCAACAAAATCCGCCCGCTGCCCTTACTCCCATGCCGCCCGAGGGCCAAGCGCCCCCGGCGGCGGTTCCGGAGATCCACGTCACCACCCGGCTGGTGCAGATTGGCGTGATTGTGCGCGACAAAAACGGCCGTCCGGTGCCTGGCCTGACCGCCGGCGACTTTGCGGTGCACGATCGGGGACAGGCTCAGGAGGTCAAGTTCTTCTCCGCGGAATCCGCGGGGCCGCCCGGGCCCGCGGCGGCGGCGCTGCCGCCGGGTACCTACTCGGATCTGCCGCAATACGGCGCCAGCGTTCCCAACAGCGTCACGATCGTCCTGCTGGACAACCTGAACACGCTGTACAGCTCGGGGGCGGTGGATCAATTTGAGGAGATTCCCTTTTGGACTGAGGATCTGGCTCTGGCCAAGGGGAAGGCGCAGCTGATCGAGTTCGTAAGCCAGCTGGATCCGCGAGATCGCATCGCCATTTACGGGCTGACGGATTCCCTGAAGGTGCTGTGCGACTTTACCAGCGATCGGGAGCAGTTGCTGGCGATCCTGAAGAAGTACGACACGGGTTCCAGGACCAATCGCGGGGTGGTAGCGCCGGGCATGGCGCATGCCCCGGTGCTCGAGCAGGAGGCGGATCCATTTGAGAACGCCGAACGCGCCGAGCTGGCGGGAATGGCCAACGGACGCCGGGCCATGGAGACGATGGCGGCGCTCGAAGCCATCGCGGCGCATGTGGCCAACGTCCCCGGCCGGAAGAACCTGGTGTGGCTGACCGCCAATCTTCCGTTCTCCGGCGCAGCCATGGCCCGCGTGCTCGGTCCCGCAAATATCGCCGTGTACCCGGTGGATGTGCGCGGCCTGCTGGCGCGGGCATTGCCGGGCGCCAGGACGTCCATTGAGGCGGAGGAAAATCTTTACTCGAGCCCGTTCGGCCGCATTGAACATGCCCCGGCGCAATCCGAGCAGCCGATGGGCATTGATGCCATGCAGAAGCTGGCCGACGAAACCGGCGGCCAGGCGTTTGTGAACACCAACGACCTGACCGGGGCCATCCGCAAAGCGGTGGACGATTCCGCGGTTTCCTACACCCTGGGCTTCTATATTGATTCCGCCGCCGCGGACGGGACGTTCCACGAGCTGAAGGTTACGGCGAAACCGGCAGGCCTGCGGCTGCGGTACCCGAAGGGTTACTTCGCGTTCAAGGATTCGCCGTCCACGACCGACGAGTTGCGGACCAGTTGGAGGGCGGCCGTGCGCAGCCCGATCGAGGCTTCCGCCATTCCGGTGGTGGCCAGAATTGAGCGCCTCGGCACGCCACAGCCGGATACGCTGAACATTCTGGGCACCATTGACGCGCGTGAATTGCACCTGGAGGAAAACGGGGACCTGCATGAAGGGGCGGTGGACGTGAGCATCCTGGAGCAGGACGCGGCGGGGAACATCGTGGTGCAGTCCGTACATCGCCTGCATTTGCGCATGACCGCAGAGCAATATGCCGCGGCGCTGGCCACGGGAGTACGCTTCCAGAAACACGTGGAGCCCAAAGCGGGCGCGGCCACGCTGCGGATTCTGGTGCAGGATCCCGGGACGGCGCTGGTGGGCAGCCTGATCATTCCGCTTTCCCAGGTGCCGTGAAGGGCAGGGAGAGAGGGCGGAGCGGGCGCGTCTAACTTTACGTCACAAAGTACTTGACAACAATGACCGGCCGCGCTAGCCTGCGTTTATGTCCGCTCCGCGCCCCATCCGCCCGCCGACCCGCGAACCCGTTTCCATTGACGCGCACGCCGCGGACCACCTGCGTTACATCCGGGAAACCATGGAGCGCGCCGGAGAATTTACCGGCGTGCCCGGGTGGGGCGGCGCGGCGACCGGGCTGACCGCGGTGGCCGCGGCGTATCTGGCGTGGCGACAGGCCACGGCGCTGCGCTGGCTCTGCATCTGGCTGGTGGAGGCGTTGCTGGCGGTTTCGATTCTGGCACCCGCGGCGGCGGCGAAAGCGCGGCGCACGTCGGGCAGCCTGCTCTCCGGACCGGGAAGGAAGTTTGTGCTGAGCTTTGCGCCGCCGGTGCTGGTGGGTGCGCTGCTCACGGTGGCGCTGGCGCGGGCCGGGCTCTGCGGCTTGCTGCCGGGCGTGTGGCTGCTGTTGTACGGGACGGCGATTGTGACCGGCGGGGCTTTTTCGGTGCGCGTGGTTCCGGTGATGGGCCTGTGCGTGATGGGGCTGGGGGCGGCGGCGCTTTTTTCGCCGGCCGGGTGGGGCGATCTGTTCATGGCCGCGGGGTTCGGCGTGGTGCACGTGGGCTTCGGGCTGTGGATTGCGTTTCGCTACGGAGGCTGAGGGAAATTTCGATGGCCAAGCATTCCACGGCGCGCCAGGTTGCGGATTCCCGTGCGGGGCAGGAGCCGCTGCGGGCCATCCCGGGAGCCGGGGCGCGGGTTGCGGCCGCGGATCTGGACCGGTTGATCCACGAGCGCATGCGACTGGGAATCGTGAGCGCGCTGGCGGTGAACCGCTCGCTGACGTTCAACGAGCTGAAAACCCTTTTGAAGACCACGGACGGGAACCTGAGTGTGCATGCGCGCAAGCTGGAGGAGGCGGGGTACGTGGTGTGCAGCAAGAGCTTTGAAGGCCGCCTGCCGAAGACGGAGTACCGGCTGGCGGCGGCGGGGCGGAAGGCGCTGGAGCGGTATCTGGAGCACATGGAAGCGTTGATCCGGGCCACGCGGCAGGGCTAGGCGGGAAAATTTTTTGGCCGGATACTTTGTGTAGCAAAGTCATTTGCAGTTGTCGCGCTGAGGGAATTGAGAGGTGGATGGATGTCCGCACGTCCCTTAATCGCCCGGCCGCCGCGTCCCCGCGTCTGGCCGTCTCTGGCTCGTCCCGGCCACGTGGCCATCATTTCCGACGGCAACGGCCGCTGGGCCACCTCCCGCGGACTTCCCCGTTCCGCCGGACATCGCGCCGGGGCCGAAGCCGCCCGCCGTGTGATTCGCGCGGCTCCACAGCTCGGCATTCACACCCTCACCCTCTTCGCCTTGTCGTCCGCCAACTGGAAACGCCCGGCCGCGGAGGTCAACGCCATCTTGCGCCTGCTGCATGAGTACCTGTTGGCGGAAACCACGCATTGCATCAACGAAGGCGTCCGGCTGAGCGTCATCGGCCGGCGTGATCGCTTGCCCTGCACCCTGCGGGAGGCGATCGCCGACGCGGAAGCCGCCACCGCGCAAGGGAACAATCTGCATCTCCGGCTGGCCATCGATTACTCCGCGCGGCAAGCCATCTTCAGCGCGGCCTGCAAATTCTATAAAGTCACCCAGCTCTCCCCCGAATCCTTCTCGGACGTCCTCGCGGAGGTTTGCCGCGGCGGCTCAACGGAGGTGGATTTGCTCATCCGTACCGGCGGCGAGCAGCGCCTTTCGGACTTCCTGCTGTGGGAGTGTGCCTTCGCCGAATTTGTGTTTCTGCAGAAGCGGTGGCCGGATTTCAGTGTCGCGGATTTGCAGAACGCACTCAGCGAATTTCATCGTCGCGAGCGCACGCGCGGAGCTCTGCCTCGCGCGGCGGCCGTC
>DATIYQ010000331.1:0-8433 GCA_035517515.1 Binatia bacterium
GGCCGCCTCTTCAACAACAACGAGCTCATCGTCGCCGAAGTCCTCCAATCGGCGGAAGCCATGAAGGCCGCGGTCAGCCATCTCCAGCGCTTCATGGAGAAATCAGACACCCATGCCCGCGGCAAAATCGTGCTGGCCACCGTCAAGGGCGACGTCCACGACATCGGAAAAAACCTGGTGGAAATCATCCTCGCCAACAACGGCTACACCGTCGTCAACCTGGGCATCAAAGTTCCCCCCGAAGATTTGATCCGCGCGCACCAGGAGCACACCCCCGATGCCATCGGCCTCTCCGGCCTGCTGGTCAAAAGCGCGCAGCAGATGGTGGTCACCGCGGAAGACCTGCGCGATGCCGGCATCCACGTCCCCCTGCTGGTGGGCGGCGCCGCGCTTTCCGACAAATTCACCCGCTCGAAAATCGCCCCCAGCTACTCCGCCCCCACCCTCTATGCCAAGGACGCCATGACCGGCCTGCGCCTGATGAACGAGCTGATGGACCCGGCCACGCGCGCCGCGGTGCTCGATGCGCACCGCGCCGCAGACGGCGCTCGCCCCGCGGAGCCCGCGCCCATCGCCGCTCTTCCCGCCGAAGAGCGGCGCAGCAGCCGCGTGCGCGCCGAAATCCCCATCCCCCCCGCCCCCTACCTGGACCGCCGCGTCCGCGACCTGCGCCACCTGGCCGAGGTGTGGAGCTATATCAATCCCCAGATGCTCTACGGCCGCCACCTGGGCTTCAAGGGCAACTTCGACCAGGCGATCGCCGCCCGCGATCCCAAGGCGCTCGAATTGCATCATCAGGTGGAGAGTCTGAAACAGGAAGCGGCGCCGTGGATGACCCTTCGCGCCGTCTGGCAGTTTTTCGAGGCGGAGCGCTCCGGCAATTCCATCCGCCTCTTTGCCCCGGGCGCCGCGGAGCCGCTGCACACGTTCCGTTTCGGCCGGCAGCCCAAACCCGACGGCCTCTGCCTGAGCGACTACGTGCTGGACCCGGAGGGCGACGGCCGCCGCGACCATATCGCGCTCTTCGTGGTCACCGCCGGCGCCGGAGTGCGTGAACGCAGCGAGCAGGCCAAGACCGCGGGAGAATATTTCCGCGCCCATGCCCTCCAGGCCCTGGCCATCGAATCCGCGGAGGCCTCCGCGGAGTGGCTGCACCGCCGCCTGCGCGAGGATTGGGGCTTTCCCGATCCGCCCAGCCTCACCATGCAGCAGCGTTTCACCACCCGCTACCGCGGCAAGCGCTACAGCTTCGGCTATCCCGCCTGCCCCAATCTGGACGATCAGGCCGGCATCTGGAAGCTCCTGCATCCCGACGAAATCGGCGTGCGCCTCACCGAGGGCATGATGATGGACCCCGAGGCCAGCGTCAGCGCCCTGGTCTTCCACCACCCGGATTGCGCCTACTTCACCGCCAGCCAGGCCGAAGACTGATCCCCTAGCTGCCGGGGTCGTCACCAAGGTTGACGCGCGATGCCCGCCCCACTAGAGTGCACGCTACATTCTGCCCTGCCAGGATGAACAGGAGTCTGCGCAATGCCTGATGAGCTGCTCGCCGGGTTCCCCTCTCCCGCTCTCTTCCTGGACGCGGCCAGCGCCTATCGCCGCTGCGCCGCCCTGCGCACCGGCCTGGAGCTGGACGTCTTCACCGCTCTCGATGGCGAGCCTCTGGATGCGCAAACCCTCGCCGCCCGCTGCGGCGCCTCGCCGCGGGGCATGCGCATCCTCTGCGACGCGCTGGCCACACTGGGCGCGCTCACCAAGCAGGGCGACCGCTATTCACTCACCAGCGACGCCGCCGTCTTCCTCAGCCGCAAGTCCCCCGCTTCCATGGCCTCCGGCTTTCAATTCCTCAGTTCCGCCGCCTTCGAAAACGCGTTTCAGCAGCTCACCGCCGCGGTGCGCCAGGGTGGCACGCCCCTCGAAGCCCAGGGCGTGGTGGCGCCGGAAAACGACTTCTGGATCGAATTCGCGCGCTCCATGGCCCCCATGATGGCCTTTCCCGCCGAATCCATCGCGGAATTGCTGGAGGCCGATCGCGCCCAACCCTGGAACGTGCTGGACGTCGCCGCCGGTCACGGCATCTTCGGCATCGCCATCGGCCGGCGCAATCCCCGCGCCTGCATCACCGCCCTCGATTGGCCCGGAGTCCTGGAAATCGCCCGCTGGAACGCGGACGCCGCGGGCCTGGGAGAGCGCTACCGCACCCTGCCCGGCAGCGCCTTCGAAGTCAATCTCGGAACCGGATACGACGTCGTGCTGCTCACCAACTTCCTCCACCATTTTGATCCCGCAACCTGCGAAACCCTGCTGCGCCGCGTGCACAGCGCGCTCGCTCCGGCCGGCCGTGTAGCCGTGCTCGAGTTCGTTCCCGCGGTGGACCGCGTCACTCCGCCCTTCGCCGCCATGTTCGCCCTGAATATGCTGGTGCACACCCCGTCCGGAGATGCCTACACCTTCCCGGAGCTGGAAGCGATGCTGCGCAACGCCGGCTTCGGCCCCTGCGAACTCCATCCCCTCCCCCCCGGCCCCCAAAGCGTCATCATCACCCACAAATAGTCCCCCGCGCGCACCCCGGGTCCTTCCACGGCGCGCACCCCGGTTGATCCGCATCCTCGTACCGGCGGACCTGCGCGTCCGCGCGCATGTCTGCCCTCTCTTCCCGCGTTTTGCATTCATATCGTATTACGATATAATTTCCGCGTGGCCCCACGGAAAAGGCACTCCGGCGACGCGCTCCGCGCCGTGGAGGAATTTCGCTTTCGCATCCGCAAATTCCTGGATTTCAGCCGCCGCGCCGCACGGGCCGCGGGCCTGGCTCCCCAGCAGCACCAGATGCTGCTGGTCCTGGCCGGAGGACCCGCCGGACCTGCCCCGCACATCCGCCTGCTCGCCGAGCGCCTCTTCCTCCACCACAACTCCGCCGTCGAACTGGTCAACCGCCTCGAACGCCGCGGCCTGGCTCAGCGCGTGGCCCGCAGCGGAGACCGCCGGCGCGTCGCGATTCACATCACCCCGCGCGGCCGCCGCCTGCTCCACCGCCTCACCCGCCACCACCTCGCCGAGTTGCGCACCGCGGGCCCGGAGCTGATCCGCGCGCTGCAGCGCGTCACCGCCGGCACCCGCCGGCCCGCGCCTCTGCACTCTTCAACCCCCGCGAAGCGGAGGCGCGCGTGAAAGCGCCGAAGTCCCGCCTCTCAGAACGCGTGCGCTCCCCAAACCTCCGCGAGCGCCTGCTCAGCCGCTTGGAGCGCCAGGACGAGCCCGGCGAGCTGGGCGATTACACCACCACGTTTCGCGTCATCCCCATCGCCCTGGCGGCCATTCCCATCGGACTGCTCTGCGCGCTCGGCGCCTTCGTCTTGCTGCGCCTGATCGGCCTGTTCACCAACCTCTTCTTCTATTCGCGCTGGAGCTTCCAGGCCGCTTCCCCCGCCGGCAATCACCTGGGCGTTCTCGTGGTTCTGGTGCCCATCGCCGGTGGCCTCATCGTCGGCCTGATGGCCCGCTACGGCTCGGACCAGATCCGCGGCCACGGCATCCCCGAAGCCATCGAATCCATCCTGATGAACGGCAGCCGCGTGGCCCCGCGCCTCGCCGTGCTCAAACCGCTTTCCGCCGCCATTGCCATCGGCTCCGGAGGACCTTTCGGCGCCGAAGGGCCCATCATCATGACCGGCGGCGCCCTGGGCTCGCTCATCGCCCAGTTCTTCCATCTCAGTAGCGCGGAGCGCAAAACCCTGCTCGTCGCCGGAGCCGCCGGAGGCATGTCCGCCACCTTTGCCTCTCCGGTCTCTGCCGTGCTCCTGGGCGTCGAGGTTTTGCTGTTCGAATGGAAGCCGCGCAGCCTGATCCCCGTGGCCCTGGCCAGCGCCACGGCGGCCGCGGCCCGCTGGTACGTGCTCGGTCCCGGCCCGCTCTTTCCGGCCACCCCTCATCCCTTCGTTTATAGCCCCAAGGTGCTGCTCGCCTGCGCACTCGCGGGCCTCTTCGCCGGAATTCTGGCCACCCTGGTCACCCAGTCGCTCTATCGCGTCGAAGACGTTTTTGCGCGGCTGCCCATCCACTGGATGTGGTGGCCCGCCTTGGGAGCCGTAGTGGTCGGATTGGGCGGCCTGGTCTTTCCCCAGGCCCTCGGCGTGGGCTACGACCTCATCGCCACGCTCATCCAGGGACACGCCGGTCTGCGTTTGATTGTCGGAATCCTGGTGGTCAAGTGGATCATCTGGGCGGCCTCGCTCGGCTCCGGCACTTCCGGCGGCGTGCTTGCCCCGGTGCTGATGCTGGGCGGCGCGCTGGGAGGCGCCGAAGCCCTGTGGCTTCCAGACGCCGGGGTGGGCTTCTGGCCGCTGGTGAGCATGGGCGCAATGCTCGGCGGCACCCTCCGCGCGCCTCTGGCCAGCATCGTCTTCACCTTTGAAGTCACCCGCGATCCCGGCGCGCTTCTCCCCCTCCTGATTGCCACCGGCGTGGCCTACTGCGTTACCGTACTCACCCTGCGCCGCTCCATCCTCACCGAAAAAATCGGCCGCCGCGGCTATCACCTGAGCTGCGAGTACGCCATTGACCCGCTGGAGATTCTCTTCGTCCGCGAGGTGATGCGCTCCAACGTGGTCGCCCTGCGCGCCGATATGACTCTCGAGGCCGCGGCCCGCGCGGTCAAAACCGATCACCGCCGCAGCCAGCGGCTGCTCCCCGTGGTGGACGCGGCCGGCCATCTCGCCGGAGTGCTCACCCGCAACGACCTGCGCCGCGCCCTGGAGGAACACCCCGGCGGCGCCGCAACCGTAACCCTGGGCCAGCTCGCCCGCCCCAATCCCGTCGAAGCCTTTCCCGATGAGCCCCTGCGCGTCGTGGTGAACCGCATGGCCGATACCGGCATCACCCGCTTCCCGGTGGTCGAACGCAATGGATCTCCTTCCCAGGACCCCGGGACCGGCACCGGTCGGCGCCTCATCGGCATGGTCGCCCTCGCCGATCTGCTCAAAGCCCGCGCCCACCTCATCGACGAGGAATATCACCGCGAACGAGTCCTAAGCCCGCGCCTGGGCTTCCTGGATCTCCGCCCGTGATCCTGTCCCTGCTCGCCCCGCCGTCGGGGCTCACCTCCACGTCCTCCTCTTCGGCGACCCGCACGTCCTTGTAGGTGAGGACCTGCGCGTCTTCGCGCATGTCCGCCCTCCCCCTCTCGAACACCACAAACTGCCCCGCCACCGCATCTCCCTCTTTGTGGCGCAGCCCGCGCACCTGTGTTACAATGCTTTTGCGTTTGTTGTTCTTGTAAACCTTTAGACCTTTTGAAGGCCTGCAAGTGCACACTTGCGGGCCATTGCTGTTTTTGGCTTGAGGCTTCGAGAGACACCAAATAGCTCAAATGAAGAGAAGAGGAATTCAGTGAAAGAACAAGGAACAGTCAAGTGGTTCAATGCCAGCAAGGGATTTGGGTTCATCCAGCGCCAGTCGGGAGAGGACGTGTTCGTCCACTTTTCCGCGATTCAGGCGGATGGATACAAGTCGCTCAGCGACGGCCAGGCAGTCGAGTTTGAGGTGACCAAGGGCCCCAAGGGCCTGCAGGCCGCCAACGTTTCGATCCTGTAACCAACCGGTGCGGGCCTGCCCTCGGGCGGGCCCGCCGCTTTTCCGGCGAGGAGCTTCCGGATCGGGTGGCAGGCCGCAACCGCGCCGCGGGCGCACACTCGAACCGGATGGACACCCAATCGGCCCGCCAACCGTGCGCACCACGCTGGCCGGCGGGCGCCAAGGAGATGCCATGGCCAGAATCACTTTTCAAAAACGCCAGAAGGAAATGAAGCGCCAGGAAAAACAGCGTGCCAAGGCCGAACGCCGCGCGCAGCGCAAACTCGCCAAACAGGGCGGCGAAGAACAAGAACCCCAGCAACAGGAACAGGAAGTAGTGCCCGCCACTGCCGCCACCACCGATTCGCAGGCCTGATCAAACCCCAAATCAACATCCCACCAGGATGTTGATCCTCAGACGTTTTGCGTCCAAGGGCTGAGCTTCCATCCACGATTCCGGCCTCGCCAGCCCGGCCGTCGAAAAAAACCGCTGAAGCCCCCATGCGGCAGGGTCCTGAGTTCCCCGGCAGCACAATGAGGCCTCAGGGCACGCTTTCAAGCGTGCCGACGCGGTGCCTCGCCCCAACGGCTTTTGCCGCTGGGGCCTCAGGAGTTAAAACCCCGCTCCTTGCTTTCGCGGAACGTCACGTCTAGAGACGTGCTCCGGCGGAACCGCAAATTAGCACACCACTGCCATGGATCACTGCTTGATCGCCCGGTATTTCTTCAGAATCTCCACCGTCTTTTCAATCGGCAGGGCTTCGACCGTATGTCCGTTGCCGGTCATCGTGGTCGCCTTGAACATCGAGTTGTAAATGGCTTCCTCCGTGGCCTCGATCGCCGCCTCGAACAGTGGCGACATCGCATCGTTGGTCAGCACTTCAACGTTCCGCGTCGGCGATTTGTCTCCCGCATGGATCCGCCCCTGCGGCGCCGTGGAGAATGCGATCGCATAGTCTCCGCTGCCGTTCGAGGCCGAACTTCCCGTGCGCGCCATGCCCAGCCACGTCCGCGCCCCCAGCCGCTTCAGGTTGCGCGCATCGAGCGGAGCATCCGTAGCCACTACGATCATGCACGATCCGTCCGCCTTGTCTTTGCCGCTGCCCGATGGCTCGAGTTCCTTGCGCAGGTAATACTGGCCCAGCTCCTGGCCCACCGGAGCGCCCGCAATCGTCAGCACCCCGCCAAAGTTCGTCTGCACCAGCACTCCCACGGTGTAACCACCCAGGCCTGCCGGCAGGCGGCGCGACGCGGTCCCGATGCCGCCCTTCCACCCAAAGGCCACTGTCCCCGTGCCCGCGCCAACCGCGCCCTCCTCAACCGCGCCACCCTTCGCGTTCTTGATGGCCGCGTACACGTCCTCGGGAGTGATGTGCCGCCCGCGAATGTCGCTCAGGTATCCATCATTGGTCTCGCCCACCACCGGATTGATGGAGCGCACATCCTCGTTGCCCGGTAGCGCCAGCATGTAACTGATCAGCGCGTCCGCCACGCGCGGGACGCTGGTGGTGGACGTCAGCAGGATGGGCGTCTCAATCTCCCCTAATTCCTCGACCTGCGTCGACCCCGCCAGCTTTCCAAAGGCATTGCCCACAAAAATCGCCCCGGGCACTTTCTCGCGATACAGGTTGCCGGAATGCGGCAGCACCGCGGTCACGCCCGTGCGGATGTCGTCCCCGCGAATGATCGTCGTATGTCCCACGGCCACGCCTGCCACGTCCGTGATCGCATCGAGTGGCCCGGCCGGCAGGATGCCGACCTTCAGCCCCAGTTCCGGCGCGCGCGGTCGCGCATGGGAAGTCGTGTTTTGGGCCGCCGCGAGCCCCGCCATCAGCACAGCCACGGCAACGGGAATCAGCTTCCTGGTCATGCGCCTAGCATACGGCCAAATCAGGAATCAGTAGTCACGCCGCGGACACTCAACCGGCCGTGCGGAGACCATCCTTCCCGAGCCATCGTCCGTTGCTTCCCACAATGCCGTTCTGGACCGTGGAGGCCACATTTCCGGCAACGCGATCTTCCCAGTACCACGACTCATATCTCTTCCTTCTGGCGCTAGTCTCCCACACGTGCGCCGCAAGAGGGCCAAAGGAAGGGGTGTATACTCGCCGGGCGCGGGGCACTCACGCCGGCAAGTTTCCTGCGCGGAGGGAGGAACACGGGAATGCACAAACGGATCATGCTCACGGCACTCGCGTTGGCCATGACCAGCCTGGCTCCGGCGAGCGGGCAGGAGCACAAGCAGGGTGGGCATTGGGGCTACGAAGGCGCGGAGGGCCCAGACCACTGGGGCGAGCTCAGCGCGTCGTTTAGCGCATGCAAAACGGGAAAGGAACAGTCCCCCATCAACATCGGCAGGACCGAGAAGGTGAGCCTGCCGGCCATCCAATTTGATTACCAGCCATCTCCTCTGGCCGTGGTGGACAACGGGCATACCATCCAGGTGAACTACGCCGCGGGAAGTTGGATCGAGGTCGGCGGGCATCGCTACGAACTCAAGCAGTTCCATTTCCACCATCCCAGTGAGAACGAAGTTGCCGGGAAGCAATTCCCGCTCGAACTGCACCTGGTGCATGCCGATGCCGGCGGCAAACTCGCCGTTGTGGGCGTCTTGATTTCCACCGGCCCAAAGGGAAACGCGGCGCTTCAGTCCGTCTGGGACAACCTGCCGAAAGAGAAAAATAAGGAAGCCAGGCCAGGCGGCATCACCATCAACGCGGCAGACCTGCTCCCGAAACAGCACGCCTATTACTCGTTCCCTGGATCGCTCACTACGCCGCCGTGCTCCGAGGGCGTTGCCTGGCTGCTTCTGAAAGCCCAGGGAGAAGTTTCCGCGGCGCAACTAAACGTCTTCGCTCA
>DATIYQ010000332.1:0-24366 GCA_035517515.1 Binatia bacterium
TTTGAGCTGGATGCCATCCTCTCCGAGCGTGACAAGGTGAACGAAAAACTCCAGCAGATTCTGGACCAGGATACCGAACCCTGGGGAATCAAAGTTACCAAGGTGGAGCTGAAGCAGGTGGACATACCGGAGAACATGCAGCGCGCCATCGCCAAGCAAGCTGAAGCCGAGCGCGAGCGCCGCGCCAAGATCATCCACGCGGACGGCGAATTTCAGGCTGCTGCGAAACTGGCGGAAGCCGCCGGCGTGCTGGAAGCGCGTCCCGCCGCCATCCAGTTGCGCTATCTGCAAACGTTGACGGAAATCGGCGCAGAGAAAAATACAACGGTTGTGTTCCCGCTGCCCGTGGATATCATTAACCTCTGGGCGCAATCGGTCAGCAAGCAATTGCCGTCCAAATAAACGGAGCGCTCGCCGTTCGGGGGGCGGAACGGCGGCTCCGCCGCCCGGGCAGCCACGGTCAGCGAAGTTCTGAACGTGGGTTCGTTTCGGAGAGTGTGCTGCATCCCGGTCCGGTGCTCGATCGGTTCGAAACGTGGAACTGCGTTTCTGGGGGGAAACCGCATGGCAGAAGGTCGTGGAGAACGCACCATTGGCAGCGGCCACCTGGTCGCTCTCTTCCTGGGAATCGTCGTGCTCTGTTGCGTATTTTTTATATTGGGCTACGAGATGGGGCGCGCCCAGTTTGAGCATGGCGCTGCATCCGCCAACGCCGCAAAGCAGGCCGCGCCGGTTCCCACGCCGGCAAAACCCGAATCCCCCGCGCCGGGCTGGCCCTCTTCCGGCTCCTCCAGCGCGGCTGATTCTGCCAAACCCTCCGCTGTTGCGGCCACGACCACTCCTCCCGCCGCCAAACCCGCCGCCGGCGGCTCATCCGCTCCGCCCCCTCCGGCCCATACCAGTTCATCGGCAGCCCTGAAGGCTCCGGAAATTCCCCGCGGCTCCATGGTTCTACAGGTGGCCGCAAATCGCAGCGAGACCGAGGCCCTCGGTCTTGCCAAAATTTTGCAGGAGAAGGGTTTCCCCGCCTTCGTCCTCACTCCTTCCACGGACCAGTGGTACCGCGTCCAGGTGGGCCCGTATGCGGACGCCAAGTCCGCAGAGCAAGCGAAAGCGGCGCTGGCCAAAGTGGGCTTCAACGCCATCGTAAAGCGTTGAATGCCGCTACGGGCATGAGCAGCTCGCTGCGCTGGACTGCGGCCGTCGCCTCCGGGCTCTCACTTGCATTCGCTTTCGCTCCCTATGACCTGGACATCCTCGCCTGGATCTCCCTTGCCCTCCTGATCCGCGCCGCCGTCGGCGTAAGCTGGGGCCGCGCGTTTCTTTTTGGAATGGTCCACGGCATCGCGTTCTTCCTGGTCAGCCTCTCCTGGATTTACACCGTCATGCGCGTCCACGGCGGGCTCTCCCCACCCGAGGCCGCGGGCGTATTCCTGTTGCTGATCGTGGTCCTTTCGTTTTCTCCCGGGATGTTCGCCGCCGGAGTGGCCTGGTGCGCACGGCGCTCCGTTTCCCGCGCCTGTGTAGCCGCGCCGTTTCTGTGGGTGGCCACGGAATTGTGGCGCCGCCACGCCCTGGGCCAGGGATTTCCGTGGAACCTGCTCGGCTATGCCGCCGCCCCGCACCTGGGACTGCTCCAGATGGCCACGGTGACCGGGATCTACGGGCTATCGTTTGTGCTTGCCGCTTCCGGCGCGCTCATCGCCTGGGTATTTCTCACCCGCACGCGCACCGCCTGGATCACTGGAACTGTCACCGCCGTCGTGGTCATATCCGCCGTGCTCGTCGGCGATCAATTCGTTCCCCTCGAGCGCCCCGATTACGAGGCCGCCCTGGTGCAGACCAATTTCCCGCAGTCCCTTTCCTATCCTGCGGACTGGCTGGACCGCCACGCCGCGGAAATGGACGAAATTGAAACCATGAGCGCTGAGGCCGCCCGCCGCACCCGCGGCATCATCGTCTGGCCGGAGTGCCCCGCGCCCTTCTACTGGCAGGATCCGCGGTTTGCGGCCCGGCTTTCGCGCCTCGCCCTCACCACGTCCACTGACGTTGTGGCCGGGGTGGTCAATTGGAGGCCCGGGCCCGGGCCCAAGAGCCCGCTCGAACCCTATAACAGCGCCGTGCTCGTGGATCCCGCCGGTCACCCCACCTTTTTCTACGACAAGATCAATCTGGTGCCCTTCGGCGAATACGTGCCCTGGCGGCGGTGGCTCACCTTCGTCAATACCATTACCGCGGAGATCGGAGACTTCCAGCGGGGCCGGGAATACTCCGTGGGCCAGCTTCCCGGCGGCAGCTTTTCAGTGTTCATCTGCTATGAGGCGGTGCTGCCCGATCAGGTGCGCCAGTTTGCAAAGCGCGGAGCGCGTCTGTTCATCAATCTCTCCAATGACGGCTGGTTTGGAAAAACCGCGGCGCTCGAGCAGCATCTGGCCCAGGCGCGGGTTCGCGCCGTGGAGAATCGCCGGTGGATTCTCCGCGCCACCAATACCGGGCTGACCGCGTCCATCGGCCCCTACGGCCGCGTGGTAGCCTTGCTCCAGCCAGACCGCCGCGCCGTGCTCATCGCCCCCTACGGGTTCCGCGAAGACATCACCCTTTACACCCGCTTTGGCGACTGGATCGCCTGGCTCTCCCTGCTCGTCTCGCTGTGGTTTTTGGTCTATAGCTTCGTGCCGCATGCGGACGACGAAGAGGAAGAGGATGGCGAAGGCGCCGCCCCCGAACACTCTGGTGCCGACTCTCTCTCCTAGAGGTACGGCACTGCGGTGCCCTCCTAGCGCCACAGCCGCAACCGCCCGCCCGGCCCCCCACCCGTCCTGAGTTCTCGCGTTTCGCAACCCTCTCCACCCACGAATTGGAAAATCCCACGGGTGATGTCAGAATGGATTGAGCGGTCCGGCAGCGCCCCGCGCTCCGGAATCATTCCGCCGGATCACCCATGATTCTCGAAGATCTCGAACACCGTGGCGAACAGCTCACGCAGCGCATTGCGGCGGTGCGGAGCTATCTTTGACCCCTCGGGGAACCGCCAGCGTCTGGAAGCCCTCGAACTGCAGATCGCCCGCCCTGATTTCTGGCAAGACCAGGAGGCCGCGCAGCGCGCCATGCAGGAGCGCAAGCGCGCCGAGTCCGCCGTCCAGAACGACGAAAAACTGGCCCGACTGCTGAACGATCTGGAAGGCTACTTCGTGCTGGCGCACGAAGAGACCAACGCCACCGAGCGCGAAAAGCTGCTGGCAGAAATCGACCAGGAATTAACCAAAGCGGAGGCCTGGGTCGCCGAGTTGGAAACGGCCACCCTGCTCGCCGGCGAGAACGATCGCCTCAACGCCATCGTCACCATCAAACCCGGTGCCGGTGGAATCGACTCCCAGGACTGGGCGGAGATGCTCATGCGCATGTACCTGCGCTGGGCGGAGCGCCGCGGCTTTCGCTCTTCGGTGCTCGATACCACCCCGGCCGAGGAGGCGGGAATCAAGAACGCCACCATCCTGATCGAAGGCGAAAACGCCTACGGCCTGCTCACCTCGGAAAGCGGCGTGCACCGCCTGGTGCGCATCTCGCCCTTCGACCAGCAGGCCCGGCGACATACGTCGTTCGCCTCGGTGTTCGTGACGCCGGAAATTGACGACCGCATCGAGGTCAACCTGAAGCCGGACGATATCCGGATTGATACCTTCCGCGCCGGCGGACACGGCGGCCAGAACGTCAACAAAGTCGAAACCGCCGTGCGCATGACCCATATTCCCACCGGCATCGTGGTGCAGTGCCAGAACGAGCGCAGCCAATTCAAGAACCGGGAAATTGCCATGAAATTGCTGAAGTCGCGGCTCTATGAGCTGGAGCTCGAGAAGCGCGAGGAAGAAACCAGCAAGCTGAACGAGCAAAAGCGCGGCATCCGCTTTGGCAGTCAGATCCGCTCTTACGTCCTGCAGCCCTACCGCATGGTCAAGGACCTGCGCACGCGCGTCGAAACCGGCGACGTCAACCGCGTCCTCGACGGCGACATTGACAACTTTATCCGGGCTTTCCTGCTCGCCCGCCGCACCGGCTTCGCCGAACCCGTAGAAGCCGAAGTGGACGAGGCCTAGCCCGCGCGGGCAGCATCGCGTTTGGGGCTGGATGCCAGCGGTAGCCACGGTCAGTGGCTTTCTGACCGTGGGTCCGTTCCGCTCTGCGTTCTCGGTTCCTCTGTGTTCTCTGCGTTGAAGTGTTTTCCGGCTTCTTTTATTGTGCCGGTCAACGGTTGCAGGCCGATCCCACTGAGCTTGGTGGCCTCAAACCCACGGTCGGAAGAGCACCGACCGTGGCTACCCCTGCATCGGAATCATTACCCTGCGTTCGGTGGCGCAGGCTCGCGCTTCGTCGTAGCCCGCGTCCACGTGCCGGGCCACGCCGATGCCGGGATCGTTGGTCAACACGCGCTCGATGCGCGCGGCCATTTCCTTTGTTCCGTCCGCTACCGTCACCTGGCCGGCGTGAAGCGAGTAGCCGATGCCCACGCCGCCGCCGTTGTGGATGGACACCCAGGACGCCCCGCTGGCGGTATTCAGCAGGGCATTGAGCAGCGGCCAGTCCGCAATCGCGTCCGAGCCATCCTTCATCTTTTCCGTCTCGCGGTAGGGCGAAGCCACGGAGCCGCAATCCAGATGGTCGCGGCCCATCACCACCGGGGCCTTCAGTTCCCCGCGCGCCACCAGCTCGTTCAGCGCCAGCCCGAATTTGTCCCGCTCGCCGTACCCCAGCCAGCAGATGCGCGCGGGCAGGCCCTGGAATTTCACGCGCTTCTCGGCCAGGCGGATCCAGCGCTCGAGCGCAGCGTCCTGTGGAAAGAGTTCGAGCACCAGCTTGTCCGTGCGGTGAATGTCAGAAGGCTCGCCGGAAAGCGCGGCCCAGCGGAACGGCCCGCGGCCCTCGCAGAACTGCGGGCGGATATACGCGGGCACAAAGCCGGGAAAGGCATACGCATCCTTCACGCCCTGCTCGAAGGCCATCGTTCGGATGTTGTTCCCGTAATCAAACGTCACCGCGCCGAGCCGCATCAGCGCGAGCATGCCCTCGACGTGCGTGCCAATCGAGGCCAGCGCGCGCCGGCGATAGTCTGCGGGATCCCGCCGGCGCAACTCCGCGGCCTGTTCCACGGTGTGGTCCTGCGGGATGTAGCCGTTCACCGGATCGTGCGCGCTGGTCTGGTCCGTCAGCAGGTCGGGCACCACGCCGCGCCGCGCCAGCTCCGGCACCAGGTCCGCGCAATTGCCCACCAGCCCCACGGACGCGGCTTCGCGCTTGCGCACCGCGTTCTTCAGGATGCGCAGGGCCTCGTCCAGGTTGTTCACCATCACGTCGCAGTAGCCGGTCTTCACGCGGCGCTTGATACGCTCCGGGTCGATATCAATACCGAGAAAAGCTCCCCCATTCATTGTTGCTGCAAGCGGCTGGGCCCCGCCCATGCCCCCCATCCCGCCGGTGACCACTAGCCGCCCGGCCAGGTCGCCGCCAAAGTGTTTGCGCGCGGCGGCGGCGAACGTCTCGTATGTGCCTTGCAGGATTCCCTGCGTGCCGATGTAAATCCAGCTTCCCGCGGTCATCTGCCCGTACATGGTCAGCCCGGCGCGCTCGAGTTCTCCGAAGTGTTGCCAGTCGCTCCAATGACCCACAAGGTTGGCATTGGCGAGGAGCACACGCGGCGCCCACTCGTGCGTGCGGAAAATCGCCACGGGTTTGCCTGACTGCACCAGCAGGGTCTCGTCGTTTTCCAGGTCACGCAGCGATTTGACGATGGCCTCATAGCACGCCCAGTTGCGCGCGGCTTTGCCCGTTCCGCCGTAAACCACCAGGTCCTCCGGCCGCTCGGCCACTTCGGGATCCAGATTGTTCATCAGCATGCGCAGCGCGGCCTCCTGCTGCCAGCCTTTGCAGGAAATGGCATTGCCGCGCGGCGCGCGAATTGCGGCGTGCGGCGGCGCGCCTGTGAGCGTGGTCATGGAAGCAGCTCCCTGAAGCTTGAGTGTACCGCAGTGGCGTGCGCGATGCGCAAGGTGCCTCCCGGGCAAGCGAGTGGTGCCGCGAAGCCGAGCCCTCTCTGCCTATTGGCGCGCCCGCATGGCGCACGTTAAAGTGTGGGGGTGACCGAGTACCTGCCTCTGCCGCAGCGTCTGCTGGCTTCCATCGAAGCGCATCCCACGCCGCGCGCGCAGCTTTACCGTTCGCCTGCCGGCTGGCAGCCCATCTCCTCGCAGGAGTTTCTCCGCCGGGTGGCCTGCCTTTCCGCGGCGCTCGAACGCCTGGGAGTTGTCCCTGGTGATCGCGTAGCCGTTTTCGCCCCCAACTGCCCGGAGTGGCACGCCGCCGATTTCGCCATCACCGGCCTGGGCGCGGTGGTGGTGCCCATTTACTTCCGGGAATCCGCGGATCGCATGCTGTACATCCTGAAGGATTCCGGGGCGAAGGTGCTGTTTGTAGCCGGCGCGGACCAGGCTCGCCAGGTGGGCGCGCTGCACGACCGGCTGGGCGGAATCGGACGCATCATCCTGGCGCCGACGGGCGCGGCGACCGGGGCGGGGGCCAGTGCGGTGGCGAGCGATGATGGCTCATTGCAGTACGAATCACTGATCGCCGCGCAAGGTGACCTGGAGATCGCCCGCTACCGGCAGCACGCTGCCGCCGTACGCTCCGAGCAGCTCGCCACCATCATCTACACTTCGGGCACCACCGGCGAGCCTAAGGGTGTGATGCTTACGCACCGCAATCTTTCCTCCAATGCTACCGATGCCTGCCCCAGGCAGGATTTCCTGCCCGGCGAAATCGGGCTGAGCTTTCTGCCGCTCGCCCACATCTACGAACGCACCGTGGATTACATGTACATTTTCGAGGGCATGACCGTCGCTTACGTCGAACGAATGGAGGATGTCCCGCAGGCGCTTCTGGAAGTGCGGCCGACAGTGGCCGCGGCGGTTCCGCGCTTCTTCGAGAAAATCTACGCCAACGTCGTGGAGCGCGGTCTGGACGAAACCGGCTTCAGGCGCAGCCTTTTTGTTTGGGCCATGCGCACCGCGGAGCGGGCCGTGCCGTGGAAAGCGCACGGACACAGGCCCTCGCCCGCGCTGTGGTTGTCCTGGCACCTGGCGAACCTGCTAGTTTACTCGAAGGTCCGAAAGGGGATTGGCGGGCGCATCCGCTCGTTTGTCTCCGGCGGCGGACCGCTCTCGACGGACCTTGCCGGAATCTTCTGGGCCCTGGGCATCCCCGTGTACCAGGGCTACGGGCTCACTGAGACGGCCCCGATCGTCTCCACCAATTGGCCGGTGCAATACAAGAATGGCACTTCCGGAAAGCCCATCCCCAACGTGGAAGTTCGCGCCGCCTCAGACGGAGAAATCGAAGTGCGCGGCCCGCTGGTGATGGCCGGTTATTACAATCGCCCCGAAGAAACCCGCGAAGCCCTCTCACCCGACGGCTGGTTTCGCACCGGAGACATCGGCTATCTGGACCCGGATGGTTATCTGATCATCACTGACCGCAAGAAGGACCTGCTGAAAACCGCGGGCGGAAAGTTTGTCGCGCCGCAGCCCATCGAGAACCGGCTGAAGACCTCGCCGTTCATCCTCAACGCGGTGGTGGTGGGAGACGGCAGAAAATTTATCTCCGCGCTCGTGGTGCCCAACCTTGTGCGTCTCGAGGCCGAGGCTGGACGCGCCGGAATCAACTTAGCCGATTCCGCCGAGCTGGCTACGAGCCCCTGGACCCACGGCCTGATCGAAAAAGAAATCTCGCGGCTCACCGCCGATATGGCCCAGTACGAAAAAATCAAGCGCTTCGCTTTGCTGCCTCAGGATTTCACTTTTGCCAACGGCCAGATGACCTACACCCTCAAGCTGCGCCGCCGCATCATCGAAGAGCGCTTCCGCGACACAATTGAAAAACTGTACGAAGACGTGGCCGAACCGCGCCCGGCGCTCTAGCGTTGTTGCGGGTCATCCCGGAGCCAGCAACCTCGCGGCCGTTCACCGCGCGGTCAATTTCAGGCAGACCGAAGGCCTTTGAGTGCGAGAGGCCCCGTTCTTCAGGGTCCTCTCGCCCTTCAGCCGATTGCCCCGGGCCCGAATTGTTGTCTCCCTGGCCATTCGGCCGTCAAAGGCGAGTGGCGCCACCGATCCACGCCTTTGCACTCACAGGACTTCGCGCTGGCGGTTCAGCCGGCTTTCGCCATCCACCAGGGATACTGGCAGGTTTTCAGTTTGTGGGCCGGGGGACTACAATGCGTGCAGGAGCTTTCGCCATGAACGATTCTCTCGTCATCGCTGGTCGCGCGTTTCAATCGCGGCTCATCGTCGGCACCGGAAAATATCGCAGTTTTCAGGAGATGGCCCGCGCCCACGCCGCCTCTGCCGCGGACATGGTCACCGTGGCCGTGCGCCGCGTGAACCTCTCCGACCGCTCCAAGGAATCGCTGCTCGATTACATCGACCGCGAAAAACTCTTCATCCTGCCGAACACGGCTGCGTGCTACACCGCGGACGAAGCCATCCGCACGGCGCGCCTGGGGCGCGAGGCCGGTCTGTCGAATTGGGTAAAACTGGAAGTGATCGGCGACCAGCAGACGCTTTTCCCGGACACGGAGCAACTCCTCGAGGCCACGCGCGTGCTGGTGAAGGAAGGCTTCGTCGTCCTTCCGTACACGAACGACGACTTGGTGGTGGCCCGCAAACTGATTGACGCCGGGGCCGGGGCGGTGATGCCGCTCGCTGCGCCCATCGGTTCCGGCCTGGGCATCCAGAATCTGGTCGCTCTCCAGATCCTACGCGAGCGCATCACGGAAGTGCCCATGATTGTGGACGCGGGAGTGGGCACCGCTTCCGACGCCGCCGTGGCCATGGAACTGGGCGCCGATGGCGTGCTCATGAACACCGCAATTGCCGAAGCTCAGGACGCGGTGCTGATGGCGGAAGCGATGCGCGACGCCGTGGAAGCCGGCCGCAAGGCTTTCCTGGCTGGCCGCATGCCCAAACGCCGTTATGCCTCCGCTTCGAGCCCGCTCGCAGGCGTCGTTGGCAAAGCCTGAACCTCAAGTGCGCTGGTCTGGGACTGGTAGCCACGGTCAGCGCTTTTCTGACCGTGGGTCTTTTCCTGCTACAGCATTTTCCGCAGGACAAACGGCAGGATACCCCCGTGGCGGAAATACTCCACCTCCTCCGGGGTATCGATCCGCGCCACGGCGGTGAAAGATCGATCCGCGCCCTGCGCATGCGTTACGCGCACATGGGCCTTCATCCGTGTGGTGATGCCTTGCGCCAGGCCGGTGATGGCCACGGTTTCCGTTCCCGTCAAGCCCAGCGACTCCCGGTTTTCTCCCGGCAGGAATTCCAGCGGCAGCACGCCCATGCCCACCAGGTTTGACCGGTGGATGCGCTCATAGCTTTCCGCCAGTACTGCGCGTACGCCCAGCAGGCGGGTGCCCTTGGCCGCCCAGTCGCGTGACGAGCCGGAGCCGTATTCCTTTCCGCCAATCACCACCAGCGGCGTCTTTTCCTGCTTGTAGCGCATGGCCGCGTCGTAGATGCTCATCCTTTCGCCCGACGGCACATGCACCGTCCAGCCGCCCTCCACGCCGGGCACCATCATGTTCTTCAGCCGGATGTTGGCAAACGTGCCACGCATCATCACCTCGTGATTGCCACGCCGCGCGCCGTAGGAATTGAAGTCCGCGGGCTTCACGCCCAGCCCGATGAGATATTTTCCCGCGGGCGTATCCACGCCAATGCTGCCCGCCGGAGAGATGTGGTCCGTGGTCACGCTGTCGCCCAGCACCGCCAGCACGCGCGCTCCGTGAATGTCCGCCACCGCGCCGGGTGTCCGCGCCATCGCCTCGAAGTACGGGGGATTCTGGATGTACGTGGACTTCGCGTCCCAGGAGTAAAGCTCGCCTTCCGGCACCGGAAGCGTGCGCCACTCGTTCGGCCCGGTGAAGACGTCGCCGTATTCCTTCTGGAACATGCCCGTGGTCACCGCGGCGCGCACCGCCTGCTCCACTTCCGCCGGCGTCGGCCAGATTTCCCGCAGGTACACCGGTTGGCCCTTGGTGTCGTTGCCCAGGGGTTCCGCAGCCATATCGAAATCCATGCGCCCGGCGAGCGCATAGGCCACCACCAGCGGTGGTGACGCCAGATAATTCGCACGCACCAGCGGATTGATGCGCCCCTCGAAATTGCGATTTCCGCTCAGCACGGAGACGGCGACCAGTCCGTTTTCCTTGATCGCCGCGGCAATGGGTTCCGGAAGCGGTCCGCTGTTCCCGATGCACGTGGTGCAGCCGTAGGCCACCAGGTTGAACCGCAGCGCGTCCAGATATTGGGTCAGCCCGGCGGCGTCCAGGTAATCCGTCACCACTTTCGAGCCCGGGGCCAGGCTGGTTTTCACCCACGGCTTGGCGTGCAACCCTCGCTCCACGGCCTTTTTGGCCAGCAGGCCCGCGCCGATCATCAGCGACGGGTTCGAGGTGTTGGTACAGCTCGTAATCGCCGCGATCACCACCGAGCCGTGGCCCACCTCGTAGTGATCGCCATTCGACTTTACGCTGGCGTGCTTGGCCGGCGCGCCCTCCAGCGATTTCAAGAATGCTGGTTTCGCTTCCCGCAGCGGCACGCGGTCCTGCGGGCGTTTGGGTCCGGCCAGCGCCGGCTCGATGGTGGAAAGGTCCAGTTCCAGCGTGGAGGTGAACACCGGGTCCGGCGTCGCATCTGTGCGGAACAGGCCCTGCTCCTTCGCGTACGCTTCCACCAGTTTTACATGCTCCTCCTCCCGCCCGGAGAAGCGCAGGTAGGCCAGCGTCTCGTCGTCCACCGGAAAGAACCCCATGGTTGCGCCGTACTCAGGCGACATGTTGGAGAGCACCGCGCGGTCCGGCACGGTGAGGCTGGAGAGTCCCGGCCCGTAGTATTCGACGAATTTTCCCACCACGCCCTTCTTCCGCAGCATCTGCGTGGCGGTCAGGACCAGGTCCGTAGCCGTGGAGCCTGCGGGCAGCCGCCCATGCAGCTTGAAGCCCACCACTTCCGGAATCAGCATGGAGAGCGGCTGCCCCAGCATGGCCGCCTCGGCCTCGATCCCGCCTACGCCCCAGCCGAACACGCCGATGGAGTTGATCATGGTGGTGTGCGAGTCCGTGCCCACCAAAGAATCGGGAAACGCATAGGCCACCCCCGCCGCCTCGCGCGTGAACACCACCCGCCCCAGGTATTCGAGATTCACCTGGTGACAGATGCCCGTGCCCGGCGGTACCACGCGGAAATCGCGGAACGATTTCTGCCCCCAGCGCAGGAAGACGTAGCGCTCGCGGTTGCGCTGGAATTCAATTTCCGTGTTCAGCAGCAGCGACTGGTTCTGCCCGAAGACGTCCACCTGCACGGAGTGGTCAATCACCAAGTCCACAGGCAGCAGGGGATTGATCTTCCGTGGATCGCCGCCCATGGCGCGCATCGCATCGCGCATCGCTGCCAGGTCCACTACCGCGGGCACCCCGGTAAAATCCTGCATCAGCACGCGCGCGGGCATGAAGTTCACTTCCTTTTGCGTGTGCGCCGTCGGATTCCATCGCGCCAGCGTCTCCACGTCCGCGGCTTTCACAAACGCGCCGTCCTCGCATCGCAGCAGGTTTTCCAGCAGCACCTTCAGCGTAAACGGCAGGCACGAGGCGTCTCCGATGCCGCGCTTCTGCAACTCGCCCAGGCGGAAAATCTGCCAGTCGCGGCTCCCGCTGCGCAGCGCGCCGCACGCGCCGAAGCTGTTGCTCGATGAAATGGACATGGTGAATTGCACTCCTCAGGACATCGCTTCATTCTAACGCAATCGCCGGGCAGTGTTTGGATGAATCGCCGCGTGATTGGTGGCGCGGCGCGGCACCATGCCATAATTGTCGTGGCACGTTGTGAACGCCCTTCTCATTTCCACCTACGAATTGGGCCGGCAGCCGTTCGGCCTGGCCTCGCCCGCGGCCTGGCTGCGCCGCGCCGGAGCCGTGGTGCGCTGCCTGGACCTTTCGCGCCAGGATTTCCGTGACGATTGGGTGCGGGACGCGGATTTCATCGCTTTCTATGTTCCCATGCACACGGCCACGCGCCTGGCGGTCATGTTGCTCGAGCCGGTTCGCCGCATCAACTCGCAGGCACATATCTGCTTCTTCGGCCTGTACGCGCCGATGAATGAGAATTATTTGCGAGGCCTCGGCGTGCACAGTGTATTTGGCGGCGAATTCGAGGAGCAGTTGGTCAAACAGGCTTTGGGCTGCCCTGAGGGAACCCGAAGGACCTGTACATCGGGCTACCACCAAAGATTGAACGCAGAGGCTACAGGGAGCGCAAAGGGCGCAGAGCGGAAACAATCACCCTCGGACCAGAGCGCGGCAATGGGTGACTTGTTGCCTGTCATCTCCCTCGCCCGCCAGCTGTTTCTCCTTCCCGATCGCGCAGGTCTGCCGCCGCTTAGAGACTACGCGCATCTGCGCCTGCCCGATGGCCAGCACCGCGTGGCCGGCTACACAGAAGCCTCGCGCGGCTGCAAGCACCTGTGCCGCCACTGTCCCGTGGTCCCGGTCTATCGCGGCGTGTTCCGCATCGTGGACCGCGAAGTTGTCCTGGCGGACATCTGCCAGCAGGTGGCTGCCGGCGCGCAGCACATCACCTTCGGCGATCCCGATTTCTTCAATGGTCCGCGCCATGCAGAAGAAATTGTCCGCGCACTCCACGCGGAATTCCCGGTGCTCTCTTACGACGTCACCATCAAAATCGAGCACCTGCTCCGCCACGAGACGCTGCTGCCCGTTTTGCGCGAAACCGGCTGCGCATTGGTCACCACCGCGGCCGAATCCGTGGATGACGCCATCCTCGCGCGCCTGGCCAAGGGCCACTCGCGCGCGGATTTTCTGGCCGTGGTGCGACGCTGCCGCGAAATCGGCCTGGCGCTCCAGCCCACCTTTGTGCCGTTTACCCCCTGGACCACCCTCGCAGGGTATTGCGATCTGCTGCACGCGCTGGTGGACGAAGGCTTGGCGGCGGCCGTGGCCCCCATCCAGCTCGCCATCCGCCTGCTGCTGCCCGCGGGGTCCCTGCTGCTCGAACTCGAAGACGTCCGCGCCCTCGCCGGGCCTTTCGATCCCGCGGCGCTCGCGCATCCCTGGCGGCATCCCGACCCGCGCGTGGACGCACTCGCGGAAACGGTCCAATCTCTCGTCGAGCGCGGCGAAAAGCTGGGCCGCCCGCGCGAGAAAATCTTCCGGCAAATTTGGCAGGCGGCGCACGCGGCTGCGGGACTGGACGCGCCCGCCCCGCCGGAACCCGTTCTGGCCGCCCGTGCCGCAGTGCCGTACCTTACCGAGCCCTGGTACTGTTGAGCGGAACCCACGCGGGACCAGTTGGTCCCCATCGCCAAAGCGCGCGAAGCCGTCCGCCGCGCGGAATCGTTTGTGTGACCGCCGAAAACCAGGAATCAACACAGAGAGCACGGAGAAACGGGGGGCACCGAGAGCAGCGTGTGTTTTCCCTCGTGAGCTCTGTGCCCCTGTGTGCTCTGTGTTAGCCTTTTCCTTTTGCGGTGGATTGCTGCGCAGACCATGAACTCCGCAAATCCAAAACGCCTGTTGCTGCTCACTTCCAAGCTCGGCTACCAGGCGCGCGCCTTCGCTGATGCCGCGCGCCGCCTGGGCCTCGAGGTGGTGTTCGGCACCGACCGCTGCCACCAGCTCGAAGATCCCTGGGGAGATGCCGCTTTGCCGCTGCACTTCGAGCGTGCCGAAGAATCCGCCGCGGCGATCGTCCGCGGCGCGGCAGCCACGCCGGTCCACGCGCTGTTGGCGCTGGGCGACCGCCCGCTGGCCGCCGCCGCACATGCAGCGTGCGCGCTCGGCCTGCCCTACAATTCGCCCGGGTCCGTGGACCTGGCGCGCAACAAGCTCCTCCAGCGCCAGACGCTGCGCGCCGCCGGTTTGCCCGTTCCGCGGTTTCTCAGCTTTGCTCTGGAGGAAGAGCCTGACCGCGTGCTGCCGCGCGTCCCGTTTCCCTGCGTCGTAAAGCCCCTGATGCTCTCGATGAGCCAGGGCGTGGTCCGCGCAAACAACGCCGCGGAATTTCGCGCCGCCCTGGCCCGCGTCCGTGCGCTGGTAGCCTCACCCGAAATCCAGGTAACGCGCGAGCAGGCATTGGACCGCTTGCTGGTGGAAAGCTACATCCCCGGAGGCGAGGTGGCGTTTGAAGGCCTGATCGAGGGCGGCCGATTGCGCACCCTGGCGATCTTCGACAAGCCGGACCCGCTTGAAGGCCCGTACTTCGAGGAAACGATCTACGTCACTCCGTCGCGCCTGCCGGAAATCCTGCAACGCGCCATCGAGGAGTGCGCGCAGCAGGCTGTTACCGCCCTGGGCCTCGAGCGCGGCCCCTTGCACGCGGAATTTCGCATCAACGACCAGGGTCCCTGGGTGCTGGAGGTGCAGCCGCGGCCCATTGGCGGCCTGTGCGCCCGCGCGTTGCGCTTCGGCTCCCAGAGAATGCCGCTCGAAGAGTTGCTGCTGCGTCACGCGCTGGGTGAAGACGTGCACGCATTCGCGCGCGAACCAGAAGCCTCCGGTGTGATGATGATCCCGGTTCCGCAGTCCGGCGTTTTCGAGGGTGTGGAGGGGTTACAGGAAGCGGCGCGCGTCCCCGGGATCGAATCCATCGAAATCACCGCGCGGCTGCACGATTATGTCGCGGCTTGGCCGGAAGGCTCCAGCTACCTGGGCTTCCTCTTCGCGCGCGCCGCGGAGCCCGCTGCCGTAGAGTCCGCCCTGCGCGCGGCGCACGCCTGCCTTCGCTTTGATCTTCGCGCGCGCTTGCCCGTTGAGCACCCTCTCGCGCACCACTCGGATCGCGGGTAGCCGCGGTCAGTGCGTTCAGGACCGCGGGCTTTTCCCGCGCGGTGGCTCTCGCCTCACGCGGTTTGCTGCGTGCGCGAAGGTATAAACGCCTCGTGGGCCCTGACCAGCGCCCAGAGGATGACCAGCGAAATCAGAAATCCAACCACGCTGGCGATGCGAATGAGCGGCCACAGTGTTGAGAGCGGCAGAACACCAGGCAGCGCCAGATGCATGCCTGCGAGCACCGCCTCCATCCGCTCCTCGGAGCCGGGCAGGAAGACGGAGCAAATCCCGCTCAGCAGATGGAGAAGTGACAAGCCGATGGCCAGCAGCCGCGCCGGTGGCTTTAGCTTCAGCAGGCCGATCCCCGCGTAGATGCACACCGGCAGGTAAATCAGATAAATCGCCCGGGCAGCGGCGCCGTAAATTACGACTCCAAACAGGACCACGGGAAACCCTCGAAGCGGAGCGAGCATTAGCCCGGGCACTCCCATCAGGTACAGCAAGGCAATCAGCGTGATGCTGATGGGTCGTTGTGGTCCGAGAAACAAAGTTTTTGCGGAGCCGTCCGTCGCCGAGTAATGGCCGGTGGTGGCGTATTCAGCGAATTGTTCCCGCACGCTCCGCAAATTGAAATAAACGAGCCACCACGCACCCACCAGCGCGGGGATGGCCATGACCCCCAGCAGAACCCTCCACACCGCCGCGGGAGGCGGCGACCCGGCACGAACCGGAAGCATCGGCCCGATCAGGGCCAGACCCAGCACGCTGAAGATCGAAGTGAAGAGCATCAGTGCGCCAAACACCAGCACACTGGCCCGTGCCCACGGCCGCAGTTTGAGCACTCCGATTCCTGTGGCGATGCCCCAAGCGGAGAGGGCGGAGTACAGCACCAGCGCAATCCCGAGGGAAAAGTTCAGGTTAGGGATTGGGCCGATCTCGGCGGAGGATGGCGGCCGTCTCAGCAAATATATTCCGCCCACAACCGTGGCCACAGACATCAGCAGGGTGAAGCCGCTACCGAGAAAGATAATGGTGGCCGCGAAGGTGATTCCGGCGGTCCGCTCTTTGCGCTGCATGGAAAGTGTGGATGCCGTCAGGTCTCTCGAGGACGCGGTGCCCGCGAACCCGGCTCGCCGCCGGGCTCAGCCCTTGGTCCGTTGCGGTACGAATCCTTCCGGCAATTTCGCGCCTTCGCCGAAGAAGAACTGCTCCATCTGCTCTTCCATCAATTTGTGGGAGTTGGGATCCAGCGGGTTCAGCCGGTATTCGTTCATGATCATCTTCGAATGTTCTACCCACAGCTTCCAGGCCTCCGCAGACACGTTGTCGAACACCCGCTGGCCCAGTTCGCCGTTCCAAGGGATATAGTCCAGCCCAGGCATTTCTTTGCCGAACTTCACGCACTTCACCATGCGCTGCCCCGGCTTGGCGGGCATCGGTGCGGGCTGCGAGGGTCCACAATGCTCATCGGCCATGTTCGATTGCTCCTCTGAGGATGATCAATCAACCAGCATACCGCATTCCGCGCCGCGCCGGGCCGGCCTAAATCTTTCCTGCGACCGCCGCCTCATAAAACTGTGCCACCGCCTGGTCCACGCAGAATTCCCAGCACATCATTCCCAAACCCTTGAACCGTTCCGGCACGGAATAGCGACGTTGGGCTTCCGGCAGGGGCACGCCCAGCTGCGCCATCTGTCGCGCGTGCTGTGCCAGGTCTGCGAACACCGTCTTCAGCAATTCAACCCCTTCCTGACCGCAGACGGGCCCGTGGCCGGGAACGAATAGTGTCTTCCGTCCAAACCGGCCGAACGCATCGAGCGTCTGCATCCAACTGGCCACGTCGGCATCCATCGTAACCGGGTAGCTGTGGTTGAACAGCAGGTCTCCGGCGAACACGATTTCCTGCGCGGGCACACGCAATATCAAGTCGCCCGGTGTATGCCCGGGATGCGTCTCCAGCACCAGTTCAAGCCCGCCCAGGTCAATCTTCATGGGAAGTTCGGATGGCTGCAGGGAGCGCGTGGGAAGGGTCAGCACCGCCGCATCGACCAGCGCGGCCACGTTTTTCAGGGCTGCCAGGTCGCCTTCCGCGTGCTTCTGATCGTCCTCCGACACCGCATCGTGCAGGTGCTTTTCCGCGGCTTCCAGGAACTGGCTCTTATCGCTTTTTTGCAGCGGCACGTAGCGTTCCTGGATCAGTGGCCCCACCTTGGCATGCGCCCAGATGGGAATTTTCGCCTCTGCGTATTGTGAATTTCCGCAGGTGTGGTCGAAATGGTAGTGCGAGTCGATGGCGGCCATCACCGGGCGCTTGTAGACCTTCTGCAGCGCTTGCAGCTGGAACGCGGCGCCTTTTGCGGTGGCATATCCTTCCCACACGATGGCCGCATCTCGCCCCAGGAAAAATCCGCCGTTGCACAGCGTGTCGAAGCCCTTGGTGGTGTCGGAGACGACCGCGTACACACCCTCCGCGATTTTTCGCGCGCTGGCAAAGCCTCCATCGAGCAACAGCGGACCGGCGGGGTGCGCCGCTTGGGAAGGCGTTCCTGCGGACGTGGGCCATCCCCAGCCTTCCGTGGCCCAGGCGGCGCCGGCCAGCGATGCCCCAGCCACAAAGCTGCGGCGTGCGAGCGCGCGTTTGGCGCCTTGTTTCATTTTCATGCGGTTCTCCGGCGGGCAGGGTTGGCCCCGCAATCGAACCTTAGGCTATCCTCCGGCGCCGGTGGCGTCAAATTGCGCCCCGCGCTTCGGTTCCCTCCCGTCGCGCCGGCCGGCAAACTGACGTACCGGCCCTGCCCGGCGTGCTTTACTCTCACTTCTCCCGATGCTACTTTGATCAACGAGCCAGCGCGCTGCCGTTTCCGTGGCTCCCCGCATGCGCCGCCGGCGTTTGCAGATTTTTCTGAGAGCGCCTGATGGCTAACGGTTCCGCTTCCGCACTCTCCGCGCGCTTCCCGGCTTTTTCCGAGCCCGCCGGCAAACCGCGCCGCGGATGGTTGGAGCGTTGGGAACGCGTGGGATTTGAGGACTACAGCCTGAGCCTCACGCCGCACCCTCGCTTCCGCCCCGCGCCCGGGGCCCGCGGCGCGCACCGCATCGAAGTCAGCGAATTTCGCGTGCCCATGCCCGGCCTGGGCCGCCAGTTGGACGGCCTGCGGATCCTCCACCTCACGGATATCCATCATGGTCTGTATTTTTCCGCCGAGGCCTTGCTGGCCGCGGTTGAGCTTGCCAATTCGCTTGAGCCAGACATGGTGGCGCTTACCGGCGACTACGTCTCCTACTCCCGCAATTTCGCGCACTCCGCGGCAGAACTTCTGGGCGGCCTGCGCGCGCCGCGCGGCGTGTTCGCAGTGCTGGGCAATCACGATTTTCGCGTCGGGGCGGACCTGCTGACGCGCGCCTTGCGCCGCAGCGGCATCGAGGTGCTGCGCAATCGCCACACCATGCTCCGTGCCGGCGCCGCCGAGCTGTACCTGGCTGGCGTGGATGACCTGTGGTTCAACTCGAATCTCCCGCGGGCGCTGCGCGATATTCCGCGGGGGCGCCCGGTTGTTTTGCTCTCGCACAACCCGCGCATCGTGGCCGCGGCCGCGCATTATTCGGTGGACCTGGTGCTCTCCGGCCACACCCATGGCGGCCAGGTGCGCTTGCCGTTTCTGGAGCGCATGCGAGACGGAGATGCCTCACCCAGCCGCCGGCGCTTTCACACCGGATGGGACGCGCTGGGCCGCACGCGCATCTACATCAGCCGCGGCATCGGCACCATCGTTGTGCCCTTGCGTCTCGGTTGCCCACCGGAAATGCCGCTTTTCACTCTGTCCGCCCGGGCCGCTCTGTTCTGATCCCGCGGCAAGACGTTTCGCGCAGCCCCTGGCCGCGGCCGCGGTTCCGCAGCCGTGCCTCCGTGCCAGTCTCGGTCGCACCATCTTCGCCAAACAAAAAGGCCGGGCGGCTTCGCCCGGCCTTTTGCCGTTCACATTCCTGCTTCCAGTTATCGCGGCGGCTTTCCCCCTCCGCGCTCTCCGCCGCGTTCACGCCCCTCTCCGGACTTGCCCTGATGCTGCTGTTTGCCCTCGGTGTGGCCTCCGCCGCCCGCGGACTTCCCCTGGCCGCCGGCCCCTGCGGCATTTGAGTCTTGGGGATGCGCGCCCGCATTGGAGTTCGCCGCCGCGCTGCCCGACTGCCCTCCGTTCTTGAACGAGCCTTGTTGGCCGGTCTGCGCGGCCGGCTGGCCTTTGCCCCCATTCGCTGCGGACGCGTTCGCGTTTTCGCGGCGTGCCGCGGTCACTCCCGGGCCGGAAAAAACGCCCGCCGTCTTGGTTGCAGCCACACTCGGATTCCCGTGATTGGCGGATTCGCGCAGCGCCGGATTTCCGCGCGCGGCTTCAAAATGCTGCGTCTGAACGGAGGTCGCGGAAACATGCCGTTCCCGCCCCGCAGCCACTTCCGCCGAGGTAGGCCGCGCAGTGATCCCGCCGGTCCCTCCGTTGTAGCTCACCCGGCTGGCAGCCGTATTGTTGACCACCACTTCCCTCGTATACGTGTTGTGCACCACCGTCACGTTTACCGCGGTCACCGAGCGGTTGTAATAGAAGTTGCGGCCGGACCAGTACCCGCCTACAAAGCCCACGCCCGTATATCCGAAGCCGTAATTGATCCCGCCGTAGAACCCCACGTGCGGTCCCCAGTAGCCGGCATGCCAGAAGTAGCCGCCCGGACCGTACCCCCAGTAGCCCGGAGTCCAAAGCAGGCCGGGTTCCGGCGCCAGCACCCAGGTGCCTGGCACCCAGAAATAGCCCGCGGGACCGTAGGCCCAATAACCGGGCGTCCAGATGTACCCGGGCGCAGGACATACCGGCTGCACATAAACGGGCAGCGCCGGCGGCCCGATATGCACCGCCACACCTACGGCAACCTGCGCGTTCGCGCCGGCCGGAACAGCCACAAACACAATTCCCAGCAGCAACCAATGGACCAGCTTCAGGTGGCGCATCCGATTCGCTCCTCTGCTCTCGCGTTCGAGAGTGCTTTGCTTGCTGGCGCGGCCATCTCCGGCTTGCCGGAGTGGCTGCGTCCCGCACCCCGATCCTGACGGCAGGAGGCTGGACTTTCCCTGCGCGCGTACTCACCCATATGTTAAACCCGGGTCTTCCCCAACAGTTGCGGTGGCTTAGAGGCCGTTGCGTGACTCCAACTCCCCCCGGGGGATTCCCAGCGGAGCCCCGCACTGCTCGCCCCGCGCGACGATTCCTCTGGCGGGCGTGGAGGTGCCGGGCTAAGATTCCGGGGCCACGGGGCAGCCCGGGGCTGGGCTTTGCACCCCTCGTGGATTGCAACTTGGCGGAACCCGCGGGCCAGCCCATGCGTCCAATCACAACGGGGTCGGAACCGGTGGTGTTCTGGACTCCGCATTTCCCCTTGAGACTGTGTGCCGGAGAATTTTTCTGGCGCTGCGGGAGGCCCGGGCGCCGGCTGCGGGCGAATCATGGATTGTGCGATGCAGGTTGGCGGGGCGAAAGGATGGGGAGTGAACATGAATCACATTGCAGCCACAGTTTCCGCAGGGCGCCGCGCGCCCGGCATCCTGGCCGCGCTGCTGTTTGCGGGGGGCGCCTTTCTCGCGCCCGCGCTATCCGCCCAAACCGTGGACGAGGTGATTGCTTCGAGCGTGCGCGCCCGCGGCGGCATGGAGAAACTGCAATCCGTGCAGACCCTGCGCACCACGGCCACTATCATGTTCGGCGATATCCGCGCCAAGGCGGTGCAGACCAACAAACGCCCCGACAAGGTGCGCGAGGAGTTTTCCCTCCAGGGACTCACCCTGGTGCAAGCCTACGACGGCTCCACCGCCTGGCAGATTGATCCCTTCGGCGGGCGAAGGGATCCCCAACGCATGTCGGAGGACGACGCCAAATCCCTGGTGGTGGATGCCGATGTGGATCACCCGCTGGTGAACTACAAGGAGAAGGGCCACAAGGCGGAGCTGGTGGGACACGATTCCGTGGAAGGAACGGACTGCTACAAGATCAAGCTCACCCTCAAGAACGGCGACATTTTTGTTTACTACCTGGACGCGGATTCCTTCCTGGAATTGAAGCTGGAGACGCAGATGAAAATTCGCGGGGCCATCCAGGAAAACGAGACCTACTACGGGGATTACGAGCAGGTGAATGGCATCTACTTTCCATTCGCCGTGGAGTCGGGGCGCAAGGGCGATTCCAACCGCCAGAAACTCACCGTCGAAAAAGTGGAAATCAACGTTTCCGTGGGAGATTCCTACTTTGTGATGCCTGTGGCGAAGCCCGGCGCGGCCCCGGCGGGCGGCTCCCGATGAGCCGCGAAGCGTGCTCCCGCTGCAGTGGTTCGAACGCTTCGCTCCGCGAGCACAGCGCGGGCCTTCGCCCGCAGGTGCAGCCTGGGCGCGAACACAACTGGTCCAAGAAGGGTCGTGACGCGATGAAACTCCGTGCGCTTCGTTTGCTGATCGGATTGCTGGCCGCAGGGTTGTTGCCGGCCACGCGCCTGGCCGCGCAGAATGCGCCGTTTGATTCGGACACCATCTCCGGCCTGGGCGCGCGCAACATCGGTTCCGCCACCATGAGCGGGCGCATCGCCGCGGTCGCCGCGGTCAAGGAGAATGGGCGGCTCACCGTCTATGCCGGCACGGCCAGCGGCGGCGTGTGGAAATCCATGAACGGCGGCACCACCTTCAAGCCGGTGTTTGATAAACAGCCCGTGCAGTCGATCGGGGCGGTGGCGGTCACTCCCGCGGCTCCCAAGACTGTTTGGGTGGGCACCGGAGAAGCTTGGACGCGCAACAGCACTTCCGTGGGCGACGGCGTTTACAAATCCACCGACGGCGGCGACAACTGGAACAATATGGGCCTGCCCAATTCCGAGCGTATCGCCAAGATTCTGATTGATCCCACCAACACCGACACCGTTTACGTTTGCGTTCCCGGCAAGCTGTGGAGCGACAGCGACGATCGCGGCGTTTACAAGACCACCGACGGCGGCAAGTCCTGGTCGAAGATTTTGAAGGGCGCCAACCTTTCCACCGGCTGCGGGATGCTGACCATGAGCAGCCGCGATTCCAGGGTCCTGCTCGCCGGAATGTGGGACTTCCGCCGCAAGGGCTGGACCTTCCGCTCCGGCGGGGAGAGCGCAACCGCCCCCAGCGGCAGCGGCCTTTTCAAGTCCACCGACGGCGGGGCTACCTGGAGTGAGCTGGATGAAAAGTCCGCCACGGGTCTGCCGGCCAAGCCCTGGGGACGCATCGCCGTCACCATGGCGCCCTCCAACCCCAGCGTGGTTTACGCGCTGATCGAATCGCCGCACAGCGCGCTCTACCGCTCCGCCGACGGCGGCGCCACCTGGGAGCGCCGCGACGACAGCCAGTGGATGGTCTGGCGGCCTTTCTATTTTGCCAATCTGATTGTGGACCCCAAGAACGAAAACAAGCTCTACAAGCCCGACCTCGCCCTGATCATGAGCAACGACGGCGGCAAGAGCTTCAGCCAGGTTTCCGGCGGCGCCCACGGCGATTTTCACGACGTGTGGATTGATCCCGATGATCCCGAGCGCCTGATCACCACCGACGACGGCGGCATCTGGTATTCCTACGACGGCGCCAACACCTGGTGGAAGGGCAACAATCTTCCGGTCTCGCAGTTCTATCACGTCAGCGTGGATCTGGCCGATCCCTACCACGTCTTCGGCGGATTGCAGGACAACAGTGTGTGGATGGGCGACAGCGCCTACCCCGGCGGCATCACCAATGGCCGGTGGGAAAATCTGTACGGCGGAGACGGCTTCTGGGCGTTTGCCGATCCCGCGGATGCCGATTATGTGTATGCGGAATCGCAGGGCGGGGAATTGGCGCGCGTCAACCGCCGCACCCACTTGATTCGCAGCATCAAGCCGCAGCCGGGCATCGGCGAACCCAAGTACCGCTTCAATTGGAATACGCCGGTGCACCTGAGCCCCAACGAGTCCGGCACCATCTACGTGGGCGCGCAGTTCCTGTTCCGCTCGCGCGATCACGGCCAGAGCTGGGAAAAGATTTCGCCGGATCTCACCACCAATGATCCGGAAAAACAGAAGCAGGAGCAATCCGGCGGCGTTACTGTGGATAATTCCGACGCCGAAACCCACACCACGATTTATTCCATCAGCGAGTCCCCGCGCAACGGGCAGGTGATTTGGGCCGGCACGGACGACGGCAATCTGCAAGTTACCCGCGACGGCGGCAAGTCCTGGACCAATGTGGTCTCCAAGGTTCCTGGCATTCCCCCGGCTTCCTGGGTTTCCTGGGTCGAGGCCAGCCGCTTCAACGAAGCCACCGCCTACGCTGCCTTCGATCGCCACACCTTTGGCGACATGACGCCGCACGTCTTCAAGACCACCGATTTCGGCAATACCTGGACGCCGGTGGTTTCCGCCACGAGCGGCGTGCGCGGCTACGCCCACGTGATCAAGGAAGACCTCGTGTGGCCCGACCTGTTGTTTCTGGGCACCGAGTTCGGCCTGTGGATTTCGCTCGACGGCGGCGCCCACTGGGCACAATACAAGGGCGGGGAAATGCCCAGCGTGGCCGTGCGCGATATCGTCGTCCACCCGCGCGATTCAGACCTGGTGCTGGCCACGCATGGCCGCGGCATCTGGATCGTCAACGATATTTCTCCGCTTCGCCAGCTCACCCCGGACGTGTTGCAGAAGGAAGTCACCTTTCTGGCCGGCCGGCCCGTCGAGCAGCGCTTCGTGGCCTTCGGAGGATGGTCGGAGGGTGACGCCTCCTTCACCGGTCCCAATCCTCCCAACGCAGCGGTCATTACCTACTACCAGAAGAAGCGGCACATCTTTGGCCGGATGAAGATCGAGATTCTGGATTCGCAGGGCAACGTGGTGGACACCGTGGCCGCCAGCAGCCGCCGCGGGCTTACCCGGGTCACCTGGTCCATGCGCCGCAAGGCCCCGCATGTGCCTCCCGCGGCCGTGGCCGCGTTTGAGGCCTCCACGGGCCCGCGGGTGCTGCCCGGCAATTACACCGTGCGCATGACCCGCGGAACGGACGTGTACACCACGCCCCTGGTCCTGGGGCTGGACCGCCGCGCCACCTACACGCTGGACGACCGCCGTCAGCAGTACGACGCAGTGATGCGCGTTTACGACCTGCTGGGCGACATGTCCTTCGACGTGGATCGCATCAATGGCGTGCGCGAAGCCCTGGCCGAGCGCGCCGCCAAGATTCCGGAAAAGGATCCGCTGCGCGCCCGCCTGGCGGCGATCGAAGCCAAGGCCGACGACCTCCGCAAGAAAATCGTGGCCACCAAGGAAGGCGGAGCCATTACCGGCGAAATCCGCATCCGCGAAAAGACCACGGAACTCTACGGCGAACTGGTGGATTACGAAGGACGCCCCGCCGATTACCAGATCGCGCGCATCGCCGCTCTCCAGAAGGAACTCTCCGACGTGGT
>DATIYQ010000333.1:0-6160 GCA_035517515.1 Binatia bacterium
CGCACCTGGTTCCGGCAGAATCCTCCCCTGCCGAAAACGCTCTGGTCCCAGCGGGACAACAACAATTATGAGGAAACCGGCCTGCTCACCTCGCTGCACTACTTCCGGGACAACCAGAAGCTGTTCCTGAAGAATTTCTACCTGAAGGCCAAACGCTCCGTGGCCAAACCCTCTGCCGAAGGCCCCGCGGCCTACGTGCTCCCGGGCGACGATCCGCGCCCGGGCTTGCAGACAGACCTGCTGCGCGTGCTCGCCAAGCAGCAGGTGGAAATCTCCCGCGCCTCGGCGCCTTTTTCCGTTACGCTGCCCGCCAAAAAGCCGGCCCCGGGGGCCAAGCCCGCCGAGTCAAAAGAAAAAGACAAGGAGCCCACCACCAGGCAGTTCCCCGCGGGCAGCTATATCATTCGCATGGACCAGCCCTATTCGCGCATCGCAGACGCGCTGCTCGACTATCAGTACTGGAGTCCGGAGGACCCGCAGAAAACTCCCTACGACGATACCGGTTGGACGTTTGGAGAGCTCTTCAACGTCCAGGTGACGCGGGTGACAGACGCAAAGGTTTTGGATGTGGCCATGGAAAGCGTCAAGGAAATCCGGCCGCGCAGCGCTGCCCCCGGCGCGGGCAGCCTGTTTGTCATCCACAACACCGCCGAGCCCGCCCTGGCCACTCTCCGCTACCGCATGCGCAACGCCTCCATGGAAGCCGCGGAGGAGCCGTTCGAAGCCGCCGGGCAGAAGTTTTCGCGCGGCTCCATTCTCCTGCGCAACGCGGACCGTGCGGAATTAGACCGCGCCGCCTCTGACCTGGGGCTCCAGGTGGTGGCCCTCTCCGATGCCCCTTCCGTGAAGACGCATCCGCTGCGCGCCGCGCGCATCGCCCTGCTCCACACCTGGCAGAGCACGCAAACGGAAGGCTGGTGGCGGCAGGCGCTGGACTTGCTGCAAATCCCCTACGACTACATCAGCACGCAGACCGTGGCCAAGGAAGAAAACCTGAACGCGAAGTACGACGTCATCATGTTTCCACCCGTCGGATTTGCCGGAACTCCCACCACGGTCATCAACGGTCTGCCCACCGATTGGGGCAACCCCCTGCCCTGGAAGAACACCCCGGAAACCCCCAACCTGGTTGGCAAGAATGATTCCACGGACGATGTGCGCCCTGGCCTCGGCTGGAGCGGCGTGGCCCACTTGCAGGAATTTGTCGAGAAGGGCGGCGTGCTCCTCACGGTCATGGATACCGCGCGCTTCGCCGCCGGCATCGGCCTCGAAGACAGCGTGGTCGCCGCGCCGGGCCAGAAGCTGAAGAGCATCGGCTCCGTGTTGCGCACCCGCGTGGTGGACGCGGCCAGTCCCATCGCCTATGGATATGGTGAGGCGCTTTCCGCCTATTGCGACAACGGGCCCGTTTTTTCGCTCACCAGCATCGTCGGCGGCCGCGGCGGAAGGCGCCTGGGCGGAGAGACCCGAACCCGCCCCACCGGCCGCGGCACCGCCAGCGATCCGGATTTCAATCCCGGGCGCGCCGCTCCGGAAATGCCGGAAGAGCCGCGGGCCGAGGTTTGGGAGACGCCCCCGGTCACCGCAGAGCAACTGCGCAACGGCTACCGCGTGATTCCTCCGGCCCAGCGCCCGCGCGTCGTGCTCCGCTATGCCGATGGCAAAGACCTGCTGGTTTCCGGCCTGCTCGAAGGCGGCGAAGAAATCGCCCAGCACCCCGCGGTGGTGGATGCGCCCGCGGGCAAGGGTCACGTGGTGATGTTCTCCATCAACCCGGTGTGGCGCGGCGAAACGCGCGGCAGTTACGCCCTGGTCCTCAACACCATCTTGAACTTCGACAGCCTGGACGCCGGCCGCAAAAACGCGGAAAAGTAGCACGGGCATTCCTGTCGTAGACCCTGACGCGGGAAGGGCCTGTGCGCTTCTCGCGCGGCCCGGCTCGTTCCGCTGCCCGTTCCGATGTACGTTCCGTCGTAGCCACGGTCAGCGCCATTCTGACCGTGGGCACGTTTCGAATCTCGTGCCAAGGCCATGGGCTGTCTGCCATCTGTTCGGCCGCGCCTGTCTCCGTCCTCGCCGCTCATCACTCGCCACTCGCGCCTCTGGGCGTACTGAGTGTTCTGGCGAAGGGCCACTTCCGTTGTTATCCTTCCCCCGTGCCCTTGTGCTTCGACATCGTCACCATCTTCCCCGGTTTCTTCGCCGGCCCGCTCGAGCACGGCATCGTGCGCCGCGCACGTGAGGCGGGGCTGATCGAAACGCGCATCCACGATTTGCGCGAAGCCACCCACGACCGCCACCGCACCGTGGACGACCGCCCCTTCGGCGGCGGCGAAGGCATGGTGCTGAAGCCGGAACCCCTCTTCGATACCGTCGAGCGCATCCTCGGCGCTCCGCGCGAGCAACTTCCTCCGCGCACCGCCATCGTCCTGCTCTCCGCCGCCGGAAAACTTTTCCGTCAGGAGACCGCCGCGCGGCTCGCCGGCCTGGAGCGCATCGTGCTGCTCTGCGGGCGCTACGAGGGCGTGGACGAACGCGTCGCCGAGCACCTCGCCACCGACGAGCTCTCCATCGGCGACTATGTGGTTTCCGGAGGCGAGCTGCCCGCTGCTCTCGTGATGGACGCGGTCACCCGGCTGCTTCCCGGCGCGCTCGGCAATGAGGCCTCTTCCGTCAACGAATCCTTCAGCGCCGCCGCCGGCGTGCTGGAGGGCCCGCATTACACCCGCCCGCAGGAATTTCGCGGATGGTCCGTCCCGGAAGTCCTGGTGGGCGGGCATCATGAAGAGGTTCGCCGCTGGCGCCGGCGCATGGCGCTGGAGAAAACCCTCCGCAATCGCCCCGAAATCCTCGAATCCGCCGGGCTCTCGGAGCAGGATTTGTCGTTGCTGGATGAATTGCGCGAGGCGCAGGAGTAAAAGGGAAAATCCACTGTCTGCCCAGTGGCCTCAACAGGTCCTGCATTTCCCCCGGAAGCCGCAAGCAACGACCGCAATGCCTGCTACCAGAACGGGGCGCATTTCTGCTATACTTATTGTTTGTCTCCGCGGTGCCGGCCCCGCCAGAGTGGGTCTGTCCGCCGTAGGCGGAGTAAACGCATATGAGCCAGATCATCGAGAGAGTGCAGCAGTCCCACTTGCGCAGCGGCGTCCCCGAATTCAAACCGGGAGACACCGTGCGCGTGCACGTCAAACTGCGTGAGGGCGACGCGGAAAAGGGCGAGAAGGAGAAGGAACGCGTGCAGCCGTTCGAAGGCGTGGTCATTTCACGCCGCGGGCGCCTCACCTCTTCCACCTTCACCGTGCGCCGAGTCAGCTTTGGCATCGGCGTGGAGCGCATCTTCCCGGTCCATTCCCCCATGATTGCGCAAATCGAAGTGGTGCGCCGCGGGCGCGTGCGCCGCTCCAAGCTCTATTACCTGCGCGAGCTGCGCGGCAAAGCGGCGCGCATCAAGGGCAAAGAACGCGCCGTCCAGGCGGTCGCTGCGGAAGCTCCTGCGGCTCCTGCCGCGGAGTAACACCCCCAGCCCGGTTTCCCCCCTGCCTTCTCTGTGCGCAGCCGTGTTTCTTCTCGTGCTGCTTTCCCGCCACTCGCCCCTCGTCACTCGATACTTCCCCTGTTAGACTCCGCGGTGATGAGCCGGCGGTGTTCTTCGCGGTACGAGCGCCTGGCGCGGCAGGCCGGCTGGCAGCGCATTGCCGGCCTGGACGAAGCCGGCCGCGGCGCCCTGTTCGGTCCCGTGGTGGCCGCGGCCGTGATTCTCGACCCGGCGCGGATGATCCGCGGTCTCGATGATTCCAAAAAACTTTCCCCCGAGCGCCGCGCGGAGCTGGCCCCGCGCATCCGCGAACGCGCCGTGGCCTGGGCCGTGGCGCAGATCGAAGCCGGGCGCATCGACGCCTGGAACATCCTGGAGGCCAGCCGGCAAGCCATGGTCGTGGCGGTGGCTCAGCTCTCCGTAGCGCCGGATTTTTTGTTGCTGGATGCGATCACCCTGGATTTGCTGCTGCCGCAGCGGCCGCTGATCCACGGCGACGCGCGGTCATTTTCCATCGCCGCGGCCTCCATTCTGGCGAAGGTGGCGCGAGACGCGCTGATGGTGGAATGGGACGCGCGCTTTCCCCAATACAACCTGCGTAGCAATAAGGGTTACGGTACACCGGACCACCTGGAGGCGCTCCGCGTGCACGGCCCCACCCCGCTGCATCGCTTCTCGTTTGCGCCGGTGCGGGAGGCGTCTCGCGAGGCGTCGTGGACGATCAAGGCGCGGCAGGATACCCTGCCCTTCCTGGCTCAGCCTGACGTGTAGATGTAGGGAGGACTCTGGCTCTCACCGGGGCGAGAGCCGGCGCTGTCCGCCGATGCCCGTCTTCCTAGTGCCCGGGCGCGCGGAAATTCTGGTACACCACCATCGCCGCTTTCTTGGCGAAATCCTTGGTCACCTCGATATTTTCGCCGTAGAAGCGGACGTTGCCTTGGACTTCCTGGTCCACCAGGGTCTTGCCGGAGCGATCGGTGATCACCACCTTGATTTTAAGTTCGCTCCAGCCCTTCACGGTGGTAGTGCCCCGCGCGGTTTCGCTGCCCTTGGTGAAAGTCACCGGAAGCAGCCGCATGGTCACCAGGTCCGGCACATCGTTCGCCCGGTGGTCGCCGCTGCGGAAGACCTGCTTGAACCGGCCGGTCTTCGTGACCTCGTTGATCACATTCTCGTAGGTGGCCACGCGGAAATCCTCAGGGATGGCCAGATCCTTGGGCGGCTCCGTCCGTTCGATGATGATCGCGGAGGCGGAGAACTCCGGAGTCTTGGTGAGCACCGTCGGCGGTGCCTGCCCGGCGGAGGTCGGCGGCGCCACCAGTGCGCCGGCCAGCACCGCGCCGGCGGCGGCCAGAAGCATGGAAATCTTCATGCGATTACGGTCCCTCACGGCTTTTTCTCCTCTTTCGCCGGCTCTTCCGGCGGGATGCTCGCGTGCGCTCCTGCGGCCACCAGCGCCTTCTTGGCCTCCGTGGCTTTGCCCTTGGTGAAGATGAAGACGGCGCCGTGGAATCCGCCGTTGGAGTCGCGGTACTCGACGGTCATCACCTGCGTGGCCTGGGTGAACAGGCTCATCACCCGCCCGCCCCCGTAGGGCACGCCCGCCTTCATCGCGCTGCCCACCGATCCCCGGAAAATCTGTTGGGTGTCGTCGGAGGTGAAGATATCCAGGATCGACGCGATCGGGATCGTGGCCTTGGTCCGGTCCCAGGCGAAGACCAGCTCATTGCCCTGCACCGTGAGCGCCGCCTTGTATCCCGGCTTGATTCCCTCCAGCCCGATCACGTGCTCCACGTTGGGCTGCGGCATCACCTGCGCCTGCTGCGCTCTCACTCGAGTCGCTGCCGCGCCCAAAGCAACCGCCGCAACCGCCACCAGAATCGCCGGCCGTCTCCACCCCCGGGAGGAAACCCGGTCGGGCCCCTCAAAATTGTTCTGCATTTGCGCCCTTCGATTGTTCATATCTTTATCCTCTGGCACCTGCACTCGCCTGACCCTGTGCCCGGGGAGCCCCGGGCAGGGAGACACGGTACCAGAGGATGCCCCGTTCGGGAAGCAAAAAGGCGGTCCAGCCCCATAGACTTCTCGGCTTCCGGCCCGCCGCTGGCAGCAACGCCCCTCGGGGTTTCCGGCTGCGGCGTGTTGCCTCCGGCCACCCGAGCTTCGCGGATCCCCATCTCCTTCTTTCCTCTTCTCTCCCTTTCTGGCGGTATCATGCCCGAGCGCCGGAGGTCCAGGCAGGGTGAAGAGGGGACGCAAAATCATCGTCTGGATTGCCACCAGCGCCGATGGCTTCATCGCCCGTCCCGACGGCGATTACTCCTGGCTCGACCGCAAGCGCCCCAAAGGCAATTACGGCATGGGCGCGTTCTGGAAATCCATTGACGCCATCCTCTGGGGCCGCAAGACGTACGACCTGGGAATCAAAATGGGCATGAAGACCATGGGCCCGGGGATCAGGAATTACGTCTTTAGCCGGCGCTTGCAGAACTCTTCCCTGGCTGGCTTTGAATTCGTGAGCGACCCGGTGAAACCCTTTGCCCAGCGCCTGCGCGCTCAGCCGGGCAAAGACATTTGGATGATGGGCGGCGGCGAGATCATCGCGTCGTTCCTGGACGCCGG
>DATIYQ010000334.1:0-4955 GCA_035517515.1 Binatia bacterium
AGCCGGCGCATGAAGTAAGGACACCACTCCGTTCCAAAGGGAACGTAGATGCGGAGCGCGTGGCCTTCATTCCGAATCTGTTGCTGCAAATCGCGCCGGATCCCGTAAATCATCTGAAACTCGTATTGGTCCGCGGCCACCTTCCGCTCCCGAATCACCCCGCGGGCATAGTCCAGCATGGCCAGGTCGTGCGTGGCGATGGCGGGGAAGAAGCGTCCGTCGAGCAGCGTGGCCGCGAGCGTTTTGTAATTCTCGTCCACCGCGCTCTTCTTCTGAATGGCCACGGAAGCCGGCTCGCGGTACGCGCCTTTCACCAACCGCAGCTTCGGCCGGGTGAGCCGTCCCAGCCGCTCCACGTCCTCCGCCGTGCGGTGCAGATAAGCCTGGATGGCCAGCCCGGTTCCCGGAAATTCGCGCTGCACCGCCTCGAAGATGGCCAGGGTCTTCTCGGTGTACGCGGAGGCTTCCATATCCATCTCCACGCTGCGCCCCATGCCCGCTGCCATGGCGGCAATCTCCCGCGCCAGCGCCTGGCACATCCCGGTATCGAAATCCAGTCCGAGTTGCGTCAACTTGATGGAGATATTCCCGTCGATGGTCCCCGCGTGGATCGCGCGGAGCATGCGCGTGTAGTTTTCGGCCACCTGCCGCGCTTCTTCCGCCGTGGAGACGTTTTCGCCCAGGAAATTCAGGCTGATGGAGCGCGAGGACTGGTTCAGATCTTTCGAAGCCGCCAGCGCCTCCTCCAGCGATTCGCCGGCCACAAACCGCCGCGCGAAGCCGTAGCGCATGCCGCGCTCCGCCAGCGCGCTGGTGACAGACTTTTTGGTGGAAAGCCAGAAAATGAAGTTGCGGAGCATAGGAGTCCCCGGTGGCACTGAAACGCTGAACCATATCACATTGCGGGGCGTTCACGGCTCAGGACGCCTGGGGATCCCGGCGCCGCGCTGTCCCCCCGGACGCAACAGCCGGTCAGTGCCGCACGTCGAGCTTTACGGTGGCCTCGACGCGCTCTCCCCCGCGCAGCACGATCACGCGCACTTCTTCGCCCGGCCGGTGGGCGCGGAGCTGGAATGTGAAATCATAGAGATTTTTGATGGCCGCGCCGGCAAACTCCACCAGCACATCGCCCCGGCGCAGCCCGGCCCTGGCCGCGGGGCTGCCGTCGCGCACGTCCGCAAATTTCACGCCTTCCACCTCCGCGCCCATGTCCGGAATGGAGCCGAAATAGGCGCCATAGCCTCCGCCGCTGCTGCCGGTGGCACCCACGGGCCGCGGTTCCTGCACGCGGGTGAACTGCGGCCGTGGCTCGCCGGAGGCCAGCGCCATGGCTACGCGCAGCACCAGATCGCCCACCCGCGCCTCTTCGCCGAAGTTGATCTTGTCCGCTGTGTCCGTAGCGCGGTGGTAGTCGGGATGCAGTCCGGAGAAAAAAAACAGCACCGGGACATCGCTGATGTAGAACGAAGTGTGATCGCTGGAACCATATCCGCTGCGGGAAGATTCCAGGTGCAGGCCCGAGGTATTGGATTCTTCGAGAAGCTTCGGAAACACGGGCGAGGTCCCCACGCCGCCGACGTACACTTTCCCGTCGCGCACCCGGCCCACCATATCCAGGTTCAGCATGGCCACAGTTTTGGCGAGCGGCCAAAGGGGATGCTCGGTGTAATACGCTGAGCCAAGCAGGCCCAGTTCCTCTCCGGAAAAGGCGAGGAAGATGACGCTACGGCGCAAATCGTCGCGCCGCGCGGCCACGGTTCGCGCCAGTTCCATTACCGCAGCCGTGCCGGAAGCATTGTCGTCCGCCCCGGGATGCACCTGCCCGGCGGCATCCGGGTCCAGCGCGTTGTGGCGGCCCAGGCCCAAGTGGTCATAGTGCGCCCCGATGACCACCGCCTCGGAGGCCAGTAGCGGGTCGCGGCCGCGCACCACCCCGGCCACATTTTGGGTGCGCGCCTGGATGTGTTTCACGTCGATGCGCAGCTCGAGCGCCATTCCCTCCAGAGCAAAGCTTTGCGGCTCGAGTTTTTCATCCATCGGCTTCTGCAACGCGTCCAGGGATTTCCCGACGGGCTTCAGCCACCGATCGGCCACACTGCGTTTCACCTGCAGCAGCAGGATCCCCGGATTCTGGGGGCCGCTGAGAGAGTCAAATTCCATCAACCGGTCTTCTTCCGGCGGGGCGCCGGGCAGGGTGGAGGGCGCGTCGTTCACCAGGATCATGGCCCGCGCGCCGTGGTTCCTGGCATTAATGGCCTTGTTGATCAGCGCGGAATACTGGGTGGGCTGGCGTCCGTCGAAAACGCTTTTTTCGTCGTCCTTCTGCGGTTCATTGCGGAGCACGATCACCGCTTTGTTTTTGGCGTCCAGGTGAGAGTAATCGTCGTAGTGATACTCGGGAGCGGTGATTCCGAATCCCGCAAACACCAGCGGCGCTTCGGCCTCGCCGCTCTCGGAATAATTGAAGGGCAGCCACTCCTCCATGGGACGCAACTCCGTGCGTTCCGCGCCCAACGTCACGCTGAGGTAATTCTTCGGGCCCAGCTCCGCGCCCACGGTCACCGTGAAGAATTGGAAAAATGGATCCTTGCCGCCGGCCAGGGGCTCCAGTCCAGCGTGGTGGAATTCCTGGGCGATGTACTTTGCCGCCCGGTCGTTTTCCGGAGTGCCGGTGTCGCGCCCTTTGAGCTGGGGGCTGGCCAGGAAGTTGATGTCCGCCTGAATTCGCTCGGCGGAAACGGCCGGGGCGCGCGCATCCGCGGGCGTGCGCACCGCCAAGCGCTCCGCGCACAGTGCGGCCACGCCGCAGGGGAAGAGCGCGGCCAGAACCAGCAGCGCGCGTGCCGGCCACGCGCCGGTTTTCCGGCGCGTCCATCGGCCAAATGGAAAGGGCAAGCGAGAGGACATGGCACTAGGATAGCAGGGAAATCCCGGCGCGCGCCCGCGGCCTCCCTTTTTCCTCTCGGCACAGCCGCAACTTTTGCCATCGCCGCGGGTTTGATGGGGCGGTAGCCTATGAGCAGTCGTCCGGATCAACCTTCCGCGTGATTCGTCCGGGCCGCCTGGAGATTCCTCGGATGCCTACACGATCGTCGGCCTTCTGCCCTCCTCCAACCGGCGGCCGCAAGCAGGGAGGCGCCACGCATGACGGCATTACGGCATGCGCTCTGACGGTGGCGCTCACCGTGCTTTCTCCCTTGCTCGCCGCGCACGACCATGGAGCAAGCAGTCCATCCGCGCAGCAGAAAAAAATCGAACTGCCAAAGGCCTTTCGTGGCCGCCTGCCTATTACCGAGCTCAACGAAGACGAAGCCACGCTGCACGCGCTCAACCGCCTGGCCTACGGCCCGCGTCCTGGCGACGTCGAACGCGTGAAGCAGATGGGCCTGGAAAGGTGGATCGATCTCCAATTGCACCCGGAACGGATTGACGATGGCGCCGTGGAAGAGCGGTTGCGCCAGTATCCGGCCATTGGCATGTCCACCGCCCAGTTGCTGGCGCGTTACCCGCGGCCCAACCAGCAGGCGCAGCAGCAGGGGCAGACGCGCCAACAGTTCCGCCAGCAGCAGGGCCCCGCGGCGCAGCAGCAGTATGCCGGACAGGGGATGGACGCCGCGGAGATGAAGAACCGCCCGGCGGAGATCGTCCTTGAGCTCTCGGAAGCCAAGATGACCCGCGCGATCTACAGCGAGCGGCAGCTCCAGGAGATTCTGGACGATTTCTGGTTCAACCACTTCAACGTCTTCGCGGGCAAAGGGCCGGAGCGATGGTTCCTTCCGGCCTATGAACGCGAAGTCATCCGCCCGCACGTGCTCGGAAAATTTCATGACCTGCTCTATGCCACGGCCAAGAGCCCGGCCATGCTGTTTTATCTGGACAACTGGCTGAGCGTGGACCCCAAGGCATTTGCCGAGCATGCCGCGGAAGTACAGGCGCGCCGCCAGCGCTTTTACCGCATGTTCGGGGGCGATCCCATGATGATGCGCGTGCCCAATGCCAACCAGCAGAACGCCCAGCAGCAGCGCCGCGGGCTGAATGAGAATTACGGCCGCGAGCTGATGGAGCTGCACACCCTGGGTGTGGATGGCGGCTACACGCAGCAGGATGTGACCCAGGCTGCCCTCGCGCTCACCGGCTGGAGCATGACCGCGCCGCGCCGCGACCCCGAGTTCCGGTTCGAGGAACGCTTCCACGGCGACGAGCCGAAGCAGGTGCTCGGCCAGACCATCCATTCCGGAGGCATGGGGGACGGCGAAAAGCTCCTGGACATGCTGATGGCAAATCCCAGCACAGCGAAGTTCATCTCCACCAAGCTCGCCCGGCGATTTGTCTCCGACACTCCTCCGCCGGAGTTGGTGGCGCGCATGGCGGAGACCTTCCAGCACACCGGCGGCGATCTCCGCGAAGTGATGAAGGCGATGATCTACTCGCCGGAATTCTGGTCGCGCCAGGCCTACCGCTCGAAAATCAAGAAGCCGTCGGAGCTGGTGGCCAGCGCGCTGCGGGCCACCGGCGCGGAGATGGCCGAGGCCATGCCCGCGGTGCGCTGGTCCGCGCAGATCGGCGAACCGCTCTATGGCTGCCAGCCGCCCACCGGCTACAAGGACGCGGCGGACTTCTGGGTGAATTCCGGCGCGCTCCTGAATCGCATGAACTTCAGCATCCTGCTGGCCACCGGCCGCATGCGCGACACCAAGGTGGATCTGGGCGGACTGCTGGGAACCGGAGACGCGAAGGATCCAGACGCAGTGATGAACCGCGCTGTGGCGCTGTTTTTGGGCGGAGAAGTTTCGCCGCAGACCCGTGCGGTCCTGGAAAAACAGCTTGATGACCCGCAGGTCTTGCAGGCCATGTTCGACGACCCGGTGCGCAACGTGGATGCGGGCATGATTGCTGGACTGGTGCTGGGCTCGCCTGAGTTTCAGAGGAAATAAGGAAGTAAGGAAGCAGGGATG
>DATIYQ010000335.1:0-2618 GCA_035517515.1 Binatia bacterium
TTCTTGATTACTTATGTGTTATAATAATTAAGGATTAACAACTCGGCTGCCCGCCAGGCATCGCCGCTCGGGACGCAACCGCAGGTAAGTCCTTTGGTCGTGGTACTTATGAAGTTTGCGGCCGCAAGTCGTCTGGATTCCATACATACGAATCCCAGTGTCTCTATCCCCTTTAGATTGCATACTTGCGAACAGTGGGGGGAGGGGGGGTGGGGGCATATTGTTTACTTGCGCCTCTCTCGCCGCTCATTCCTCGCCTGGCGGGTGGGCGGCACGGGCATACGCCGCACGCACCGTCCCGAGATTTCGGGGTGTAGCACAGGGGGCGCCTTACCTTTCAGGCCCCAAACCGGGTGACGGAAGGTTGGGGCTCTTCGCGCAGGTCTTCCAGCCCGCTTCCGCCCTGCGCGACTTTGCTCCCTAGAATCTCGGCGAGTGGCTGCTCATGCTGCCGATGCCTCTTTCGCTCCCGCGATTGGGATTGCACCCGCCGCTATGCTAGAGTCTGCCCGAAAAACGATGCCTCCTGAATCCTCCAATCCGTCCGGGAACGGCGCGCCTGCGGAAGCTGCGGTGAAGCCCGTTGTTCCCCTGGCCGCTCCCACGGCGGCAGCGGAAACTCTGCCCGCCTCAAGCCTGCGCTGGCGCTGCGATCCGGCCACCATTCCCTTCGAGACCACGGCGCAGGCGGAGCTGGCCGAAGGCGTGATTGGCCAGGACCGCGCCATCCGGGCCATCCAGATGGGCCTGGAGGTCGGCGCGCCCGGCTACAACACGTTTGTCTGCGGCCTTTCCGGCTCCAGCCGCGGCGGGCTGATCTCCCGCATGATCCGCGAACTCGAGCCGCACACCGAACTGGCCCCGGACCGCTGCTACGTGAACAACTTCAAGGCCGCGGACCGCCCGCGCCTGCTCACCCTGCCGCGCGGCAAGGCCCAGAGCTTCAAGAAGGACATGGACGCGGGCATTGACTTCCTCCGCCGGCGCATCCCGCAGGTGTTCGAGGGCGAGCCCTTCCAGCGGCAGAAGGGCCGCATCGTCGAGCGCTTCACCGTCCGCGAAAAGGAATTGATGGACGATTTCACCCGGCGCATCGCCAAAGAACAGTTTGCCCTGGGACGCATGCAGGTGGGCGCCGTGGCCCTGCCGGAAATCTTCCCGGTGCTGGACGGCCAGATGGTCCCGGTCGAGGAGCTGCCCAAGCTGGTGCAGGAAGGCAAGCTCGAAACGGTCATGGCCGAAACCATCGAGCGCAAGTACGACCAGTTCCGCCAGGAATTCACCGTGGTCTACCGCAAGACGCTGCTGCTCTCCCGCGAACTGGCCAGCGAGATGAGCTACCTCGAGCAGGAGGCCGCCTCCGTGCTGGTGGACGGAGTGATTGCCGACCTGAAAGAGAAATATCCCGACGCCACGGTCAGCGAATATCTCGAGGAGGTCCGCCAGCACATCCTGGACAACCTGAACCTGTTCAAGGATCGCGAAGGGGAGGAAGAGGGCGAGCAGCACGGGCCGGAAGAGCCGGAGCGGCGTCCCGGACCGGAGCGCGACCCCTACCGCGTCTATGGCGTCAACGTGCTCCTGGCGCACGAGCCCGAGGAATCCTTCCCGGTGATCTTCGAGACCGCGCCCACCTACGTCAATGTCTTCGGCAGCATCCACCGCAATTACGATCCCCGCGGCATGTGGAACTCCGATTTCATGGACATCCGCCCCGGCTCCATGCTGCGCTCCGATGGCGGATTTCTGATCATGTACGCCATGGATTGCCTGACCGAAGCCGGGGTGTGGCGCACGCTCAAGCGCACCCTGAATCATGCCAAGCTGGAAATCCAGCCGCTCGAATATCTCTTTCCGCTGGGCGGCGCTTCCATGAAGCCGGAGCCGATTGACCTGACCACCAAGGTGATCCTCATCGGCGACCGCCAGCTTTACGAGTTGCTGTACGCCTACGAGGAGGACTTCAAGAAAATCTTCAAGGTGCGCGCGGAGTTCGACGAAGAGATTCCCATGTCCACGGAAGTCTTGCAGCTCTATGGCGGGCACCTGCGCAAGCTTTCCGGAGACGAAGGGCTGTGCGCCTTCGAGCGCACCGCCGTGGCCGCGCTGGTCGAATACGGGGTGCGGCTGGCCGGCCGCCGCAGCAAGATTACCGCGCGCGTCAATGAGGTGCTGGACCTGGCCCGGGAGTCCTGCTACGCCGCGCGCCAGGCGGGCGAAACTCCGGTCACCGGCGAGCATGTGGCCATCGCGCTGCGCTCCAAAATCGAGCGGCACGCCCTGGTGGATGAAAAAATGCGCGAGATGATCGCCGAAGGCCTGATCCTGATCGACACCGACGGCGCCCGCACCGGCGTGGTCAACGGCCTGAGCGTCTTCGAATACGGCGGCCTGTACTTCGGCAAGCCTTCGCGCATCACCGCCAGCGTTTCCCTGGGCAAGGCCGGGCTCATCAACGTGGAGCGCGAGGCCAACCTGAGCGGGCGCCTGCACGACAAGGGCGTGCAGATTATTTCCGGTTACATGCGCGGCATGTTCGCGCAGGATAAGCCGCTCTCCTTCTCCGCCAGCCTGTGCTTCGAGCAGTCCTACAGCGGCGTGGATGGCGATAGCGCCAG
>DATIYQ010000336.1:0-7653 GCA_035517515.1 Binatia bacterium
AACGATGATGGCATCAGCGCCCCCGGGCTGCGGGCGCTGGTGGCGGCGCTCGAAGGCCTGGGAGACGTATACGTGGCCGCGCCGGACCGGGAGCGCAGCGCCGCGGCGCAGTCCATCACACTGCTGGACCCGGTCTTCTACCAGCAGGTGGCGGAGCGCGAATGGGCGGTGGCCGGCACCCCAACCGATGCGGTGATTCTGGCGCTCAACCGCCTGCTGCCTGCGCGGCCGGACGTGGTGCTCTCCGGCATCAACCACGGCGGGAATCTGGGGGAAAACGTCTATTACTCCGGCACGGCGGCGGCGGCCATGGAGGGCACCATCAACGGGCTGGCGGCCTGCGCGATTTCGCTGGCGGGGCGCTCGCCGCAGCCGGATTTTTCAGGGGCCGCTGCGGTGGCTCGCGGGCTGGCGGAACGTGTGCTGGCCGAAGGCCTGCCCGAAGGGGTGATGCTGAACGTCAACGTGCCGCTGGAATGGGCGGGTGGCGTCCGCTTTACCCGGCAGTCGAAAAAAATTACCCGCAACTACCTGCGCGATGGAGTGGATCCGCGCGGGCGCACGTTTGTGTGGCTGAGCGAGCAGAAGCGCATTACCGACGTGGAGGCGGGAACGGATTACGAAGCGGTGTTCGCGGGGGACGCCTCGATCACGCCGCTTTCGCTGGACCGCACGCATACGCAGTCGCTGAATCACCTCTCGCACTGGGCGGAACTGCTGCGCAGAAAGTAGGAAGAGAGACAGGCAGGATTGCCTGTCCCACCCGCGTTATCCCGCCAAGCCGGGAAGGCCACCGGCGGAATGGGCCTGAGAGACGCCGCGGAGGATGGCCGCGGCGACGGCATCGGCCGCCGCGGCGCCGAGCGCGTTCACATCTGCGCGAAGATTCCGCGACGCGTCTGCCGGGCCACAGGAGAGCGCGAACAACACATCGCCGTCGAAGCGCGTAAATGCGGGCGAGATGGTTCGAGCGATGGCCGCAGAGGCCATGACCGCCAGGCGGCCAGCCTCGATGCGCGAGAGTGTGGCGTCCGTGGCCACCACGACGAGCACCGTGTTGAGGGCCGGCCCGGCCGTCCGGCCGAAGGATTGCGGCGCGGAGCCACGGCGCAGAGCGGCAGCGGTATCGAGGAGTTCGAGGGAATCGGGGGCGGTGCGCGCGCCGGCCAGCAGGCGGCCGGTTGCGGGATCGCGCACATCACCGAACGCGTTGACGGCGGCGAGGGCCGCCACCTGCGCCGTCCCGCCTCGCATCGCCGCGCACGGCTCCGTCCAGCAGCCGATGCCGGCCTTCATGGCGCATTCGGTTCCCGCGAGTTTGCCGACGCTCGCGCCGGTTCCGGCACCCACGTTGCCTTCGGTGACCGGGCCTTCGCGCGCGGCCTCCGCGGCCTGGTAACCCATGGCGGCGTCCGGGCGGCGCTTCGCTTCGCCCAGCGCGAGATCGAAGAGGATGGCCGCTGGGACGATGGGGACACGGGCCACTCCGGCATCAAAGCCCGCACCGCGCGCTTCCAACCAGCGCATCACGCCGCCGGCCGCGTCCAGACCGAACGCGCTGCCTCCGGCCAGCACCAGGCCGTGAATTTGGTCTGCGAGGTGAGCGGGATCGAGCGCGGCCAACTCGCGCGTGCCGGTGGCGCTGCCGCGCAAGTCGCACGCCGCGGTCATCCCGGCTTCCGCGAGAAACACGGTGCAGCCGGTGAGCGCGCGCTCGTCCTGCGCGTGGCCGATCTTCAATCCGGCAATCGGTGCAAATCCTGCTGGCATGGGCAGACCAGCCCGCATGTTTGGATGGGAGCCCGGAAATGTCAATACGCACAACTGGTAACCAGCGGGGCGGGGCTGAATGCGGAGGCCGGAGAGGTGTGCTAGCATCAAAATTCCAGCCTGCGATGAAAATGCTGCCCGGGAATCTGGCGAGACGATGAGCCGCGCTGTGTACATAGCGAGCGCCGTGCGCACGCCGATTGGAAAATTCGGCGGGGGATTGGCGGAGCTCTCCGCCGCGGACCTGGGTGTGATCGCCGTCCGCGCCGCGCTGGAGCGCGCGTTCGGCCGCGCGCCTGAAGAGCGGGCCCCGGGAGGGGTTGAAGAGAACCGGCTGAAAGCCCCTGCAACGGCGACCTGCCGGGTGGACGAAGTGATTATGGGAAATGCGCGGCCGGCAGGTGTGGGGCCAAACGTGGCGCGGCAGATAGCGTGGCGCGCCGGGCTGGGGGACGACGTGCCGGCGTTCACGGTGAACATGGCATGCGCGTCGGGACTGCGCGCCATCCTGCTGGGCTGGCAGCAGATTATGCTGGGCAACGCGGAAGTGATTGTGGCCGGGGGCGCCGAGGCGATGAGCCGGGTGCCCTACCTGGTGGAGGCGCGCTGGGGAATGAAGATGGGCCATCAACCCCTGGTGGATGCCATGTACCGGGACGGCTTTTTCTGTCCGCTGGCGCAGATGGTGATGGGCGAAACCGCAGAACTGCTGGCGCGGGAATTCGCGATTGGCCGCGAGGAACAGGATGCCTTTGCGGTGGAGAGCCATCGCCGGGCCGCGTGGGCCATGGAGAGCTGCCGGTTCAGCCGGGAAATCGTGCCGGTGGAAAGAACCGACGCCAAGGGACGCGCGATGCGCATCGAAAAAGACGAACATGTGCGCCCGGAGGCGACCCTGGAAGCCCTGGGCAAACTTGCGCCCGCGTTTTCCAAGGACGGCACGATCACGGCGGGGAATTCCAGCGGGCTGACGGACGCGAGTTCGGCGGTGGTGCTGGTGAGTGAAGAGAGACTGCAGGGGCTGGCGGCGGCGCCGCTGGCGCGAATTGTGGATGCGACGGTGGCCGCGGTGGAACCTCATCGCATGGGCGTCAGCCCGGTTCCCGCGTGCCGCAAACTGGAAGAGCGCACGGGGTGGAAGACCGGAGACTACGACGCCGTGGAACTGAACGAAGCATTCGCAGCGCAGGTGCTGGCGTGCGACCGCGAGCTGCATTTTGATCGCGCGCGGCTGAATCCGAATGGCGGGGCGATCGCGCTGGGACATCCCATCGGCGCCACCGGGGCGCGCATGGTCACGACGCTGGCGCATGAACTTTGCGGCCGGGCGACACAGGGAGCGCGGCGCGGACTGGCCACACTGTGTGTTTCCGGCGGGCTGGGCCTGGCCCTGGCCCTGGAGGCGGCATAATCATGGAACGTCCATCCCAAACCCGGCGGCCGGCGATTGACGTGGCCATCGCGGGCGTGCAGCGCATCAAGCCCGAGGATTTCCAGAATGTGCGCTACACCTCGGATGGCGCGCTGACGCGGCTGACGCTGAATCGGCCGGAACACAACCTGCTGAACGAGCAAATGCTGCGGGAACTGGCCTCGGGAATCGAGTGGGCCGGAGAAGACGAGACGGTGAAACTGATTGTGATCGATTCCGCGTGCAAGACGTTTTCCGGCGGGATCGACGTGGGGGAATACACGGCGCAGCGCGTGTTCCAGATGATTGACGCCTTCCATCGCGCGTTTCTGGCGATGGTGGACGTGGGCAAACCGGTGATGGTGGTGGTGGACGGACCTGCCATCGGTGGCGGCTCGGAGCTGGCGGCATTTGGGGACATCGTGGTGGCTTCGCCCCGCGCGCGGTTCGCCCAGCCGGAGATCAAGCTGGGCGTCTTCCCTCCGCTCGCCGCCACAATCTTTCCGCAGATTGTCGGCCCGCGGCTGGCCATGGAACTTGTGCTCACCGGCGAGTCCATAACCGCGGAGCGCGCCCGCGACCTGGGACTGGTGAGCCGCCTGGTGGCGGAAGACCAGCTTCAGAAGGTGGTCTCGGAAATGATTGCGCAAATCACCGCGCAGTCCGGGGCGGTGCTGCGCATGGCGAAGAAGGCCATTATCGGGGGCGTGGGGCTATCGTTGCAGGAGGGGCTGCGGGTCTCCATGGATATTTTCCTGAACGAGCTTTACCGGCTGGAGGATTCCCAGGAAGGATTGCGCGCCCTGGTGGAAAAACGGAAACCGCAATGGAAGAACCGCTGAACCCACTGAATCTGCCGGAAGAGGAACTGGAGGCAATGGGGCCGCGAGGCCCATTTGGCTGGGAGCCGCGGCTGGCGCGCGAACGCCACCGGCGGCGCACGCTGCTACGCCGGCTGACCGCGGTTCTAGGCACGGGAACCCTGGCCTTCACGCTGAGCACGTGGCTGCTCCTGCGACACTCGGCGGAGCCCGCGGCCCCGCACCTGGTGACCGCGCCAACGGTGGAACAGAAGGGTGGGGCGCAGCATGACGCGGTTCCCGGAGATTCCGCGACCAGCGCGGCGCTGCGGATCGCGCGGGCGCAACTGGTGGCGCTGAATGGAGACGATATCGCCGGGGCATATTCCTACTTTTCACCGCGCTACCGCGCCCGGGTATCGCTGCCGCTGTTCCGGAAACTGGTGATGGCGCACCGCGACATGTTCCACACGGATGAGCAGGACGTGGACTCGATCAGCGAATCCGAAGACCGCGTGGTGGTGGATATCCACGTGACTTCGGACGACGATGAAGACTACGTGGCGCACTACACCCTGGTGCGGCTGCGCGGCCACTGGGTGGTGGACGAACTGCGCTGGGGCTTCGACCAGGACGAAGGACACAGCACCACCTGATCCGCCGCGGACACTTCCCTGCTCTTTCGCGCCGCCTGCAGCCCGCGTTGACACCCCTGACCGTGCGGCATACACTGACTCGCGACATCTGAACGGCTCGTGAGGCGTCCCGCCCCGCAGCATCCGGGGGAGCGGGACACAAAGGGGAAGGCCGTGAGAACCGGCCGCGGTCCCGCCACTGTGATCGGCTGTCGCAGACGGCCGTAAGCCAGGAAACCTGCCCGAGCCGCTTCGCCCCGGCGCTCTTCGCGAGAAAGAGCGCGGGCCAGAGCCCCATGCTCGCATGGGGCTTTTTTATTGGACACGGATGGGAATGATGCGGCGAAAGAAGGTCCCTGTGCCTCCCGCGCTGCGCTGGCTGGCAGTTGTTGCCGTGGCAGCAGCCCTGCCGGCGTTCTCACAGGCCGGCTCGCCCGCCACCATGCCCGCGGAGCCTGCGGCGCGTCCCCAACCCGTGGAATACCGCGATGAGTTGGGACGCCGCGTGGTTCTGCGCGGCACTCCGCAACGCATCGTGTCCCTGGCACCCAGCATTACGGAAACCCTGTTCGCGCTGAATCTGGGAGAGCGCGTCGCGGGGGTCACGAATTATTGCGATTACCCGGCGGAAGCATTGACGCGGCCGCGGGTGGGCGGGCCGATCAACCCCGATCTGGAGCAAATCGTTTCCTTGCATCCCGACCTGGTGGTGGCCACGCGTTCATTGAACCGGCAGGAAACGGTGACCGCGCTCGAACGGCTGGGCATGGCGGTTTACACCACGGACCCGCGGACGGTGGAGGAAGTGGTGGCCTCGACGCGGCGGCTGGGGAAACTGCTGGGGGCGGACGCGCGGGGTGAAGAGCTGGCCGCGACCCTGGAGGAGCGATTGGCAGATCTGGCGCACCGATTGGCTGGCCACGCGCCCCGGCGCGTGTTCTTTGTGGTGTGGACGGACCCGATCATCTCCACGGGGCCGCACACATTTCTGGCGGATGCCTTGCGCCATGCCGGCGCGGAATCCGTGGTGACCACGGACCAGGACTGGCCGCACATCAACATCGAAGAAGTCCTGCGGCAGAATCCGGAGTACCTGGTGTTCTCGGGCACGCACCCGGAAGATCCCCAGACGCTGATTGCCGGTTTGCGCAAACGCGCTGGATGGAGCAGCCTGGAAGCGGTGCGCGCGGGCCACTTTGCCATTGTGAGTGACGCGCTGTCGCGGCCGGCTCCGCGCATCGTGGATGCCATCGAAGACCTGGCGCGCCAGCTCCATCCGGATCTTTTCCCGCCACCGCCGACACCGGCGGCCACGCCCCCGTCCTCCCGCGGAGGAACGCGGTGATTCGGCCGCTCACTCCCCGGCGGCTGCTGCTGACTTGCGCGGGGCTGGGTGGAATCCTGCTGCTGGTGGTGTTTTTTTCACTGAAGTTCGGGACGCGGTCCATCTCTGTGACCGACCTCGCCGTATTCCTCTTCCGGACGGCGACGGGGCGGGGGGATACCGCGGCGAGTGATTTCCGGCTGATTATTCTGGACATTCGCTGGCCGCGCATCCTGCTGGCCATGATTGTGGGCGCGGCGCTCTCCGTTGCCGGGGCCAGTTTCCAGGCGCTCTTGCGCAACCCGCTGGCGGATCCATACGTTTTGGGCGTTTCGAGCGGGGCGGGACTGGGATCGATTCTCACGCTGATCTGGGCGGCGGAAATGCCGGCGGCCACTCCGTTTGGCGCATTCGCGGGGGCCGTGCTGGCCACCTCCGCGGTGTATCTGCTGGGGCAGCGCGGGGGGGACCTGGATAGCTACGCGCTGTTGCTTGGCGGCATCATCACCGCTTCGTTCCTCTCCGCGCTCATTATGTTTTTAATGACGACCATCTCCGGGCGCGAACTGCGTGGCATGGCATTCTGGCTGATGGGCGACCTCTCCACGCCCTCGCCTGTGCCGGCCGGGTGGCTGGTGCTGGTGCTGGTGCTGGGCAGCGGGGCGATCTACACGACGGCCGCGGACCTGAATTTGCTTTTATCGGGCGAGCAGGAAGCCATGCACCTGGGTGTGGATGTGGGGCGGGTGAAGATTGTGGTGTATCTCGGCGCGTCGGTGCTGACCGGGCTGGCGGTTTCGGTGAGCGGTGCGGTCGGGTACGTGGGCTTGATGGTGCCGCATCTGGTGCGCCTGCTGTTCGGCTCGGATTATCGCCTGCTGCTTCCGGCGACGGCGCTGGGGGGAGCGATTGTGGTGGTGCTGGCGGACACGCTGGCGCGTACGGTGGTGGCCCCGACACAGCTACCGGTGGGCGCCATGACCGCGCTGGTGGGCGCGCCGGTGTTTATTTACCTGCTGCGGAGACGCATCGCGTGAACCCCGGCGAAAAAACCGCGGAAGCCACATCGCCAGCCGCGCGGGCCGCGGCCCCCCGGGCGCCTGCCAGCGAACCGCCGCGCCTGACCGTGGAACTGGCCAGCTATTCCTACACGCCGGAAGGCGGCGCGCCGCTCTTCACCCTGGAAGCGACTTCGTTTGTGGCCCCGGCAGGGGAGTTGACGGCAATCCTGGGGCGCAACGGCAGCGGCAAGTCCACGTTGCTGCGCCTGCTGGCCGGCACACTGGCGCCGCTTTCCGGGCGCGTAAAACTCGAAGGCTTCGAAGTGAGCCGGCTGGACCTGCGCACGCGTGCGCAGCGCATTGCCCTGGTGCAGCAGGAAACGCCGCTGTTGTTTCCCGTGCGCGTGTGGGACTTCGTGATCCAGGGACGCCATCCGTACAGCCGGGGCCTGCGCTTCGAGAATGAGGAGGACCGGGCGGTGGCCCGCCAGGCGCTGGTGGAAGCCGGGGCGGACCACTTCCGCGGGCGCTGGATGCACAAACTCTCCGGGGGAGAAAAGCAGCGGGTGGTGCTGGCGCGCGCTTTGACCCAGCAGCCGCTGCTGCTGCTGCTCGATGAGCCGACGCTGCACCTGGATATCGCCGCGCAGGTGGATCTGCTGCGCCGCCTGCGGCGCATTGCCGCCGACCGCGGGTACGCGGTGGTGGTGGT
>DATIYQ010000337.1:0-12752 GCA_035517515.1 Binatia bacterium
GGAAAAAAAGCAGGTCCCTCACCCCGCCAACAGCGCGGGGATTCGGGATGACAAGCGGGGGCGAGGGGCGAGATGGCTTCAGGGATTGAAACCCTGGCCTTCCACTCGATCACGGAATCAGGGAGTGTAATGGGTGAATACAAAGTCGCCGGCTTTTGCCGGCTCGTGGCAGGGGAAACAGTTTGTGTGTACGGCCTCGGTGGCAGGCTTGCCGTGCTTATTGAACTGCGCGAAGCCCCAGCCGCCGGTCGCGGCGTACTTTTTTGAGTCCTTCACCATGAACTGGAGATACCACTCCGGGGCCGGGCCGGGAACGAAGGATTGCGCGCGGCCGAAGGCCTTGTTGTTTTCCTCCGAGGGGACGTAACTCCAGGCGATGCGGGCAATGATGGCGCCGTCGGGAAACGGAAGCTGCCCTTTGCGGCACGCCTCGATGGCCACGTCGTTGCCCAGGATAGCGCGCAAATCGTTGAGTTTGCCTTCTTCGTGGGCCACGGAGATCAGCTTCCAGTCACGATAACCGGGTGGGATCCTGATTCCGAACAGGGGGGCGGCCTCGTCTTCGGCGTGTCCGAGCGCGGGGGCCAAAAGGGTGGCAACGCCGGCCACCGCTGCTACAGCAACCGGCAGGAAAGCGATCCGTTTCATGGCTTGCCTCCTTGGGGAGTCTCTGGCAAAACGCCTCGCCCGCGGGACAGGCATCCCGGCCTGTCTGCGCAGAGGTGGCCCGCCCATCCTTGCGGCAAAGACGCGCGGGGAGACAGACAAGAATGTCTGTCCCACACTTGCCGCGAAGGCACATCCGGATTAGCGGGAGCGCGTTCGCTCCGGCCTTCGATCACTCCGGCAGCTTCTTCCCGGACTGTTCCGCCACCATGTATTCGGCGTACCAGTCGGGCCAGTTGGGGTCCGCGGCGCCGGTACGCTTCTCGTGCTCGCCGTGCGCGGCCGCGGCACGCCGGAGCGCGCTCGCCAGGCCGGTTACGGAGCCGAAGGAAGTGGCGGCGGGATCGACGCGCCCGGGCAGCCGGGAGGTGACCTCCTGGAGCAGCCAGGCGTTGCCATCGGGATCGCGAAACCAGGCGAAGGAGCGGTAGCTGCCGCGATCGGGGGCGGGGCCGCTGACGCGGAGGTTTTTCGCGTGATCGAAGCGAGCGCCAAGCGTCCCCTCGTGGAATAGCTCGCCGACCTGGACACCGCGGGCGAGCAGATGGTTTCGGGCGGCCGCGATATCGGGAACGACCAGGTACAAGCCCTGGGCTGAGCCAGGGGCCTGCGACGTGACGTTGGTGCCGAATTGAATGGAGCATCCGGAGCCCGGCGGGGTGAACTGGATGATGCGGAAGTCAGGACCGGCCGCAAAATCGGCATCGAGCCGCCAGCCGAGCCCGCCGTAGAACTCCTTCGCGCGGTCCACATTCGAGACGGGGATGACGACCACCTCGAGATTCATGTCCATGAGATCCATTCCTTTGCTTGGGCCGCGAGGATGGGGCTTCCCGTTGCGGAACAAATCATCGAGCTTCGTCCGGCGGTCAGGCTTCGTTATTTCCTTACGAGCGGAATGGAAGTGAGGGTGCAGCATGCGGCGCGGCGGGGGGCGCGGAACTGTTTCGCGCCCTCCCCGCACCAGGTAGCCAGGCGGCCCGAGCCACTTTCCTTCGGTTACTCGCCTTCTCCAGCGGCTTTCGCGCCCGAGCCGCTCGGCTTCAAGCGCATGTGGACGGCGATGGTGAGATGCTGACCCACAATGCTGTTGAAATTCTGCGGGCCGGGATAGTCCTCGCCATAGCTTGCCCTCGGCCCGACCGGGAAGGTCGGCAACAGAAAAGTTCCAGTGCACTGCGTGCCACCATAGGCTTCGCCGGTGCCCAGGGTCTGGCAGTTCTTATCGCGAACCACGGCCGGCCACTCGGTGGCGAAAATGGCTGTGAAGAGCTGGGGGAAATCTTCGCGGGCCATGCTGGTGGATCCCGAGGAGGAGAGGTATCCCTTGTTGGGGCCGGAGGCTGCCTCCGCCGGGAGGTCGAACACAAAGGTCGCGGTCTGCTTGACGTGATGGAACATCGGGGGACCATACACCGGCCCGGAATAGGATTCACTCGGGGTAATTTCCACGTTGCGGTCCACACGCATCAGGCCCAGATCGCCCGTGGCCTTCAGCCGCCCGTCCGCGGTCTGCTCCGCGGTCTGGGAATGGAAGCAGATCATGGTGTTATTGGCCTCGTTGGAAAACCACTTGATGTTGACGTTGCCATCGTGGTCGATGGTTGGGTCCATGGAGGTGGACGGGTAGAAGTCAATATGAACGGTGCTGTTCGCCGGGTTGGTACTGTCCAGCTTCACGATGCCCATGAGCCTGGCGAAGCCGACGGTGAAGTTGGTGTTCTTCTTCCCAAACTCGGTGGTGCCATCGGTGGTGAGCTGGGCGTCGGAGTGCCGGGCGTCCACTTTCCAGGTGCCGGAGGTCGCCACGGGTTTCCCCGGTGCTGCCATCGCGAGAACGAATGCCCCTGCCAGTAATGCCAGATACTTACTCATTTATTCCTCCCTCTCCGTTTAGTCTCGAGAACTAGATTTGACGGCATGGCCGAAACTGAGCGAGCTGATGCCGCCGTTTTTCCCCACCGGCTGCCCCCCGGCAACCAGCCGCAGTGAGCTTACAACCGCTCTTGGATGCCGAGCAAGAACCAGGAGATACACACCGGGGGGCGCCAGCCGGTGTCCGCACCTGCAGGGGGCAGGCGGCGTCTGGAACCGCCTGCGATGGCCGCGGAAGGCAGCCGAACGCTTCGCAGATGCATTCACTGCTTCGAACCAAGCTTCACTCTCTGGTTTGCGCAGGGTTCGAGGCGTGTGCTACGGTTTCAGAGTGTCCTGGGGGAGCAGGCGCGGGCGCCTGGCTTCGGACTGAGGGAGGACATTGACACCAATTCTGGGCAGCATCATGCAGAGCCAGCTCGTTCCCCTTCTGGAGCAGACGGGCTGGGTCGCGCGTATTGTCCTGGCCATGCTCCTGGCATTTTCCCTGTTTTCCTGGGCGGTGATCTTTCAGAAATCACGCCTGTTTTCACTCCTGGAGCGGCACACCAACCGCTTTCTCACCGAGTTTCGCAGCCGGCGCAAACTGAACGATCCCAAGCCGCTTTCGGCATCGGCCTCTCCGCTGGTGGCGGTGTACACGGCTGGGGTGCGGGAAGTGGAAAGCCAACTGACGGAGACCAATCCTCACCCCGGACGCATTCGCAGCCAGACCGCGATCCTGGCGACGATGCAGGCGAGCGCGGCGGCGGAAGTGCGCAAACTGGAAAAGTGGATGCCCTGGCTGGCCACCACCGGATCGGTGACGCCGTTCATCGGTCTGTTCGGCACGGTGTGGGGGATCATTGACGCCTTCACCGGCCTGGGCCTGGCCGGCGCCTCCAGCCTGCGCGCGGTGGCGCCGGGCATCGCGGAGGCTTTGATCACCACAGCCGCCGGGCTGTTCACCGCGATTCCCGCGGTGATCGCCTACAATCACTTCCTGCACAACATCAAAAATCTGGGCGCGCAGATGGACACGTTCACCAACGAATTCCTGGCCCAGGTGGAGAAGACGTACGGCTGAGCGAGGGCGAAGCTCGAAACGCGGAATCGGAAAACCGGCAGAGGATAGCAGATGCCGCAACTGAACCGTCAAACCGGCACTTCCCTTTCGGACATCAATATCGTGCCGTTCGTGGACGTGGTGCTGGTGCTGCTGATCATTTTCCTGATCACCGCGCCCATACTTCAGTCCGGGATTGAAGTGGACCTGCCCAAGACGAAGACGGTGAAGGAAATCACCGAGGAGCGCCTGGTGATTACCATTGACCGCGCGCAACGCGTATACCTGGGCAACGATCCGGTGAACCTGCACGATCTGGCGGCGAAGGTGAAATCGAAGGCGCCGGACTACGCCACTCGCGCCGTATTTATCCGCTGCGATGAGACCGTTCCGTTCGGAAGTTTTGCCGCGGTGATTGACGCCATGCGCCAGTCCGGCATCCAGAACATCAGCGTGGTGACGGAACCAATCACCAGCCACGGCGGGGGAGGCTCCTGATGGCCGTGGCGGCCCTGGGGACTCCGGAGCCGGCGCTGGGCGGACCGCTGGCGGCCTCCGCGGGAATGCACACGGCGCTGGCCGCGGCGCTGTTGTTTTCCGCGTTTTACGTGGCGCGCGGCAATGCCTGGTCCGCAGCCGGCGGGGGAGGCGCGGTGACCATCGGGGTGGTCAGTTCGCTGCCCGGTGTGCCGCTGCCGCGCCCGGCGGTTGTCTCCATGAGCCGGGTGACCGACCCGACCCACGGGCTGTACAAATCGGAACCCAAACCCAAAAAGCCGGAGGTGGTGCCGGACGCCAAGCCGCTTCCGCAATTCGGGAAAGAGAAAAAACTGGCGCCCACGAAGCGCTCCAAGCTGCTGGAAGACACTTCCGTTCCGCCGCCGGGAGCGATTCCCTACGGCCAGGGCGGCACGCCGTCCATGGCCTATTCGCAGTTCAACATGGGGAATAGCCCGGCGCAGGGAGGTATCGGGATTGGCGGGCCCGCCGGGGGCGCGTTTGCGCAGCGCTACGCCTGGTACGTGGAGGCGGTGCAGCGGCGCATCAGCAACAACTGGCTGCAATCCACCGTGGATCCTTCGATTCGATTTGCGCCGCGGGTGGTGGTGCAATTCCAGATTTTCCGCGACGGCACGGCCAGCAACATCCAGATCACGCAATCGAGCGGAAACGCGTCGGTGGATCGCTCCGCGCTGCGGGCGGTGCAGGATTCGATTCCCTTCCTGAAACTGCCCGGGGATTATTCCGGGCCGTACGTGTCCGTGGAATTCTGGTTCGAGTTTCATCGTTAGGTCCGGCCGCAAGCCGGTCTGCGCGCTTCCGGGAGTGATGGATGATTGGGGGAACATGATCGCAACGTCCCGTGTGCGTTCCGCTGTGCGTGGCGCGAGCACTCCCGCCGGCGCCCTGTCGCTTTTTGCCCTGCTGACCTTTGGAGTGCTGCTGCCGCTCCCAGCGCGTCCGCAGCAGGCCCCGGACTGGTTCCGGACGGGAACCGGCATCGGCGTGGCCAAAGCCCGCGTGGCCATTGCCGATTTCGTCTCCGGAAATCCCGGCTCTCAACCCCTCTCCCAGCTCTTCACCGATACGGTGCGCGCGGACCTGGAATACAGCGGCATTCTGGAACTGGTGAGCCGCAGCTTTCAGCCCGCCGACGCGCCGGGTGCGCCGGCCGCCTTGAACCCGGGGCATTGGACGGCGGTTCCCGCAAACGCGCAATTCGTGGGCTACGGCACGCTGGCCGCGTCTGGCGACGCGCTGGGCGTGGACGGCTGGCTTTCCGACGTGCAGAATCCGGCCACGCCGCCGGCGATCGGCAAGCGCTATCACGGGTCGGTGACCAACCAGGACGTGCGCCGGCTGGCGCACATGTATGCGGACGACATCGTGACGCGGTTGTCGGGAGGCATAGCGGGCATCGCGCAGACGCGCATCGCCTTTGTTTCCACGCGCACCGGAAACAAGGAAATCTGGATGATGGATTACGACGGCGAGAGCCAGCAGCAGTTGACGCATCAGGCGGGAATCGCCGTGACCCCGCGGTGGTCTCCAGACGCTTCGCGCATCGCCTACACGTGTTTGGGCGGAGCCAAGGGACCGCCGACGTTTCAGATCTGCATGTACTCGGTGGAACTGGGGCGGAGCGTGGCCTTCCAGCATTTCCTGGGGACGAACGCGTCACCTTCCTGGTCTCCGGACGGCACCAAGCTGATGTTCATGTCCAGCGCGGCCGGCCCGCCCAATATCTACACAGCAGACGTGACCGGGGGCGGGCTGAAGCGCATCACCACCTCCGGGGGGCCGGACGCCCAGCCGGTGTGGAATCCCAAGACCGGGCAAAGCGTGGCCTTTGTGAGCGGGCGCGGGGGATTGCCGCAAATCTATCTGATGAACGCGGACGGCACCAACACGGAAAAGCTGGACCTGCCGGACATGGGCTACGTGGTGGATCCGGATTGGTCTCCCAACGGGCAGCTTCTGGCCTTCAGCTGGCGGCGGCCGGACGGGAACTTCGATATCTATGTAACCGACGTGGCCACGCGGAAACTGGTGCAACTGACCCGGGACGCGGGACGCAACGAGAAGCCGGCGTGGGCTCCGGACGGGCGCCATCTGGCGTTTGAATCCACGCGCACCGGCACGCGGCAGATCTGGAGCATGCTGGCGGACGGCTCGATGGTCCGGCAGTTGACGCACGAGGGCCAGAATGTATCGCCCAATTGGTCTCCGCGATGAAAGCGCGGGCGGCCTGCTTTCTTCCCGGAGGTGTGGAGTATACTTTTCAGGGAATCACCGGCTCACTCTCGGTCATCGCGCAAGTTCCCAGCTCTTATTGAGGAGGCATTCAAAGATGCGACTGCAGATCGTCCGGAATTCGCTCCTGGTAGTGTGCACGGCAGTTTTGCTGTTGAGTTATGCGGGCTGCGGGTCGAAGAATCCGGCGGCGACCTCGCCCGCGCCGGCCGCGTCCACACCGCCGCCGCCGCGGCCCACGGTGACGCTGCAGGCATCGCCCACGTTTATTTCCGAAGGACAGAGCTCGCAGCTCACCTGGTCTTCCACCAACGCGACCAACGTGTCTCTGGCCGGGGAAAACGTGGCGCCGGAAGGCTCCAAGCAGGTGCAGCCGGCGCAATCGACCACCTATTCGATCACCGCATCGGGCCCCGGGGGCAACGCCTCCACCAGCGTGCGCATTACGGTGAGCGGGGCGGCGCGGCCGGGCGAGGTGTCTTCGGAGCCGCTGCCGTTCGCGGAGATGTTCAAGCAGAGCGTGCGCGACGCCTTTTTCGACTACGACAAGTACGACATCCGGGCGGACGCGCGGGATGCCCTGGCGCGCACCGCGGAATTTCTGCGCCGCTATCCCGAAGCCAAGGTGGCGGTGGAGGGACATTGCGACGAGCGCGGGTCGCTGGAATACAACCTGGCGCTGGGGGCGGAGCGCGCCGAGTCCGCCAAGAAATTCCTGGTCTCCCTGGGCATTGACGCCTCGCGGATGAACACGGTCAGCTACGGCAAGGAGCGTCCCTTCTGCACGCAGTCGGACGAGTCCTGCTGGCAGCAGAACCGCCGCGCGCATTTTGTTTCGGCGAAATAGGCGCTGGTTCGCCGGGGGTGGGAGGGGGTTCCAGCCGGAGCGGCGCGGGCCGATGCGGCCGCTTGAAGGATGAGGGCCGATGCGGCGGCCGCCGGCCCGGCGGCGCGCCATTATTCCGTGGAGGAGGACTTCTGTGCGCAAAGAAACGATCCTGACCGTAGTCGCCGCGCTGTGCGCGGGCTTTTGCTGCGGCGTGCTGTATTCGCCGGCCCCGGCGGGGGCGGCCAACCGGGAGATGATCCAGCTCCAGCAGGACGTGACCCGGTTGATCGACACCACCAACAACATCCAGAACTCCCTGGAGCAGAAGAACGCGGTGCTGAAGACGCTGCTGGAACAATCGCTGGACAGCGTCAATAAACTGAACACCGGCATGGGCGCGCTCTCCCAGACCGTGCAGCAGGTGCAGGCGGGCACCGGCGCGCGCATGGATTCCATGGGCACGCAGCTGCAGGCCATGGTGGACAACATGGACGAGCTGAAATCGCGCGTGGGCAAACTCGGCCAGCAGATGACCGATGCCCAGAACACGCTGCAAAGCGTGGACGCGAAGCTGGGCGGCGGGCCCGGCACCCTGCCCGGCACCGGGGCGGCTCCGGCCGGCGCCCAGAATCCTCCCGCGGCGGCGGCGGCGCCGGCGCCGTCGGCGGACGTGCTCTATGCTTCCGCGCGGCGCGACTTCGAGACCGGCAAGTACGACCTTTCGCGGCAGGAGTTTCAGGATTATCTGAAGTATTATGCGGACACCGATCTGGCCGGCAATGCGCAGTTTTATCTGGGGGAAATCAGCTATGCCCAGGGAGATTACTCGCAGGCGGTAACCGCCTACGACCGCGTGCTCACGAATTATCCGAAGAGTTTCAAGGTGGCCCCGGCGCGGCTGAAGAAAGGCATGGCGCTGCTGGAGATGGGCCAGCAGGCCAGCGCCATCCGCGAGCTTCGCGAAGTAGTGCGCCGGAATCCCGGGACGGATGAAGCCCGCCGGGCCAACGCCAAGCTGCACGAACTGGCCGCAGCCAAGCCGTAGCCGGATAGACATTCTTGTCTGTCCTTTTTGGGCCGGGCTCTCTGCCGCCCGCCGGTGCGAACATTTCTGTCTGTCGCCTTTGGCGCCGGGGAGTGCTGCGCGGCTTCCTCTCTGCTGAGGGATTGCGGCGCAATCCTCTGCACTCGCCGCGGAGCGGAAGGGAGACAGACAGGAATGTCTGTCCCACAATTGCCTGGCGCGCTCATGCGTGGTAGGGTTTGCCCCTCAGGAGAATCGCCATGTCTGTGAATAAAGTGATTCTGGTGGGCCGATTGGGCCGCGACCCGGAGGTGCGCTTTACATCCTCGGGCCAGCCAGTGGCCAATTTTTCGATGGCCACGGACGAGACCTACAAAGACCGCGCCGGGGAACGCCAGAAGCGCACCGAGTGGCACAAGATCGTGGTGTGGGGCAAGCAGGCGGAGATCGCGCAGAAATACCTGCACAAAGGCTCGCTGATTTATCTGGAAGGCCGCATCCAGCAGCGGGAATATACCGACCGGGATCAGAACAAGCGCACCAGCTTCGATATCGTGTGCACCAATTTCCGCATGCTGGGCGGCCGCGGGGATGGCGCGCCATCCAGTTCCGGCGGAGCAGCCCCTGCCGAGGAAGGCGAAGCGCCGCACGCGGCGCCGGCCGCACCGGCCGATGACTTCAGCCACGGGGGAGAAGTGTCCGACGAAGATATTCCCTTCTAACCGGGTGGCATGACGGGACCTGATGGCCCGGGGGTGGGACAGACATGCTTGTCTGTCTACATTCCATGCTGCGGCGTTTGCGAAGGATCGCGCGGCAAAGCCCGGAGAGAGAAGAGACAGAGAGGACAGACAGGAGTGTCTGTCCTACCGCTACTTGCTGGCCTGTTCCGCCTTCTTGCGTTGCTCGTCCAATTGGCGCAGGAATTCCTCGAATTTGGGCAGTTGTTCAGGCGTCAGCACGCCGCGCATACGCTCGCGGCCGTGGTGCCGGGCTTCTTCAAACTGGGGGCCCATTGGGGCGTAAATCTTGTGATATTCCGAAACGGTATCGTCCATGATGGCCAGGATCTGGGTGCGCTGCTCGGGAGTGAGTGACACTTTCTGATCGAGTTGCCGGACGAATTCCGTTTTGGTGACGGGGAGATTGGTGGCCGCGGCGCCGGTAGAAAAAATGCGGTCGCCAAACACGCGCACGCTCAGGCCGCCGACCGCGGCGCCGGCCAGGAACACGGCGAAGACCAGGGCGCCAGCTTTCCATCTCATCGTTGCCTCCCGTTGCGCTGCGCCGAACTGGACCACAGCGCCACCACCACTTCATCCGCGTTTCCGGGAGCGGGATTCACTTCCGGCGAAAGCACCCGGGAATCGGCGGGGCGCAGCCGGGCGAAGGACCGGGGGGAATGGCGCTGGGTGCCCCACATGGCCATGGCCCCCAGCATCAGCGCCGCGGAGATGCCCGCGGCCATAAAGCGCATGGAAAAAGCCTCGAGTTGCCGCCAGAAATCGCCACCGCGGCGCAGGCTCTCGCGGGCGCGGGCCCCGGCGCGCACCGCGAAGTAAGGGTCCGCGAAGAGCGACGGGGGCACGCGCACCGCCGCATCGCGCACCAGCGCGCTCACCTCGCCGACTTCGGCCAGCGTATCGCGGCAACCGGCGCACTCCGCCAGATGCCTGGCGAGCTCAGGCGCGGGCCGGGCCTCCGGGTCTTCGGCCAGCGCTTCCAGGAAATCTTCCATCGGCGCCTGGTAGCCGTTGCAGGCTGGCGCGCCTGGATTGGAACTTTGCATGGTCATATCCTCCCGGCGGCCGAGGCGCCCACACGTTGCGGCGCGCCGTAACGCCGCCGGTACAATTCCGTCATCCTGCGGCGGGCGCGGAACATGCGCACTTTCACGGTGTTGGGATTCACTCCCAGGGCCTCGCTGATTTCTTCCACGGAATATCCTTCCACTTCCTTGAGCACGATCATCAGGCGCTCCTCCGGGGTGAGCTCCGCCAGCAGGCGCTCCACCGCCTGCCGGGATTCGGCGCGTTCCGGGGTGGTGGCGCGGCCGTCGTCCGGAACATAATCGGAGAGGCGCTCCTCCTGTTCCTCGCTGAGATCCGCCTCGTACACCAGCTTGCGCGCCTTCTTTTTGCGCAAGTAATCGTAGGTTTCGTTGACGGCGATCTTGTAAAGCCAGGTGGAAAAGCTGGAGCGCCCGTCGAAGCGCTTCAGGGCCAGGAAAACCTTCAGAAACACCTGCTGGCTGATGTCTTCCACGTCTTCGTTCCAGCGGAGGATGCCGGCCACAATGCTGAGCACGCGCTTCTGGTGGGCGCGGACCAGCGCCTCGAACGCGGAGACGTCCCCTTGCTGGGCCCTACGGATGCAGGCGGATTCCTCTGCCCGCGGCCCGGAGGCCACCGCGCGAACGGGTGTAACCCGTGGCTGTGCCAGCGCCAAATTCACTCCATATTCTAGGACGCGCCGCGCCCTCCCGCGGTTTCAACCCGCCGGGGCGGGCCGTTCATTGCGGTTGCAAGCGCAATGTAGTTATGGTGTAATGCCGTCATGATTATCGCTGACCGTATCCGATCGCTTCGCGAAACCAAGAATCTATCCCAGGGCGACATCGAGAAGCGCACCGGCCTGCTGCGGTGCTATATCTCGCGCGTCGAAAACGGGCACACCGTGCCCGCGCTCGACACCATCGAGAAGATCGCGCGGGCCCTCGAGGTGCCTCTCTATCAGCTTTTCTATGATGGAGAGGAACCGCCCGTGCTGCCCAAGTTGCCGCGGCGCCGCTCCGCGGACGACGTGGTGTGGGGCAGCGCGGGCAAAGAGGCGCGCATGCTGACGCGCTTCCGCCGGCTGCTGGGAAAGATTGAAGACAACGACCGGAAGCTCCTGTTCTTCATGGCGCAGAAGCTCGCCCGTCGCTAATCCCGCATCCCACCGCGCCCGCCGGAGGGAGTTGGCGGAAGAGGTCCCCGCTTCCGTCGTGTGCATAGCTATTCCCATTCGATGGTGCTGGGCGGCTTGGAGCTGACGTCGTAGACCACGCGGCTGACGCCGCGCACCTCGTTGGCGATGCGCACGGAAATGCGCGAGAGCACCTCGGCGGGCAGCCGCGCCCAGTCCGCGGTCATAGCGTCTTCGGATTCCACCACGCGCACGGCTACGGTCTCCCCGTAGCTGCGGTCGTCTCCCATCACGCCCACGGAGCGCACCGGGAGCAGCACGGCAAACGCCTGCCAGGTTTTGTCGTAGAGCCCGGCGCGGCGGATCTCCTCCACCACGATGGCGTCCGCTTCGCGCAGTTTTTCCAGGCGCGGCTCGGTGACTTCTCCGAGCAGGCGCACGGCCAGCCCCGGTCCGGGAAACGGGTGCTTGGTGAGCATCTCTTCCGGTATTCCCAGTTCGCGGCCGATGCGGCGCACTTCGTCCTTGAAGAGATCGCGCAGCGGCTCGACCAGCTCGAAGGGCAGATCCGGGGGAAGCCCGCCGACGTTGTGGTGGGTCTTGATGGTGGCGGAGGGACCCTTCACGGAAACGGACTCGATCACGTCGGGATAGAGCGTGCCCTGCACCAAAAAGCGGATGCCGCCCAGGCGCCGGGCCTCGTCCGCAAACACAGCGATGAATTCGCGGCCGATGCGGCGGCGCTTCTCTTCGGGATCGGTCACTCCCGCCAGGCGCTCCAGAAACCGCGCGCCCGCGCGCACCCCGTCTACGTTCAAACCCAGGCGGTTGCGCAGCAGGTCCAGCGTGCTCTCGTATTCATCCTTGCGCAGCAGGCCAGTATCCACAAACACATTGGTCAGCCGGTCGCCAATGGCGCGATGCACCAGCACTGCCGCCACCGCCGAATCCACTCCGCCCGAAAGCGCGCAGATGGCCCGGGCCGGGCCGACCTTTTTGCGGATGGCCTCGGTAGTTTCGGCGATGAAGGCGCCGCCATTCCAATTGCGCTGGGCCTTGCAGATGCCGAAGACGAAATTCCCCAGCAACTCGGAGCCGTGCTCGGTGTGGCGCACTTCGGGATGAAACTCGACGGCGTAAATGCGGCGTTGCGAATCCTCCACGGCGGAGATGGCGTTGTCCGTGGTGCCCACGAGGCGGAAGCCCGGGGGCAGGCCGGTGACGTGGTCGCCGTGGCTGTTCCAGGTGCGCAGGGACCGCGGCAGCCCGCGGAACAGTTCCGAGCCGTTCTGCACCACCAGTTCCGCCGGACCGTATTCCCGGCGCCCCGCGCGTTCTACCTTTCCGCCCAGGGCGTGGGTAATCCATTGCAGGCCGTAGCAGATGCCCAGCACCGGCAGATCGAGTTGCAGCACGAGGGGGTCGCACACCGGAGAGGCCGGGTCATACACCGAGGAAGGCCCGCCGGAGAGGATGATGCCTGCCGGACGGTAGCGGCGCACTTCGTCCATGGCCGCGGTGCAGGGCAGCACCGCGCTGAACACTTCCTGCTCGCGGATGCGCCGGGCGATCAGCTGCGTATACTGCGAGCCGAAATCGAGAATGACGATGCCGCCGGGAACGCTCATCTGAAGGGATAGTTTAGCAGAACT
>DATIYQ010000338.1:0-2140 GCA_035517515.1 Binatia bacterium
GGAATTGTGCAGCAGGACGCAGGGCCACAGGCTCTCTCCGCGTTCGCGCATCCAGCCCAGGATCAGCCCGGCGTAAAGCCCCGGCAGCATGCTGAAGGCGCTGAACTGCGGATGCAGCGCGCGGTTCACAAAAATGCCGTGGGCCGCGGTGAATAGCAGGGTGGTGAGCACGTAACCCCATCCTACCTGCGTTCCCAGCAGCCGCCACGGCCGCCCGAACACTTGATTCAGCAACGACTGGAAGACGCCGCGGAAAACCAGCTCCTCCGCCAGGCCCGGCATCGTCAATTCGAACAGGAAAGTTTCCACATCGGTGGGCATGCGGAAACCGGCCACGAACAACCCGAATATGGGGAAGCAAAGCCCCAGCGCGGCTGCGAGCAACAACGGACGCCCCGCACCTGCGGCCAGCCGCCGGCGAAAACCGAAGTCCGCGTAGTTCCCCGCGTACCCGGTGGCCACAAAGGCCAGCACCCACAAACACTCCAGGAATTTTCCCTGCCAATTCCAGCCCGCGGGAATAAAAGGCGCGCGCGGAGAAAGCACGCAGGCCATCTCCAGAAGGAAGAGCGCCGGAAGGAGCCATAGATTGCGCAACCGGTCGGGGCGCGTGGTGCGCACCGCAACCACCGCGAGCGGCACGGCCGGAGCGAGCACGTGCGACCAGTTGAGCACCACTTGCAGCAAATACACGCTTGCCGGGTTCATGAACACCCCCACCGGTTGGTCTTGCTCCTTGGTACGAACCTGCGGTGAGCGATGTTCCGTGCTGGAGTTCAGGAGTGCCGGTTCAACCCGGAACGCGCTGAAGCGGAACGGACAGTCTTAAAGAACAGTCGATTGGAGGATGCGAGCAGCCACAGCGCACTGGATCAGCGAGCCGACCTCGCCGCAGTTCGGAGCGGCTGGTCTGCGGCCAGGTGGCTGGCGAACCAATCCGCGGCCAGGCGCGCCACTTCTTCCAAAGCTCCCGGTTCCTCGAACAGGTGAGTCGCGCCGGAAATGATCATCATTTTCTTCTCGGCGCAGCCGAGCTTGTCCAGGGCACATCCGTTCATGCCGATCACAGGCTCATCTTCGCCGCCGACGATCAGCAGCGTGGGCGCTTTCACATCCGCGAGCGCGTGGTGGGCCAGGTCCGGCCGGCCTCCGCGCGAAACCACGGCCGCAATCACGCCGGGGAGTTGGGCGGCCGCGACCAGGGCCGCGGCCGCGCCGGTGCTCGCCCCGAACAATCCCACTTTCATGTCCTTCGTCGCCGGAAACGCGGTCACCCAGCGCGTGGCTCCCATCAGGCGCTCGGCCAGAAACGGGATGTTGAAGCGCAACTCGGCGGTCACGTCGTCCACCGCTTCTTCCCCGGGCGTGAGCAGATCGAAAAGCAAAGTGGCGATTCCCCTGGCCTGCAGCGTCTCCGCGACAAAACGGTTCCGGGGGCTGTGCCGGCTGCTGCCGCTTCCGTGAGCGAAGAGAACGATTTGCCTGGCTCCGGGCGGAATGGCCAGGGAACCCTTCAAAGTGGTCTTCTCAACGGCAAGGGACACCTCGTGTCCGAGGTCTGAGTGCCTGGAAAGATTTGTGGTGACCATGGAAACCTCCCCGGCCGGAGTGCGCCGCGCCTCAAACGTTGGCTGAAACCTCCGGCGCCGCAGCGCGTTCGAGCAGCTCCACCACCTCTCCGTCTGTCAACTGGGAAAAATCCAGGTAGAACTGCCCGATCGCGTAGAAGGAGCCGGGGGAGTACACACACACCAGCTCATCCACTTCCGCTTTCAGTTTCCGGCAGGTGGACGCCGGGGCCACCGGCACCGCCACCACGATGCGTGCGGGCTTCAGCTTCCGCAGCGCGCGGACGGAGGCAAACATGCTTGCGCCGGTGGCAATCCCGTCGTCCACCAGAATCGCCGTCCGCCCGGCCACGTCGAGTGGCGGACGGCCCGCCCGATACAGGCGCTCTCTCCGCTCCAGTTCGGCGCGCTCCCGCTCCGTGATTGCATCCATCTCACCCGGCGTCAGGCCAACGGCCTCGACAATTTGCTCATCCACTACCCGCACGCCGCCGGTCGCCACGGCGCCAAAGGCCAACTCCTCCTGCCCAGGCACGCCCAGCTTTCTGCAGAGAAATACATCCAGGGGTGCG
>DATIYQ010000339.1:0-9982 GCA_035517515.1 Binatia bacterium
CGGGCGATCTTGACCGCGTTTTCCACGGCTTCTGCGCCACTGTTCACAAACATGGTTTTTTTCGGGAAATTGCCGGGGGCGAGGGCGTTCAGCTTTTCCGCCAGCGCGATGTACTGCTCGTAGGGTGTGACGCTGAAGCAGGCGTGCAGGAAACGATCCGCCTGATCCTGCAGCGCCGCAAGGACCGGCGCGGCGCGATGTCCTACGTTCAGGCAGCCGATGCCGCCGGCGAAATCCAGGAACCGGTTGCCATCCACGTCTTCCACCAGGGCGCCTTCAGAGCGGGCGATAAACACAGGCGCGGCGTGAAAGATTCCGGCGGGAACCGCCGCCTCCCGCCGCTGCCACAACTGCTGGGACCGCGGACCGGGGATGGGAGTGCGAATCTGAATGGCGCCCATCAATACCACCCGATCGGAGTTTCCTCCAAATTGACGAACACCTGTTTGGTTTCGAGATACTCTTCGATGCCCCACGGTCCCAGCTCGCGGCCGTAGCCGGACTGTTTGTAGCCTCCCCAGGGCGCTTCCACATAGGTGGGCTGCATGTGATTGACCCAAACCACGCCGGCGCGCAGGGACTTGACCATGCGGAAGGCTTTGAAGATGTCGCGGGACCAGACCGCGGCCGCCAGCCCGTACGGGGTATCGTTGGCGATGCGCAGCGCCTGCGGTTCGTTATCGAAGGGAATCACCGCGGCCACCGGGCCAAAAATTTCTTCGCGGGCGATGCGCGCGGAATTCGGCACATCGTAAAAGATGGTGGGCTCCACGTAGAAGCCGCGTTCCAGGCCGCGCGGCCGGCTGCCTCCCACGGAGAGCTTGGCCTCGCGCTTGCCCACCTCCAAGTAGGCGCACACCCGCTGATACTGCTCCTGGCTGACCAGCGGGCCCATCTTCGTGCCGCGCTCGAGCGGCGGGCCCACGGGGATGGTTTTCGCCTTCGCGCTCATGGCTTCCACGAATTTCTCATAAATGGGCCGCTCCACCAGGATGCGGCTGCCGGCCGAGCAAACCTCACCTTGATTGATGAACACCCCGAAGAGGGCACCGTCAATGGCGGCCTCGAAATCTGCGTCTGCAAAAAAGATATTCGGCGATTTTCCGCCGAGCTCGAGGCTGACGCGCTTCAAGGAATCCGCAGCCAGGCGGGCGATGGTCTTGCCCACCGCGGCGCTTCCGGTAAACGCGATCTTGTTCACCTCGGGGTGGAGCACCAGCGGCGCGCCGGCAGTCTCCCCGAATCCGGTCACGATGTTCACCACTCCGGGCGGCACCCCAACCTGCTCGAACCATCGCGCCATCTCCAGCACGGTGAGGGGGGTCTGCTCGGCAGGTTTCAGCACGCAGGCGCAGCCCGCGGCCAGCGCCGGAGCCAGCTTCCACGCGGCCATGAGCAGGGGATAGTTCCAGGGAATGATCTGCCCGGCCACGCCCACCGGCTCGCGCAGGGAAAGGCTGAGCGCGTTGGCGGGCACCGGGTTGACCTGGCCCATCACCTTGGTGGCCAGCCCGCCGTAATACTCGAAGCAGGTGGCTACATCCGCGATGTCGAATTCCGATTCGAGAATGGGCTTGCCGCAGTTGCGGGTTTCCAATTCCGCCAGGGCCGGGGCCTCGGCGCGGACCTTTTCGGCCAGACGAAAGAGCACGCGTCCGCGCTCCTGCGGAGTGGAACGGGCCCACGGGCCGCCCTCGAACGCATCGCGGGCGGCGCGAGCGGCGGCGTCCACGTCTTCCGCATTGGCGTCCGGAACCTCGGCGATGACTTCCTCTGTCGCCGGGTCGTAGACCGGAAACCAGCGCGGGGAGCGGGCGGGGACAAATTCGCCGTTTACGAACATCGGATAGCGCTTCAACATTCGACTCCCGCCGGAAAATGAGTTGCGGCCGATGCAACGGCCCGCCTGCGCCACAGGGCTGCTTCTGTACCCAGGAAGCCGCGCGCTAGGGCTTGGATTCCCCTTGCGGCGAGGCGGAGCGGCCGAAGACGGATCCCATGGTCTTCTCGATGAAGCCCTCGAGTTTATCCTGATTTTTCACGAAGTCACCGCCCATGCCGTGCTCGGTGAAATACACGAGCTCGCCGGTTTGTGGCCGGATGACCCCGATGCGCAGGACCAGGCTCTGACCCGGTCCACCGCCGAGGCTGCCAATCGCCGACAGGGCTTTCTCGCCCTTGGTGGTCAGGATTCCGTTGGCGTCCACCAGGATCAAGGCATCCACCTCCAGTTTCTTGATCTCGGCCAGTTCGTCTCCCAGGCGAAAGGCCTCGAGGCGCTGCTCGGTGTGATGGGTGGTGGACCAATCATTGGCCATGGCGCGAAAATGCATTCCAGCGGCGGCCAGCGCCTGGCGGCGGTCCAGGCTGGCCTCACTCTCGCCCAGACAGAGCGGATAATCTTCCACCGCAACCCGGCGCTCTTCCAGGAGTTGATCCATGGAGCCGCAGATGACGCGCCGAACATAGTCCGCGGTTCCCTCTGCTTCCCGGCCGGTTCTGGCCGACCACTTCTCGACATGCACGGTGGGGGAGACCAGCACCACTTTGGCCACCCCGGAGAGCGCTTCCCCCTGCCTGGGGTGCCAGGGCAACTTCTGGGCGGCGCCGGAAGCGCAGAGCACCAGCGCAAGCGCCGCCAGCCGCACCACGAACGCCCAGACCTTGCCCATCGCCGCTCCCTACGGGCCGATGCCCGCGGCCTCTTATACCTGTCCGGATGGCAACCGGCAAGGACGGTATTTGGGAATCGGCGCGGCGCGGCGAATCGGTGGTTGCTCGCTAAGGAGTCTTCAGGACATCCTGCAGAACTTCCAGCTTGCCGTCGATCGGCCCGGTTTTCAGATTTCCAATCTGGAGGCCCAGGATTTTGGCCACGAGCGGATACACGTTGATGTTTTCGAAAGGCGAAAGCTCTATGCCAGAACGGAAGTCCGGCCCGGCTGCGAAAAAGATTGCGTTCATTTCCGGCATGTGGCTGGGATCATAACCGTGCGCGCCGAGGGGCGGGGGGCGCATCTGGGGGTCCGGGGCGTAGGAGATAAAATACGGGCCGGTGGGCACGATCACCGGATCGCCCTCGCGCGCGCTGGCGGAGAAATGAAGGCTTGCTGGGACCTGCGCGCGCCGATACACAGCAAACTGGGCGCTCTTCCCCAACAATGTCTGGTAGGCCCTCTGGGCGTCGGCTTCTGATTTGGGATAAAGCGCGGAGCCGACCACGCGTTCGAACCACGAGGAACTCAGGCCGAACGGCTCAAGGTACACCGCCGGTCCCTGGACCTGGATCATGCCATGGTCGGCCAACACGATCACGTCCACAGGCAGATGCACTTGCTGGATCCCCGCGAACAGCTTGCCGAGGTCACTGTCCAACTCATGCACGGCTTCGGCCACCTGTACGCTTTCCGGCCCGTACTGGTGCCCGGCGGTGTCCACATCGGAAAAATAAAGGGTGATGAAGTGGGGACGCCTTTCGGGGGGCAGGCGCAGCCAATCGAGCACCTGCGCCACGCGACGGGAATTGGGAAAGGCGACGTCGTACCTCAGATAGTAGGTGGGACGCGTGCCCTGCACGTCCGCCTCCGAGCCCACCCAAAAGCAGGAAGCGGAGCGCATGCCCTGCTGTTCCGCCAGCACCCACAGCGGCGTGCCACCATACCAGGTGCCGTCCGTGACGGTGCCGGAATCCCGGTAGCTATACACCGCGTTGCGCGACGGATCGTAAAACGTGTTGGCCACGATGCCATGATGTTCCGGATACAAGCCGGTGATGATGCTGTAGTGATTGGGAAAGGTCAGCGAAGGATATACGGGCCGCATGCCCTGGGGAGCGCTGGCGCCCCGAACGGCCAATTCCATGAGATGCGGCGCGCCGTACTTTTTCGGATAGTCGTAGCGAAATCCGTCGAGCGAAACCAGCAGGACGTACGGCTTGGCAAGTTGTTGCGGAGCGTTGGGGCCGTGCTCGACGGTGAAGACGACTGAGGTTTGCGGGGCCCATGCTGCCCAGCCCAGAGCGCAGGCGAGAAGCAGCGCCCCGTACAGCCGACCCGCAAACCGCTTTCGCATCCGCGCCCTCCGCCGCTCGCCACTGCCCGCCGGATTCGCCCATGCCCGGCTTGATCCGCGGTGCTGCCAATTCCGCGTTGCGCCAGGAGGCACCCGAATTTCTCACATCTCAGGTTCCGGTTCCATTCCGCGCAGCGACTACTGTTGGCCGGCCGAGCCGGGCGGTGGCTGACGACCCGGCGATCTGAGGGATTGCAGGAACGCCACCAATTGCCAGCGCTGCGGCTCCGGCAACTTGGACCACACCGGCATGCCGTGGCGCACCACTCCGTTGGTGAGCACCCAGAAAATCGCGCCCGGGGGGGCCTGCTGCATTTCCAGGCTCAGCAAGCTGGGACCGCGGCGCGTTCCACCGGCCTTTTTGCCGTGACACTCCGCGCAGTGAAGATCGAACAACTTTCCCCCGGCGGCTGCGGCGTCCGGTTCTGTTTCCACCTGGCTGTGCATGGCGCGAGCCTTTTCCGGTGCTTTCGCCAGGGCGTTGTGGAAATTGCGGGTGCTTTGCGCCTGCTCCTGCTGCGCCTGCTCCTGCTGCGCCCGCGCGGCGGACCCGAAGAGCGCGAATCCACAAGCGACCGCCAGGAGCAGTACCGCGCCCGGGACCACCGGAATCCTCAGGCGCGTCATCGGCTGGCTCCAAAGAGGCGGCGCACGGCCGCACCGAACCCAGCGAATTCCCTGGACACCCCCCAGCGCAACAGAAACTGGTGGCTGGTATCGTTCAGGCCGAAGCCGGGGGAGAGCCGCAGGGTCCATCCGGAGGGAAGATTCCACGCCAGCACCGGGGCGAGATAGTGGGAGGTTTGATTCAACCCGGGACTTCGCGAGTCTCCCAACCCGCCATACATCTCTACGCCAGCAATAAAATTCTCCGGGCAGAAATTGCAGCGCTGCGGAGAAGCCTTGAGCCCCAGGGGACGGCTCAATCCCAATGCATATCCAAATTCCCAGGGCTCGCTGGGGGAGAGATTCTTGACAAACAGCGGATTGAGCGCGATGTTCCAGCCTTTCACCTGGCTGGAGAGCAGCAGCTTGAATTCCAACTCGTGGTCCTGGTCGCGGTTGGAGACGGAGTTGGGAACCGCATAGTCGGCCTCAACGTCATGGCCTTCCACCTCTTTCAGGATCTTGTCCGACGCCTTGGTGTGCTCGTATTCGATGTACAGGATGGGATTCACCAGGTGCTCCCGCGCCAGGGGACGGAGACGGTTTTCCCAGCGGAAACCGGTGAACACGGTGCTTTGGTTGAAGGTGGTCTGGCCGTCCAAATAGAATTCGGTGGTCCACCAGGCCTTGACGCCGTATTCAAATTCCGCCCAGAACGAATGGAAGGCTTTGCCGCCGCGCTGGGTGCCCAGGGTGGAGTAATACTCGACCTCCAGGCTTCCCGGTTCCTCCAGATAATGATCGTAGGTGACGATGTAGGGGCTCTCCTGAGCGTGAGCGGGGGAAGGAGCCAGCAGCGGGGCCAGCGCGGCGAGGAGAAGTGCGGCGAATCTCAGATGCAAACGACTTGCAACAGCAGGGCGGACGGCGTTCCGGGCCTCGTTCATCTTCAGCCTCGCAGGTTTGAATGGTGGAGCCGAACCGCGCGGGCACACGCCGATGCCTGCCGCGCCGGAAGGCCACTCCCAGTTGCAACTGATTTGCAACCGGGCCTCACGCTACATGATTCCCTGGAGCGGTGTCAACCCCTTTTCTCGTGTCTTCGGGACATGGTGGAAGTGCTGGAAGGGCGGCAGAAACCGCAGGCCGTGCGGTTGGGAGGAAGCCGGGAGGAGTGGGAGATTGAAGCGGCGTGGCGCCGCGACGAAGCTCAGCCCTTTGGCCCGCCGGTGACCGTTTTCACCGAGGCGTGAGCGGTGTGACCGGCCGATCAGCGCTTCGGCCGGCGATGAATGATGCCGGAAACGCGATGCCGGAACCGGCCGAGAAGCACGTTCATCGGGTGCCGGCGCGGCAGGAAATTGAGCACCGGAGACTTGCGCGTGCCGAAGTGGGCCAAGGCGTCTGCCACCAGCGGATCGCGGCCGGTGTAGCGCATGGCCTCGGTGAGGGTTTCCACGGCATCGGCCACGCGCCCGCGCGAGCGGTAGAGTTCCGCCAGGTTCAGGTAGAGTTGCGGAACCTGCCGACGCATGCGCAGCGCGGCCAGGCACAGCGCCTCGGCCTCATCCCAACTCCGCGAGGCCTGTCCAAGCGTCAAGCCATAGTAAGAAAGAAAGTAGGGATTCTGCGGCTCCAGTGAGGCGGCCTGGCGGAATGCGGCCAGGGCCTCAAAGGTCTTCCCTTCGCGCAGGTGGGCCAGCCCGAACCGGAAAACCTGGATCGCTTCCGATTGCTCGTTTTCGTCTTTCAATGGTGCCATCGCTGCTTTCGCCATGACCTGCCCCAGTGGCACGGAACGGAGGTTCAATCCCGCGCCGTCTTTGGAACGTACACCCGGGTTGGGAAGCCCGCTACTGGTGAGGAGTCGCGGCGAAGGCCAGCGTGGGAAGCTGTCCGGGACCCCGGCCAAAGGAGCAGGGCGCGCACGGAAGATGCCGGCAACACGATGGCAGCGCCTGAACGATGCGGAGTCGCAGGTGTTGCGCGAGGTACGAGTTTGCGGGAGGGGGTACTCTTCAGCCGCCGGGACGCTTCACCGGACCGGAGCCGGCAGGGGCCGCGGCGGCGAAGCTCGAGGAACCGCCCGGGGCCGACTCCAGGGCACGGGCGTGGTAATTCTGCAAAATCAGATCGGCGCGGCGGCGCACGCGATATTTGGCCAGCACATTGGACACATGGAACTTCACGGTGCGCTCGGAGAGGTTCATGCGCGAAGCGATTTCCTTGTTGGAAAGATTTTCCAGAAGCGCCTCATAGACCTGCCGCTCGCGCGGGCTGAGGCGCCGCACCTCTCCGGGCACGGGCACGCGCGGCTGGTCCAAAATTCCGAAGACGAAGCGGGAGAGGAGCAGGCGGGGAACCCAGTAGCCGCCCTCGTGCACGGAGCGGATGGCGGTGCCCAATTGCGCGGCGGCATCGCCGTAGCGGATGAGCCCGCGAATTCCAAGGCGCATCAGGGGAAACGCGGCATCCTCGGCCAATTGGTCGCTGACCACGATGACCCGCGAATCCGGGTGTTCGCCCTTGACCCGTGAAATCAGCGCGGCCACGGCGCGCTGCGGGCCGTTGGCGTCCACCACATAGACTTCCGCCTCCGGCAGCGAAGTCAGAGCACTTCCCTTCTCCGCCTCCGGGGCGGCCCCGGGGAGAAACTCCACACGTTCCGCGTGAACGCGGAATTTCGGCGGGCCCAGTAGTCCGCGCAGATTTTCCAGCACGAAGGGATGCGGGGAGAGCAGACAGACGGCCAGACCGCCGGGACTGGACAGGCCACGCTTGACGTTGCCGCCGTCTGAGGGGGCCACAGCTGCCGCGGAGCCCGCGGTCTTACGGCGGGCCGATGCCGCGTGCTTTGCGCCGCGCGCGCCTGCCGCGGCCCGGCTGGGCCGCTTTTGGGGCCGAGAAGCCACGCCTCAATCTACCGTGGGAGAAACATCCCGGCAACGGCATGCCGCGCAAGAGACAACAGTCCTCCTGCCGGCCGGCGCCAGCGGCTCACTTCGGCTGGCCAGGGGCCCAGGGCTCGATCCAATAATCCACGGAAATCCAAAGGCTGTAGGAAAATCGGAGAAAGGCCACGGTCAATCCGATGGAGAAAATGAACCAGGCGGCAATCTTCTGATTTTCGGTGAGCCATCCCTTGTCTGGCACGAGGAAAAAGAGCACCAGTGAGACGACCACAATCACCAGCAGGGCCAGGATATAGGTGACCACCATGCCACCAACGAAATAACCCGGCTCGCGGAAGTAAGGAAGCGCGCACACCGGACACTGTGGCAGCACCTGATTGGGCCAGGCGCGGAAGAGCGTTCCCTGGCGGCAGCGGGGGCAGCGGCCCCGCCAGGCATTCAGCAGCATGGAGCGCAAGGGCGGTCGCAGGTCAGTCCTCCTGGCGGCGATGGCTTCAGCGTCCCCGCGGCAGTTGCCGCAACGCTGCGGTTCACCGGGCGGGCTCCCGACGTGAGCACCAGAAATTACGAGGCGAAAAGCGGGAGACGGCCCAGGCCGCGCCCGCTCGCCCGGAATATCGCATGGCGCGGCATCACGGGATGATTTTAGTCCCGAGCGGCCACTCAGTCATCTCCGCCGGCTGCATCGTCGGCGGGAGGAGGGCCGGGGCGCTCCTGCGGAGGGGAGGCGGGAGGGCGAAGGACCACCAGGGTCGCCGCGTTCCGCTTGGCGGCTGCTTCCATCAGCGCCCAATTCCGCCGGAACAGCAGCAGGCTTTCCCGCCCCCGCTTCGGACCGCGCAGGATGCGGTCAGTGCGCGCCAGCATCAGCCGATAGGCAAGCCGCGGATCGGATTCCGGGGAGAGGAGATTGCGCGCGGTGAGCCCCAGGCGCGAGACATGTCCCGCCTCGGCGACATCCATCCATAGGCCACCCCGGGCGTCGAACCGCGGCGTCCCAGACTTCTCCAGCTCCTGGAGGATGCTGTCCACGGCATCCGGGGAAGGAAGCAGGCCGGATTCGACCGCCTGCTCGATCCGCGCGTGCAACTGGCGGCGATAGGACTCCCAGACCTTACGGGTGCCCAGCACGCGTTCGCGCTCCTGCCGGTCCGCGCGTTTCAATTCGGCGAGCTGCTCCCGGTCCTGCTCCGCCTTTGCTTCTCTGAGGCGGCTGGAGATTTCCGCTTCTTCAATGGTCGGGTGCTCTTGCCATTCTTTTACCGGATCGAGCCGCCCGGTGATCTCGTAAGAAACCAACGCCGCCGGCAGGACATAATCCGCAAAGGCGGCCAGGGGCACGAGGAAGAGAATGGAATGGTAGAGCTGCTCGGTGCCATCGCGGACCGTGCCGCTGCGTTTGAGGGTGCCCGGCAATTGGGGAAAGTGCAGCACGTGAAACTTCAACTCCGGATGCTTCCGCGCGTAGCGGGTGAGCGAGCGGGCCATGGCCTTGGGGCTGCTCATGCCGAAATCGTTCAGGTATTCCTTGCCGGCAGCGTGGGGGAAGTAAGTGTTGATCACCTCGCGGGTAAAATCGGCGCAATTCCGGGTCAGGAGATTAAAGTGGTTTTGGTTCGGCAGGCGGTTGAATTTCTCGATCAACTCGCGGTCCTGCTCCTCGGTGGTCTCCACCACGAAGATGTAGACATTGCGAGAAAGTCCCGCGCCCGCCATGTATCTCCAGTCGGCCTTCTGGTCTGCGCCGCACTCCGCCGGGCAAAGCGCGGCGAGATATTTCTTCCGGTATGCGGCCTCGATGGCCGATTTGATGTTCTGGGTGCCCACGAGCGGCCACTGGCTGGCGTTGGCCTCTCCATATACAAAGACTCCGAGCGGGGCGATGTTCCATTCATACGGCCTGGATTCGCCGAACCCCGTGTAGGTGCTCAGGACCGACCCCTGTTCCCCGGGGCGGCAGAACCGCAACTTCACCGCCGTCTCCGGGCAGATGCGCGAGAAATACACCGCGCTGTGCCCGGTGGCAGAAATGCGATCGCCGCCGGAGCCCAGCGCTTCATTCAGCACCACGCCGACATCGGCGCGGGCTGGCGCGCCAGCCAGCAGCAGCAAGGCGCAAACGAGTATGGGGATAGTTCGCGGCATGGTGGTTCGCTCTTCGGCCGCCGGACGGCGGGCTCGCCAGCCGCGCAATGCGGCGGGGTGGCGGGTGGTGCCCGCAGGCGCCAGCCTCCAGGCTCCAAAGCGAATTGAGGCAAGCTGAGTGCCGAAACGACGGTCGCCAAAACATTGAAACTGTGGCGCTTAATGCGATCGCATGGGATGGGTGTAGGTAAAAATTTCGCACCCATTCAGAAGAAGGTGGTGCGGAACAGGCCGATCATTTCGGCGAA
>DATIYQ010000340.1:0-3087 GCA_035517515.1 Binatia bacterium
GCCAAACCTGCTGCGGGCAGCCCGCATTCAACAGCGGCTACCGCGAGGAGGCGCGGCAGGTGGCGCGCCATTTTCTGGATGTGTTTTGTGATGCCGAATACGTCGTGGTGCCCTCCGGATCATGCACGTCGATGATCGCCCATCACTTCGAAGACATCTTCGAGAAAGAACCCGAAAACTTGGAGCGGGCGCGCCGGCTCGAACCCAAGGTGTACGAGTTTTCACGTTTTCTGCTGGAGGTCGCGGGCGTTGACGACGTAGGCGCACGGCTCAACGAAGTGGTCACGTATCACGACAGTTGCCACGCGTTGCGCGAGCTGAAGGTCAAGGACGGGCCGCGGCGCCTGCTCGGCCACGTGCGCGGGCTCGAGCTGCGGGAGATGGATGCCGCCGAGGAATGCTGTGGTTTTGGAGGAACGTTCTCCGTGAAATTCGCTGAAGTCTCAGGCGCCATGGCTCGCACCAAGATCGATTCCATTGTGCGTACGGGCGCGTCGGCGGTCGTCTCGGTCGATTCCAGTTGCCTGATGCAGATCCAGGGGGCGCTCGCGCGCGCCGCCCTCCCCATCCGCACCCTGCATCTTGCCGAAGTGCTGGCCAGCCGCTGACCCATGTCCGCCGTCTTTGAAGAAAAAATTCATCAGACACTCGCCGATCCCAAGCTGCAGCTAGCCATCTTTGCGGCAACCGGCCGCCTCATGGAAAAGCGCCGCAAGGCGGTCAACGCGGAAGTCTGCCCGGACTTCCAGGAGCTGCGGACACAAGCCCATGAAGTCAAGCGCCACACCATCGACCATCTGGACTACTACCTCGATCTATTCGAACGCAACGTCATAGCGCACGGCGGCAAGGTGGTTTTTTGTAAGAGCGCCACCGAGGTCGCGGATTTCGTCCTGGGCCTGGCCAAGGAGCGCCAGGCTCACTTGATCGTGAAGTCGAAATCGATGACCACCGAAGAGGTCGACTTGAACGAGCGGCTGGAACACCATCAGCTTCAATCGGTCGAGACCGACCTCGGCGAATACCTGATTCAATTGGCACACGAGCGGCCCTATCACATCGTGGCGCCCGCCCTGCACAAAACCAAAGAGCAGGTGGCCGATCTGCTCACCGAACGCCTGGGCGTGCCGCGGGAAACCATCATCGAAAAGCAGACCATGATCGCCCGCGCCGTCTTGCGCGAAAAGTTTCTGGCCGCGGATATCGGAATTAGCGGCGCCAATTTCCTGGTGGCGGATTCGGGCGCCATCGTGCTGGTAGAAAACGAGGGCAACGCGCGGCTCACCACCTCGGCGCCCAAGGTTCACATCGCTATCGCGGGAATCGAGAAAATGATCCCGCGCGCGCAGGACCTCGCGGTCTTCCTGAAGGTGCTGGGACGCAGCGCCACGGGCCAGCCCCTCACCGTGTACACATCGTTCCTTTCCGGTCCGCGCCGAGGCGAGGAGATCGATGGGCCGGATGAATTCTACGTGGTGCTGCTCGACAACGGGCGAACAAAGCTCCTGGCCGATCGCGACAAGCGCGAGTCGCTATACTGTATCCGCTGCGGAGCGTGCCTGAACCACTGCCCCGTATATCGCAAAATCGGCGGCCACAGTTTTCCCTGGGTCTACTCCGGCCCTATCGGCGCCATCCTGACCCCCCAATTTCTGGGGGTGAATCACGAGCCGGGCCTGCCTTTCGCTTCGAGCCTCTGCGGCGCGTGCGCCGAAGTTTGCCCGGTGAAGATCGACATTCCAAAAATTCTGCTGGAATTGCGTTCCGAGGTGAAAAAGGCAGAGGAACGCGAAGGTACGAGCCGGCTGGAACGGCTCGCATTTCGGGTGTGGGCCTGGGTGATGCGTCACCCCCGGCTATACGAAATGGCAGGGGCGGCGGCCGCGTCGCTGGCGCCCTCCACGGATGGTGGAGGCTGGGTGCGCCGCGCACCATCGGGGATCAGAGTCGCCCCATTGGATGCGTGGCTCAGCCAGAGGGATTTACCATCCGCGCCGGCAAAGAGTTTCCGGCAATTGTGGCGGGAGCGCCGCTGATGTCGCGCGAACACGTGCTCCACAAGGTGCGGACGGCTCTGGGCCGCAGCGCGGGGCAGCCGGTGGAAGACCCGCCTCCGGTCCGCTTGAACGTTCCGCAAGCCAGCGTCGAAGCGCGCATCGCCGTCTTCTGCGAGCGCGTGGAGGCGCTTGCCGGAAAGACTCATCGCGCCTCCTCGCTCGACGATGCCCGGGCCTACGTCGAATCCGCACTTGCGGGCCGAAAATCGGTGGCTTCGAATGCCCCGGTCCTGCGGGAATGCGGGATCACGGCGCTCGCCGGCGTCGAAAGCGGAATTACGGATGCGCTAGAACTGCGCACTCTTTGCGCCAGCGCGGCCTGCGGAATCACCGGAGCCGACTACGCTCTGGCCGACACCGGCACGGTGGTCATTCTGGCCAGCCCTCAAGAAGCACGCCTGATTTCCCTGCTGCCCCCGGTGCACATAGCCATTGTCGAACGCGAGCGGCTCTTAACTGGGCTCGACGAGTTACTGGCCATCCTGCCCCACCCCGCCGAGCAGACCAGCTCCATGGTCCTCATCACCGGCCCAAGCCGTACCGCCGATATTGAGCAGATCCTGGTCCGCGGCGTCCACGGGCCCGGCGAGATTCATGTCGTGGTGGTTTGAGAGGGCGCGCCTCCCAGGCCCAGCTCGCCCGCCCTCGCCTGCATCGCATTGATACAAAAGGCGATGTGCTCGTCCAAATCGACACCCAGGTCCGCCGCTCCGTTGACCATGTCCTCACGGCTCACGGAGCGCGCAAAGGCTTTATCTTTCATCTTCTTACGCACGGATTTGGCGTCCACCTCGTGCACCGAGCGTCCCGGTTTTACCAGCGAAACCGCAGTGAGGAACCCTGCCAGTTCGTCGCAGGCGAACAAGGTTTTTTCGAGAGCGGACTCGCGCGGCACGCCACTATAGTTAGCGTGAGATAGGATGGCGCGCCGGATATCCTCGGGGATGCCGCGAGAGGCCAGAATCGGCTCCCCTTTCATGGGGTGGTCCGGCGCGTCCGGGTGCATCTCGTAGTCGAAGTCATGCAGCAG
>DATIYQ010000341.1:0-26532 GCA_035517515.1 Binatia bacterium
TAAAAAACATTCCACAGCCCGAACAGGTTGGGGACAATCGCCATCGGAAACACGATCACCCGCTCGATGGGGATCGGCACGGCGAACCCGTAGCGTGCAACGCAGAATCCCGTGATGGCCACCAGCAAGAACAGGGTCGGCACCACAATCCCGGCCATATACGCTCGCAGGTATGGATGCGGGTTCATATCCTCCTCCTTTTCTCATCTGCCTTTCACAGGTGATACAGCAAAATCGGAATCATCTGGGGCGAGAGAAGCGCCCACAGGGCCACCAAGGCAATCAGGGCCCAGTCGAACCACGGCACGCGGCCAGGCCGCTCCTCCAGCCGCCGCAACAAGTGTGGCCAAAGGTCTCGCTGCAACTCCGCTTGTCCCATTGGGGGAAGGGCATTGCGCAATGCCCTACCTAGGTCCTCATGATTTTTTTCGCTCATGGCTCCACGCTCACCCCTTTCAATGACTTGCGCAGCAGCCGGACGGCCCGCCACACCCGCGATTTCACTCCGCCAACGGAGATTCCCAATCCCTCGGCGATGCGCTCGTAGGGTTCCTCTTCAATGAGCGCCAGAGTTGCGGCCGCCCGCAGCCGTACGGGCAGTTCGCCGAAGGCGCGTGCGATTCGCTGTCCGGCCTCCCGGCGAACCGCGGGATCCGGATGCTCCGAGTCCGCGTAGTCATCCCGAAGTTGCAGCTCGTGCCTACTACGCCTCAGGTGGTCGTAGGCGGCATTCGTGGCAATCCTGCGCGCCCACGCCCCAAAGCTTCCATCAGGACGAAATCGCGCATGCGCCCGGTAGACTCGCCAGAACGTTTCCACCGTCAGATCCTCCGCGGCCGCCGGGTTGCGAACGATGCGCACAATCCAGCCGTACACCTCGCCCTGGTACTGCCGGAACAGGGTTTCGAACGCCTCCACGTCTCCCGCCGCGAACCGCTCCAGCAGTTCCATGGAACCCCTTCTATCAGGTCTTACTGGAGGTTGCCGCTGAAGGTTTCATCTTCTCTGGTGGCTGCGGCGACTGGGGAGCAGGCAAGCGGAGAAGTGGGGGAGGGAGGAAGCGAGGAAGCGGTGGAAGGGCTGGCGGCGATTCTCGGGATCAGGAAGCCGGCGGATTCGAATGGCAGAGGAACCCTTCGCCGGCCGTCCGCACGCAGGCAGCGCGCCGGTCCGCTCCCAACACCCTCATCCGCCATTCACCTTCAATGCCCTGCAACCAGCAGCAGGGTGGCGTCGTCTTCCAGCGGCCGGTCGCGGAATTCGTGCACCGCGCTCAAAATCCGTCGCCGCAGCTCCGCGGCGCTTTCTCCGCGGGCGTCCTGGAGCAAGCCTTCCAATCGCTTCTCGCCGAATTCCACGTCGCCGGGGCCGTGCGCCTCTGAAACCCCATCCGTAAAAATCAGCAGTCGGTCTCCCGCGCCGAACGGCACGGTCGCCTGCTCGAAGGGGGCATCCGGAAATTCTCCCAGGATGGGCCCGCCCTCGCGCAGCCGCACGAGCGAGCCGTCTCCGCGCACCAGGATGGGCGCGTTGTGTCCTGCGTTCGAGTAGGTAAGCGTTCCACTTTCCCGGTCGATCAATGCGAAGAAAAACGTCACGAACCGGCCTTCCAGGTGATGGCTGCACAGGATGGCGTTCACGCGCGCGCACAACGCTCCGGGAGATACCGTTTCGTGCACAAATGCCCGCACCGCCGCCTGCACGGTGGAGACCAGTAGCGCCGCCGGCAAGCCCTTCCCGGAGACGTCGGCCACACACAGCGCCGCGCGCGTCGCGCTGAACTTCAGCACGTCGTAATAGTCTCCGGCCACCACACGCGCCGGCAGCCAGTCCGTCGCCACTTCCAATCCCTCGAATTCCGGTAGCGTCTTGGGCAGCAGGCTCTGCTGAATCTCCCTGGCCTCCTGGTGCTCGGCGCGTTCGCGGCGCAGCCGCTCGCTCTCCTGTCGCGCCTGGCGGCCGATCTCGATTTGCTTTTCGAGTGTGGAGAGCAGCCGCGAATTTTCCCACGGCTTTTGCACGAAATCGCCGGCGCCGCGGCGCATCGCTTCCACCGCAATCTCGATACTCCCCCAGGCGGTCATGGCGATGAGCGGCAGGGTGTGGTCCAGTTCCCGCAGCCGCTGGATCAGTTCAAAACCCTCCGCCGCGGATGTGGTGTCACGGGTGTAATTCAAATCCAGCAGCACAGCGTCGAATGCGTTCCGGGAAAGCGCCTCGAGCACGCGCCCCGGCGAATTGGCCCACTCCGTGGTGTAGCCCGCCCCCTTCAGCAGCAGGCGCAGCGCTTCGCTAACGTCCGGCTGATCCTCAGCAATCAGAATGCGCAACGGGTTCACCGCTATAGGACGTGGCTCCGCAGTCGAAAGGTTCATCTGGGTTGTCATTATGTACGAATCCTGCGTTTCCCGTCGCCCTTCCCGCACCCTCCGGGTGCACCCGGATGCACCACGCCTGCCAATGGGACGATCGGCAACCGGTTCGATTCATGCAGGATACGGGCGCCGACGGGGGACCGCCGCTGGGGCTTCATCCCGCTCCTGGGAATGCGCGTCGCAGATACGGACAGCGGCGGGCGTGATGCGGGTCACCAAATTTTGCTTGGAAGCCCGGCTTTGGTTCTGGTAGCCTTTTTACGGGTTTGATGTTCTTGTGGGACCTTTTGGATACGTTCAACGAGGCTGCAGGGTGACCTGCGGCCTTTTTTTGTTGGTAACGGCTGGAGGCGTTCACGAGTCACAAACTACTAACACCCAGAAAAGGAACCATCGCAGTGAGAGAACAAGGCACCGTGAAGTGGTTTAATGCATCGAAGGGCTACGGCTTCATCACCCGTCAGTCCGGCGAAGACGTCTTTGTGCATTACTCGGCCATCCAGGCCGAGGGGTACAGGTCGCTCGCCGAAGGTCAGGCCGTGGAATTCGAGGTCAAAAAAGGCCCGAAGGGTCTCCAGGCCGAGAACGTAACCAGCCTCTGAGGCGTTCCAAGAACGGGGCCTGCTCCGACTCTGTTGGAGCGGGCCTTTCGCTTTCTTCCCTCGCGTGAGCAGGCGCGGCGGAGTTTGACCCGGCTGGGTTTTCGCCCCAGCGCGCGGGATCCCAGGCCGCTGACCTCTTGCCGCGATTCCGTGGTGGTTCGCCGCTGCAACCTCTCCCCCCGGCGCCGCCTATCACTTCTCGCGGTTGGGCCGCACCGCGTTGACTTCCAATATTGAACCCTCTATGTTTCATGCGTTTCGAAGGCCATCGGGTCGGGGGGGACATTTGAAGCTGTTGGGCATTCCCTTGCTCCTGCTGTTCTCTGGGTTGCCGGCCGTCTGGCCCCAAACCCCGGCTCCCGCTGGCCCGCCACCGCGCCCCATCACCCTGCAGCAAGCCCTGGAACTGGCGGCGCGGCAAAATTTGGACCTCATGGCCGCGCGGCAGAGGCGCGCGTTCGCCCTGGCCGGAATCCGCGCGGCCCGCCAAATCCCCAATCCCAGCCTGGACTTTGAAGCTAGCCGGGACGCCCCGCATGAAACCTTCTTGATCACCCAGCCCATCGAACTCGGTGGCAAGCGCGCCCGCCGCACGGACATCGCCCGGCAAGAGCAGACTTTGACCGACGTGGAGATCGCTTCCATCGAGCGCCAGGTGCGCCGCGCCGTGCGCGAAGCCTACTTTACCGTGGCCGGCTTGGCCGCAGAGACCGCGCGCCGCGCCCGTGTGCTTCAGTTGGCGCAGCGCCTTGGTGAAATTGCCCGGCAGCGCTTCCAGGCCGGCGATGTGGCGCAACTCGAGGTGAATCAGGTACAGCTTGAAGTGGCCCGCGCAGAGGTGGAGTTGCGCGTTGCCCGCCAGCAGGAAACAGTCAGTCAGGAGCGATTGAGCGCGCTGCTCAATGAGCCTGCGAGAACCGTCTGGAAGCTGGAGACGCGGCTCGAAGATGCCGCTCCGGTTCCGCCGCTTACTGACCTGGTCGATCGCGCGTATCAATCCAACTCAGAACTGGAACATCTGACCCAGGAATTGCGCGTCGAGCAGGCCCGCGCAGCCTTGCTGCGGGCAGAACGCGTTCCGGATCTGGGTGTGGTCGTGGGCGGCGTGTTCAACGCGGCCCCCGATTTCCGCGCCGGCCACCATGAAGGCCTGGTGATGAACCTTCCCATTTTTTCCCGCAACCAGGGGGAATTGCAGCAGTCTTCCGCCCAGCAGCGTTTCCTGGAGTTGCAATCTGCGGCCGTACGCCGCAGTGTTTCCGGAGCGGTGCAGGCCGCCTATTACGAGTGGGACGCGCGCCGCGCAGAGGTGGAATTGTACCGGGACACTTTGCGCCCGGCCGCGGAGCGCGTGGAGCAGCAGGCCGAAGAGAGTTATCGCGCCGGGAAAGCCAATCTGCTCACGGTGCTGGAGGCCCAGCGCAGCGTCCAGGAAATTGAGAAGAACTATCTGGATAGTCTTGGCGCACTCCAGAGCGCATTTGCCGCGCTCGAAGAAATCACCGGCTCGGGACTGGACTGAGGAGGAACGGCCACACCATGTACAGCGCGCGCAGTTGGATGTCGTTTGGCAGCCATTGGCGGGCGCTGGCAGGGCTCGGCTTGCTGGTCTGCCTGGTGGGATGCTCCCGCGGGGCGGCTTCGGATGAGGAAGGGGCGAAGGTCGAAACCGTTGCCGAGGTGACCGTGACGAAAATCGAGCGCGGTCCCATCTCCAGCGCCTTAAACGTCAACGGCACGGTGAATGCTCCTCCGAACCGCGACGTACGTGTCAGCTCGCTGGTGGCCGGGCGAATTGCTGAAATTCGCGTGGCCGAAGGCGACATGGTCACGAAGGACCAGGTGCTGGCGAAGATCGACGACCGGCCGTACCGCGACCAGCTCCAGCAGGCGGACGCGGCTGCGCAGCAGGCGCGCGCCCAGCAGGAAAACGCGCGCCTGGCCCTCGAACGCGAGGAAACGCTCTTTGGTGGCGGCATTTCCGCCCGCAAGGAAGTGGAAGAGGCGCGCACCCAGCAGAAGGTGAGCGAGGCTGCCGTGCGTCAGGCAGAGGCGGCCGTGGCCCTCGCGCGGCTGCAGCTCGCCCGCACGGAGGTGGCCGCTCCTCTCGACGGCACCGTGGTGAAGCGCCTGATGAGCGCCGGTGAAGCCGTGGACGGAACTGCGGCCCAGCCCATTGTTCAGGTCGCCAATCTTTCTTCCGTCGAGCTTTTCGCCAATGTGCCGGCGAATTACCTGGGCCGCATCCACGTGGGTCAGAAGCTCGAGATTTCCTCGGACGCATTCCCGGATGCACAATTTGCCGGCCGCGTGGTGGCCATTTCCCCGGCGGTGGACCCGGCCACCAACATCGGTTTGGTGCGCATCGAGATTGCCAATGCCGGCGCAAAGCTGCGCTACGGCATGTACCTTTCGGCCCTGGTGCCTCTGGAAACCCACGAAAACGCGCTGGTGGTCCCGCGCCAGGCGGTGTATCGCGACGAAGCGGGCAAGACCCTCGTGTACAAGGTGGAGGGCGGCTCGGTCCACGAAATTCCCGTCACCCTGGGGATCGAAACTCCGGATCGGGTGGAGCTTTCCGGCCAGGTGCAGCCGGGGGATACCGTGGTGCTTGGCGGCGGTTATGGCTTGCCGGACGGCGCGAAGGTCAAAGTCCATTTATGAACATCGTCCGCGCTGCTCAGCGCAATAGCCGCGCCGTCTGGCTCCTCTCCGCCTTTCTGGTTGCTGCCGGGCTGCTGTCCCTGTTCCGCCTGCCGAGCAACATCTATCCGGAACTGGCCTTCCCGCGCATCCTGGTGCTGGTGCATGCCGGCGACCAGCCGCAGGAAAACGTGCTGTTGACGGTCACCCGGCCCATCGAGGAGGCGGTGAGCACCGTGCTCGGTGTGCGCCGCATCCGCTCCAAGACGATTCGCGGCGCCAGCGAAATCTACGTGCTCTTCTCGCCGGACATGGATATGCAATACGCCCTGCAATTGGTCCAGGCGCGCGTCAGTGAAGCCCGCGGCGAGATGCCCGCCGAAACAGAAATCGCGGTCGAGCGCGTCACTCCTGCCGTCTTTCCCATTTTCAGCCTCATCCTTTCCGGAAATGCCCCCGGTTCGGAGCTGCGCGACTTTGCCTACTACAGCCTGCGCCCCATTTTTACGCGCGTACCCGGGGTGAGCCGCGTCGAGGTACAGGCCACGGATACTCGCGAGATTTCAGTAATTGTGGATCCCCAGCGCGCCTTGGCGCACCGCTTGGCGCTCACCGAAATCGCCGACAGGCTTCGTGCCACCAACCAGGTGACCTCCGTTGGCCGCTTGGACAAGGACTATTCGCAATTTCTGGTTGTCACCTCCGGTTTATTTACAGACCTGGACCAGATCCGAAACACCGTAGTGGCCGTGGAAAACAACGTCCCCGTGCGCCTGCGCGACCTGGCGGAGGTGCGCGAGGGGACCGCGGACCGTCTGATCCTGATTTCCGGCAACGGGCATCCCGCCGCGCTCATCAGCATCGCCAGGCAAATCGGGGGCAACATCCTGGAGATTGCCCGCCAGGTGCGCGAAATTGCTCGCCATCCCGGCTCCGCCATCCCCGCCACGCTGCACCTGGAAATCGTTTACGATCTGGCAGAGTTTGTAGAGGAATCCATGGGCAGCGTGCGCGACGCGATCCTGCTGGGCGGGTTGCTGGCCGCTTTGGTTCTCTATGTATTTCTGCGGGAAATTAAAACCACGCTGGTCGCGGCGGTCACTCTGCCGGTGACCGTGCTCAGTACCTTCTTTTTTGTCTCCTTGTTCAAAGGCACCCTGAACCTGATGTCTCTCGGCGGCCTGGCGGTTTCCATCGGCCTGGTGATCGATGATGCCGTGGTGGTGCTGGAGAACATTTATCGCCATCTGGGCCGGGGCGAGCCGCCGCAACGAGCCGCGGAAATCGGCACGCAGGAATTGTTCGGCCCGGTGGTGGGTTCGACGCTCACTACCGTGGTCGTGTTTCTTCCTTTGGGGCTGCTCACGGGCATCGTCGGCGATTTCTTCTCCGCGCTCAGCGTCACCCTGGCCGCTTCCGTGCTGCTCTCTCTGTTTTTCGCGGTCACGCTGATCCCGCTGCTCTCTGAACGATTCCTCTCTCCGCAAAGTTTCCGTCACGGCTCCGCATCCTTCGTCGAGCCGCTGAACCGCCTCTATGCCCGATCGCTGCGCTGGGCGCTTGCGCGCCGGCGGATCGTGGGAATCCTGGCGGTGGCGCTGGTTTTGCTGGGCGTGTTTGCCTATACCCGGCTGGAGACGGACTTCCTTCCGGAAATGGATGAAGGTGGCTTTGTGCTGGACTATCTGACCCCGCCGGGCACTTCGCTCTCGGAGACAGACCGCCTGGTGCGCCAGATGGAGGCGCTGGTGGCGAAGACCGACGAAGTGGCAGCGTTTTCGCGCCGCACCGGAGCGGAAATGGGCCTTTTCGCCACGCAGCAGAACAAAGGCGACATTCTAGTGAAACTCCGGCCGCGCTCGAAGCGGAAGCGAGACATTGACGAGATCATCTCCGGTCTCCGCCACCAGATTGAGGCTTCGGTCCCGGGCATCGATATCGAATTCACCCAGATTCTCCAGGACATGCTCGGCGATTTGCAGGGCTCCCCGGAGCCGGTGGAGGTAAAGCTTTTCGGCAACGATCCGGCCCAACTCGAGTCTTTGGCCGATGAGATCGGTCCGAAGCTCCAGAAAATCTCGGGTCTGGTGGACTTCAAGGGCATCCAGAAAGGCAATCCGGAAATCGTGATCCATGTGGACCCGGTGGCTGCGGGCCGCCTGGGAATGACCATCGAACAGGTGTCCCAGCAGGCCCAGGCGGGATTGCTCGGGGCCACTTCCACGTTTCTGCGACAGGGCGACCGCACCGTGGGCATCCGCGTGCGCTTTCCCAATTCCTTCCGCTACAACGACACGGACGTGCGCCAATTTCCCATCGTCACTCCGGCCAAGCAGATCGTGCCGCTTTCCGGCCTGGCCACCATCGAGCAGGCCGTCGGCCAGAGCCAGTTGCTGCGCGAAAATCAGCGCCTGATGGTCACACTCACCGGACGGCTCGAGAACCGAGACCTGGGCAGCGCCATCCGGGATGTCCAGCACGTTCTCTCCGCTGTGCGCTTTCCCGTCGGCGTAACCTATGAGATCGGGGGCCAATACGAAAGCCAGCAGGAAGCGTTCCGCAGCCTGTTGGGCGTCCTGGCGCTGGGTGTGGCCGCGGTGTTCACTGTGCTGGTGGCGCAGTTCCGGCGCTACCGCCCCGCGTTTCTGATTCTATCCGCCGCGCCGCTTTCGCTGCTCGGCGTATTTTTGGCCCTGTGGGCCACGCGGACGGCGCTGAATGTTTCTTCGTTCATGGGCATCATCCTGATGGTCGGACTGGTGGTGAAGAACGGAATCATCCTGATGCAGTACGTGCTGCAATTGCGGGAAGATCAGGGACTGCCGTTGGAGGACGCGCTGGTCACCGCGGGCACCATCCGCCTGCGGCCCATCCTGATGACCACCCTCTGCACGCTGTTCGGCTTGCTGCCCTTGGCCCTGGGCATCGGCTCGGGCGCGGAACTTCAGAAGCCGCTGGCCCTGGCGGTGATCGGCGGCCTCACGCTATCCACGTTCATCACCCTGCTGATGGTCCCCGTCTTTTACTCGCTCACCGAATCGCGCCATGCCGCGCTGTAGGACAGGCTTTTAGCCTGTCCGTCGTAGGTCTGCCACGCTCTCTGTTATTGCGCAATGGTCAAACCTCGCGCGCGTGAAATCTCCGTCCAGGCGCGCAGCACCTCCGCCACGCTCCAGGCCTGGGCAAAGCAGCCGCAGGGCCCAAAGGGCGGGTCGCCGTCAAAAATCTCGCTGATGCTGCCCACGCACGCGCTGTGCACGTGGTGCTCCATCGGTTGCAGAAATTCGAGCGCCCGCGCCGGGTCTTTGTGCACGCGCAGCCAGGCCAACGCAAACGGGCCCGCCAGCCATCCCCACACTGTGCCCTGGTGATACGCGCCGTCGCGCTCCGCAGGCTCGCCCTCGTAATGCCCGACGTAACCGGACTCTCCCGGCGCCAGGCTGCGCAATCCAAACGAGGTCACCAGCCGCCGCGCGCACGTCTCCACCACCGCCGCCTGTTGTTCCACGCTGAGCGGGGATTGGGGCAGGGAAACGGCGAAGATCTGATTCGGCCGCACCGCGGCTTCGTGCCCCTGCGGGCCGTCCAGCACGTCGTAGCAGCAGCCCTCCGGCGCGTTCCAAAAGCGTTGGAAGCTCGCGCGCACTTGCTGCGCCTGTCCGTTCCAGCCCGACGGGTCTTTGCCCATCGCGGCCGCGAACTCCCCGAGCGCCAGCAAGGCGTTATGCCACAGTGCGTTGATCTCCACCGGTTTGCCGATGCGCGGCGTAATCACCCGGTCGCCCACGCGCGCGTCCATCCAGGTCAGCTGCACCCCGGTCTCCCCGGCATAGAGCAGGCCGTCGGCGGGGTCCACGTGAATCCGGTGCCGCGTTCCGCGACGGTGCTGCTCCGCGATGTCTTCCAGCACCGGAAAAATCTCCCGCAGGAATTCTCCGTCGCGCGTGGCCTGGTAATACTGCCGGGCGGCTTCGAAGAACCAGAGCGTCGCGTCCACCGTGTTGTATTCGGGGGCCGTGCCGGCGTCCGGAAAATAATTCGGCAGCATCCCTCCGTCCACGAACCGGGCAAACGTGCGCAGGATGCTGCGCGCAATCTCCGGCCGGCCGGTGGAGAGCGTCAGGCCGGGCAGCGCGATCATCGTGTCCCGGCCCCAGTCAGTGAACCACGGGAAGCCGGCCAGGACCGTTTTCGCTCCAGGGTCGTCCGCGAGTGGACGCACGGCGATAAACTGGTCCGCGGCAAGCACGAGCTGGCGAATCCAATCCGGCGTCTCCATTCCTTGCCGTGGATCTTCCGTCCCCCGGTCTCGAGTCCAGCGGTCTAGCAAATCCTTCTGCCGCGCGGTGTTCTCCGCGTAGGCCGCCGCCGGCTCCAGCACCGGGTCCGGCCGCGTGCTCAGCACCAGGCCCACGGATTCCCCTGCGTTCAGCGTGGCCCGGAAGCTGCCGGCGTGCAGATGGTCTTCGTGGTCGTTCAGGCCGCGCTGTCGTTCCGCGGGAAGATCAAAATTGCGATACCAGTCGTGCGCTGGTTCCGCGGCTGCGCGCTGGCTGAGCAGGTAGAAGGGCGTCGCGCCCTCAAATGCCGTGATGCGCAGGCCGCGCGCCACCGGCTCCACGTTCATCCACCAGTTTCCAGCGTGCGTGCCGGAGTGGTAGTCGCGGTAATTGACCAGCGCTTTCAACGCCAGCCGCAGGGGAGCGCTGGCCCGCGCCAGGGTGTACACCACATAGGTGGTGTTTTCGTCGGGCTGCATCCACACCCGTTTCTCCACCAGCGCGTCCGCCAGCGCAAAACTCCACACCGGCGTGGTGCCCTCCAGGCGGAACCGTTCGATGTGTTTTTGTCCGCCCTCCGTGGCCACGGAGGCGCGGCCCGCATTCCACCACCGCTGGGGAGTCAGCGGAAAGTGATCGTCCAGGTATTCCGCGGTCGCATCCACGTTGGAAACCAGCAGGGTACGACCCACCGGCGGGCGCAACGCCGCCACCAGCAGGCCGTGGTAGCGCCGGGTCACGTTGCCTGCTACGGTCCCACAGGCAAAACCGCCGATGCCGTTGGCCACCAGCCATTCGCGCGCCTCGGCCGCGGCTATTTCTCCGCACACTTCGCGGCCGAAGTCTGCGGCCGAAGGCAGCGGCGGCAGTCGCCGCAAGAGCTGCTGGAATTCACCCATCGTGGTTACACGCCGCTCTGCTCGATCAGTTTCGCCACCAGCCCGGTCCATCCGGTCTGATGATTCGCTCCAATGCCCGCGCCGTTATCGCCGTGGAAGTATTCGTAGAAGGGAACCAGGTCCCGCCAGTAGGGGTCACGCTGGAATTTTTCAGTGCCGCCAAACACGGCGCGCCTTCCACTCGCATCCCGCAAGAAGATGCGGATCAGCCGCCGCGAAAGTTCTGTGGCCACTTCCCACAGGTTCATCATCCGCCCGGAGCCAACGGGACATTCCACTTTCACATCGTCCCCGTAGTAGTGGTGAAATTTCTGCAGCGCCTCGATGAGCAGGTAATTCACCGGAAACCAGATGGGCCCGCGCCAGTTGGAGTTGCCGCCGAAGAGTCCGGAAGAGGACTCCGCCGGCTCGTAATTTACGCGGTGGACCGCCCCGTTCACGCTCAGCTCGTAGGGATGGTCCCGATGGAACCGCGAGAGCGCTCGCACCCCATAGGAAGAAAGGAACTCGTTTTCATCCAGAAGGTAGCGCGCCATCCGCTCCAGCCGCCCGCGGTTCACCAGCGAGAGCAAGCGCCGCACGCCCTGCTTTCCCGTGCGCGTGCCTTCAATGTGGTCCGGCACGTCCGGATGATTGTCCAGGAACCATTGCATGCGCCGCGCAAATCCCGGCAGCTTGGCCATGATGTAGGGTTCCAGGATTTGCACCGCAAAGAGCGGCGTCAGCCCTACCATCGAGCGAACCTTCATGGGATGCCGCCGCCCATCCGGCAGGTGCAGCACGTCGTAGTAAAAACCGTCTTCATCGTCCCACAGCGCCAGGCCCTCGCTGCCCAGGTCGTGCATGGCGTGAGCGATGTGCACAAAGTGCTCGAAGAATTTACTGGCCACGTCTTCATACGCGGGATCCCGCGCCGCCAGTTCCAGCGCGATGGCCAGCATGTTCAGGCAATACATGCCCATCCAACTGGTGCCGTCGGACTGCTCGATGTGCCCTCCGGTGGGCAGCGGCGCGGAGCGGTCGAAGACCCCGATGTTGTCCAGGCCCAGGAAGCCCCCTTCGAAAACGTTCATGCCTTCCGGGTCCTTGCGGTTCACCCACCACGTGAAGTTCAACAGCAGTTTGTGAAAGATTTTTTCCAGGAACTGGAAGTCCGCCTCGCCGCGGAAGCGCCGCTCGATCTTGTACACGCGCAACGCGGCCCAGGCGTGCACCGGCGGATTCACGTCGCTGAACGCCCATTCGTAGGCCGGCAGTTGCCCGTTGGGGTGCATGTACCATTCGCGCAGCAACAGCAGCAGTTGCTCTTTTGCGAAGTCCGGATCAATCTGCGCCAGCGGGATGCAATGAAAGGCCAGGTCCCAGGCCGCGTACCACGGGTATTCCCACTTGTCCGGCATGGAGATCACGTCGGAGTTGTACAGGTGGGTCCAGGTGCGGTTGCGCCCTCGCTTCCGTTCCGGAGCCGGAGGCGGCATGGCGGAATCGCCCTCCAGCCAGGTGCGCACGTCGTATCCATAAAATTGCTTCGACCACAGCATGCCCGCAAACGCCTGCCGCTGCACCTCGCAGGTATCGTCCATCTGGCAGCGGCCGGTGCGTTTGGCGAAGAAGTCATCGGCCTCGTCAATGCGGCGGACGATCGTTTCCTCGAACCAGGGACCGAACACCGGAGTGGCGTCGCCCTGGTCGGAAAGGCGCAGCCGGATCACTTCAAATCCTCCGGGCGGCACCGTCAGCCGGTAGCAGATGGCCGCCTTGGTTCCCGTCATCGCCGCATTCACCGCCTCTTTGCGGCTGTGGATCAGGTAATCGTGGAAGCCGTCCTTGACGTAAGGCGCGGCGTTCCGCAGTCCCCACAATTTCTCCGCATTCGTTTCGTTCTCCGTGAACAGCAGTTCCGGCCGCGGCTTGTCTTCGTCCTCGCCGGGGTGCTCGCAGTAGAGCCAGCGCTTGCCGTAATACTCATCGTGGATTTCCAGTACATGCGAGTTCTCGCGCTCCTCAAGCACGGAGATCCCCGAAATCTTGGGCAGATCGTTCCATACCCAGGTATTGCGCAGCCAAAGCGTCGGCAACAGGTGCAGTCCCGCGGGTTCCGGCCCGCGGTTCTCCACCGTGATGCGGATTAGAATGTCTTCCGGCGCCGCTTTGGCGTACTCCACGATCACGTCGAAGTAGCGATCGTCGTCAAACACCCCGGTGTGAATCAATTCGAATTCCGGATCGTTCCGCGAGCGCCGCCGGCCTTCCTCCACCAGTTGCGCGTAGGGAAATTCCCGCTGCGGATATTTGTACAGCATCTTCATGTAAGAGTGCGTAGGCGTGGAGTCCACGTAGAAGTAGTATTCCTTGGAATCCTCCCCGTGGTTGCCCTCGTTCCCGGTCAGCCCGAACAGGCGTTCCTTTAGAATGGGGTCGCGCCCGTTCCACATGGCCAGCGCAAAGCACACCAGGCCGTGCCGGTCGCAGATTCCACCGATGCCGTCTTCCCCCCAGCGGTAGGCCCGGCTGCGCGCTTGGTCGTGCGAGAAATACTCCCAGGCCGTGCCGTGCGGGCTGTAATCTTCTCGCACCGTGCCCCATTGCCGCTCGGAGAGGTACGGCCCCCAGCGCTTCCAGTGTTTGCGCCGCGCGCGCTCTTCCTCCAGGCGCTCTTCCTCAGCGGTGAGTTTCCTGGTTTCGTCGCTCATCTGCGGAATCGTCCTGTGGTTCGGGTGTGGGCTATGGGGCAGGGAACTCCCCGGCGCGTTTCGGCGCCGCACCCGGCCCCGCGGCTCCCGCCAAGCAGGATCGCCGCGCAGGGGATTGTACAGGGGGAAGGCTTCTCCCGGTACCGCAGAGTTCACTTCGTGATCGAGCCGAGCGGGTCGCCCCGCCGCCCGGGAAGCACTGCGTCAGGGGTGGCGGCTGCGGAATAAGACCTCGCGTAACCGGTGTCCCCCGGCTCACTCCTGCAATCTCGGGGACCAGTTCTAGTACCGAAGTAAGCCCCTTCCCAGCGGCAGGTAGCACCAGGGTACGGTTCCATTTAGGGCCATTGACACTCCCATAGCGATTTGCCACCATTCCACACAAGTGGGCGAGGCGTAGTGTATCTGCGCACCGGGCAGGTGTGGCCTGTCCACGTGTAGCGCGCTGGGTGTGCGCGCATAAGAGGATACGTGTAGCTCGGAGCTGGCGGCCATCCAAAAGAAGATCGGCAAATTCGAGATCATCGGGGAGCTGGGCCGCGGAGCCATGGGCATCGTGTACCGCGGCAAGGATCCCTTCATCGGCCGCACTGTCGCCATCAAGACCATCACCGGAAATTTCACTGACAATCCGGACCTGCTGGAGCGCTTCTACCGTGAGGCGCGCGCCGCGGGCGGCCTGCAGCACCCCAACATCGTCACCATTTACGACATGGGAGAAGACAACGGCACTCCCTACATCGCCATGGAGCTGCTCGAGGGCGACGACCTTGGGCAAATGGTGGAGAAAGAGAAGCAAGAGGGCGGCGCCACCCCGTTGCCCGCGTCCATCAAGCTGAGCTACATCGTGCAGGTGTGCCGCGCGCTGGAGTACGCCCACAAGCGCAACATCGTCCACCGCGACATCAAGCCCGGCAACATCGTGGTCACCCACGAGGGCACCGTCAAGGTGGTGGACTTCGGTATCGCCCGCCTCACCGACACTTCTTCCACGTCCTCCGGCATGCTCATTGGCACCATCGACTACATGTCGCCCGAGCAGATTCGCGGCGAAAAGGTGGATGGCCGCTCGGACATCTGGGCCGTGGGCGTGATGATGTACGAGATCCTGACCTACACCAAACCGTTCCAGGGCGGGAACATCACCGCGGTGATGTTCGCCATCGTCAGCCAGGAGCCCAAGTCCATCCGCGATCTGCGGCCGGACCTTCCGGTTGAAATCGATGATGTGATGCGCCGGATCTTCAAGAAAGAGCCCGGCGAGCGCTACCAGAACATGGACGAGCTGCTGGGCGAACTCGAGCCTATCGTCCGCCGCATGCAGCAGGAAAGCGTGGGCATGCTGGTCACGCAGAGCGAAAACCTGCTGAAATCCGGCGACCTGCAGCGCGCTAAGGAACTGCTGAAGCAGGCACTGGTCCTGGACACCTCTCACCTGCACGCCAAGACGCTGCTCGACAAGGTGAATGCGGAAATCCGCCGCAGCGAGGTGACGCCGAAGCTGAACGAAATGGTGGGCGAAGCCGAAAAGCTGCTCGCCGCCGGAAACTTCGAAGAAGCCCGCCGCCAGGCCGACGCCGCGCTGCACCTCGATTCCAACTTCATGCCCGCGCGCGAACTGTTGGGCAAGGTGCAGGAAGCCGCCATCCAGGCCCAGGTGGTTTCCACCGGCCTGCGCGAGGCCCGCCAGCGCCTGGCCGAGGGCGGCCTCACCGAGGCCGAGCAGAGCCTGGAAAAAGTCCTGAAAGCGGCTCCCGACAACCAGGAAGCCGCGCTGCTGCGCAAGGAAATCGGCGAGGAGAAGGAGCGCCGCGGCAAGCGCAAGCAATTGGCCGACGGCGTGCAAAAGGCGCGCAAACTCTGGACCAGCCAGCAATTCGACGAAGCCCTGAAGACTCTCGAGGAACTGCAGCAGGGCTTCCCGGGCGAAAGCGAAGTGGTGAAGCTCCTGGAGGCGGTGAAGGCCGACAAGTCCCAGGACGAAATCCAGAAGGCCCTGGCGGAAGCGCGCCGTTTGCTCACCGCGCAATCCTTCGACGAGGCCCAGGCCGGGCTGGACCTGCTCCTGCAGCGCTACCCCAATGAGTCCGCGGCCGTGAAGCTGCGCGACCTGGTGGTGCAGGAGCGCGAGCAGCACGCCCGCACACTGCGGCTCCAAAAGGAAGTCGAGGGCCTCAAAAAGCTGGTCAGCGAAGAGAAGTTCCAGGAGGCCATCGCCAGCGGCGAGCACCTGCTGAAGGAATTTGCGGGCGACTTCGAGTTGAGCCGCTTGGTGGAATTTGCCCGCGCCCAGCAGTCCCAGCAGGAAACGCTGCGCAAGCGCCAGGCCCGCCAGCAGGAAATCAACAACCTGGTCCAGGCCGGAGACTTGGAAAAGGCCATTACCACCTGCCAGCAGGCGCTTAAGGAATTTCCCGGCGACGCGGAGTTCAAACAGCGCCTCGAGCAGGTCACCACCCTTCAGAAGGAAGCCAAGGAGCGCCAGCGGCAGAAGCTCCTGGATGACCGCCTGCGCGCCATGAAGCAGTCCATCGAGCGCGGCGACCTGACCGAAGCCATCGAACTCGGCAAAACCACCGCGGGACAGACCGGCAAGGACACGGACCTCACCAAGCTGATCAAGATGGCCGAGCAGGAGCGGACCATCCGCGATCAGCGCCGCAATCACGACGAGCAGACGCTGAAGGCCATTGACCTGATCGAGTCCAAGAAATTCGACGAAGCCGCCAAGATTTTGCGCCTTCTGGACCGGGACGAAATCATGGATCCCCGCGTCCCGGCGCTCTTGCGCGCCGCAGAGGATCACCGGGTTCCCAACAAGGAAGAGCTGACGCTGATGCGCAGCAAGCCGGTGCAGGGCGCAGATGAGGGCAGCGGAGCCACCCGCGTCGCCGGCATCGGCCCGCGGCTTTCCACCCCGCGGCCAGAGCCCGACGCCGGCGGCGCCACGCGGGTCTTCCGTCCGGAACCCTTCGACGAGGTGACCACCAAGTTCAAGGCGCCTCCGGCCGCCGCTCCCGCGCCGCCCGCTCTCGCGCCTGTTGCCGTCAATGCCGCCACCGTGGCTCCACCGGTGCCAGTGGAAGAGAAGACCACCATCATTCCTCCCGTGGGAGAGGTCACCACCATCACGCCGCCGGTGGATGAGCAGACCAAGGTGAAGGCTCCGGTCGAAGAAAAGACCACGATTAAGCCTCCTAAGGAAGAAAAGAAGCTCGACAAGAAGGAACAGAAACGCGAAGAAGAGCGCAAGCGCGAGGAAGAACGAAAGCGCGCGGAAGAGCAGAGAAGGGAAGCCGAGCGCAAGAGGGAAGAGGATCGTAAGAAGGAAGAAGAGCGAAGAAAAGAAGAGGAGCGGAAGCAGAAAGAACGGGAGAAAGAGAAGAAGGCGGCAACTCCCGCCGCTGCACCACCCGTGGTGGCTGCCGCGCCCGCGGTGCCGGAGATCAAGGAGACCAAGGCGCCCGCCCAGGCTTTGGCCCCGGCCGCCTCCGCTGCTCCTCCCGTGGTCGAACGGCCCAAGTCCTCCGCTCCGGCGGTGGAGGAAAAGAAGGAAGCTGCTCCCAGAAAGACCACCTTTGAAGAACCCATGGCCATGCCCGCGGAGAAAAAGGGCGGCGGCATGGGCATGATTATCGGGGGTGTGGTGGCTGTAGCGGTGATTGGCGGCGCTGTGTACATGTTCATGGGCAAGAAGTCGCAGCCCACCACGGAAAGCAGCCAGCCGGCTCCCGTTACATCCTCCCAGCCCAGCCCTGGCGGCACCACCTCACCCACGCAGCCTCCGCCTGCCGTGGTCGAAAAGCCGGTGGTGCCCACCGGTCCTTCTCCGGACGAAAAGAAGGCGACCGATCTGATCAGCCAGGCGATGAAGTCCGCGGCCAAGGGCGACTATGACGGAGGCAAGAAAAAGCTCTTGGAGGCCGAGAACTTCGTCAAGTCGAAGAACCTGAACGAGAGTTTCCTCACCACCATCAAAGGTGACAACGCGCAGATTGAGAAGATTCAGAACAATGCGGCCCTTCGCGCCACGCTCACCAAGTCCAATGATCTCTTTGATTCCGCCAACGGTGCCATCGCCAACGGCCAGTGGGACCAGGCCGGGAAAAACCTGGACGAGCTCCAGGGACTGGGTGAGGGTGCGGCCCACAAGGACGAGGTGCCCAGCCTGCGCAACCAGATCGAAGCCGGACGCAAGCTGGATGCTCAGTTCGCGCAGGCGCAGTCCCAGGCCAACAGCAGGGATAAGAACGCGCTGCTCGGCGCCAAGGCCACTTTCGACGCCATCGCCAGCGCGGGCGGGCGTCACGCCGGGGACGCGCGCACCCTTTCCACCCAGGTGGGCAAGGCCATCGCGGAAATCGATAAGGCCGCCAAGGAGGAGTCAGACAAGGCCGCAGCCGCCAAGGCCGAGCAGCAGCGCAAGATCGACACCACCTTGGCGGACATCCGCAAACTGAAGGACGCTCACAAGTTCGCCGACGCTCGCGCCAAGCTCTCCGATTTGCAGGGCCTGGGCGTGGATCCCAGCCCGTATCGCTCGGAGATTGACAGCGCAGAGCGCGGCATGAAGACCGCGGCGTGCACCGTCGGCCAGATTGCCCATCAGAAATACACCGCGCCCTTCAAGCCCGGCCAGGAGTTGGCCCAGCCGTTCCTGGATGGTCCGCTCCAACTCTCCGCCGGCTCGAACTGCGGACTCTCGCTCGACGACATCGCCAAGGGCGAGTGGCGCGTGCTGGTGAAGATTGACACCGACGGACGAGTCACCGACGGCAGCGTTCTGGTGGGCGATGCCGGCGCGGGCGCCAAGATCGTCGCCGCGGCCAAAGGCGGCTGGCACTTTGACGCCCCCAAGGTGAATGGTCAGCCCGTCAAGACCAGCGCAGCGGTCACCGTTCGAGTGAACTGATTCGCCGCTTCCTCGCTTCTTCCCGCAGAGTCTTTCCTCTGCCTCGCCAGGGTCAGCCCTCGCGATCTGAATCCACAGCCTCGAATCCCAGTAATCCCTCTCGCCGCCCTGCCGGTGGGCGGGATTCAGAAGCTGCGGAATCCTCGCGGAAGTGCCGCCGCCGTACCTCCGGATAGGGAGTGCACCGCGGGCTGCTCGAGAGATTCAGTTGGAACGTCCCGCCGCGTCCCGCGCTCATCTGCAAGGCGCAGACAAAGTTTCGGCCCGGGGGAGAAAGCAGCCAGCAATGGGCGCCGCGTTCCCGGATTCGATCCGCGGTCACCGCTCGAATCCACCGCCGGAAACACAACAGCCCGCCCCGGGGAATTCGGGGCGGGCCGTTTCAGTGACGGGCCGTGGCCGCGGGCTAGAAGATCAGCTTCAAGCCGAACTGGATGCGCCGGCTGCTGGTATTCATGGCGTCCTTGGTCAAAAACGTCTTCGCGCCATTGATCTGGTTGAACGCGTCGATGGCATTTTCAGGAATTCCGCCGGTGATGGCCGCGCCCGTGCGGCTCGCGTTGTAGGCAAACGCGGTCGCTCCGGAGGCGTTGTTAATGTACGGGCTCCCGTTGAAATACCCGGGAATCGGGTGGTTGAACAGGTCGAAAAACTCGGCGCGAGCTTGCAGAGTGAACCTTTCCGTCAGCTTGATGTTCCGGATCACTGAGAAATCAAAGTTATTGATCGGAGGTCCCACCAGAATGTTGCGCCCGGCAGTTCCAGCGTAGAGCGCGGCCGGGAAGGTTACCGTTGCCCCGGACCCGTTGACGTAGGACGGATTCGGCGCCACCGTGGGCACCGTCCCCAGGGTGAGATTGGGAATGGTCCCGTTCGCGAAAAGCGGCCGCTGCACAAAGTGCGCCATGGTGGCGGCTTCCGCCGGGGTCACGCCCATGGCCACTTCCGTAGTACCCTTGAAAATGTCGTAGCCCTGAGAGATATCCAGGCAGTTGGGATCCGCCAGGAGCGCCACTGTGTTCAGCGGCATCTTTTTGTTGCCGATGTCCGGCCGGGAGTTGCTCAGCACGCCGCTTCCGTCCGTGTCCGCGCACGCGCTCAGCGGCGCGGCATTCAGCGGGGTAAACGGCTGGCCCGACTGGTAGGTGTAAATGCCGTTGAATTGCCAGTCGCGCAGCCACACATTCCTCTTGGGGAAAGGCTCCCACAGGAAGCTGGCTACAAATCGGTTCCGCCGGTCAAACGAAGAATTGCCGCGTTCCGAATCGGTGGTGGAATTGTAGGTCTGTGCCAGCGGGGTGATGGATTCCACCGGGGCGTTGGCCAAGGGGTCAAAAAGCAGGCCGATCGAGGGGAACCCAGGCGTGCCCATCCCCATTCCAGACGACGACGTCCCGCTCTGGATGTCGCCAGGGCTCAAGGTGATGAATCCCGGGCCGAAAATCTCGCTGGTGTTGTCGATCAAATGGCTCCAGGTGTAGGCCGTGGTGAACGCAAAATTGCCGAAGTATTTCTCATTGCTCCAGCGCTTGGTGAAGCTGATCTGAAGGGCGTTATAGCTGGAACTTCCGCCGTTGGTGATCTTGGTGATATCGCCGTGCGAGTTGTCAATGCGGTCGTAACGGCACTGGCCGGGCACTGCCAGGTTCAAAATCGAAACCGGCGGCGGGCCGGGGTTCACGATGATGGAATTGTAGAAGGAAAAGAGATTGGCCACGCAGTTCGCGTTCCAGCCTTGGAAGGGGTTCTCTTCCACGCGCTGAAATAGGCGCGAGCCCTTGCTGCCGATATAGTTGACTTCCAGCAGGTAGTTCGCGCCGAATTCCTTCTGGATTCCCAGCGACCACGTCTGGAGATACGGGTTCTTCAAATTCTTTGCCACCGTGTTCTGGCTCGCGCAGTTCTGGATCGGAATGCTGGCCGGAACCGTGGTGAAATTGGAATCCACGGCAAACGCATCGTAGAAGCGGCCCGGGGCGTCGGCAAACGTCGAGCCGGGGCCGCCCAAAGCGTCATAAAGATCGTAGTACTGGCTGCAGCCCTGCACCATTCCCGAATTCACCGTCGTCGCATTCGGAATTCCGCCCACCAGGGAGAAAAAGTTCGGATACGACTGCTGGAAATCGGAAACGTTCAGCGGCCCCTTCGGGTAAGCTCCCGTCGGCTGCAACTGGGCCAGGCCCAGGTTGTCCGTGGAAAGCAGCGGGGAAACCGGACCGCTCTGCCAGATGAGCAAGGGGATATTCAGCACCGGCGGGTCGTAGGCAATGCCGTATCCGCCGCGCACCACCCAGCTTTTTCCCGGAGACCACGCGAAACCCAGGCGCGGCGCAAAGTCCTTGTTATCCGTGCTGGAGGTGGGCGCGAGTTTGTTGACGTCGTGGATCGAATTGATGGGCTGACCAAAATTCTCGTAGCGGAATCCCAGGCTCAGCGTCAGATTGTCCTTCAACCGCCAGTCGTCCTGCGCAAAGTAGAACTGGTCAAATTCCTTGATCTTGACCTCGTTGGGGCCCAGTCCGGTGATCATGCCTTGCGCGTTGGTGCGGATGTCGGTGAGCCGCTGGCTCACAACTGTAGCCAGGTTGGCGTCCACTCCGGTCAGGGGGTTGAAGGCGCCGGCCGGGCTGGTCACGAAATCCTGCAGTCCATTTCCCGTGAAGCTGCCGGTGTAGAGATAAAAGCCCAAATTGTCCGGCATGGACGAAACGTTGGTGTCAATGCGTACAAAGTTGACGCCGAATTTCAGGCTGTGCCGCCCCACCGTGTACGAATAGTTGTCCTGAATCTGGTAGGTATTGCTGGCGATGTTGCTGTTGCTGCTGGGCTGCCCCAGGGCGAAGTCGCTGCCCACCGAGGGGAAAAGGCCCGCGCTGGTCACGCCCATGGCGCCCAGCCCGCCCTGCCCTCCGAGACTCCCCATCGTGCCGGCCGTGGCAAACGTGTCGTTGACCACGGCGGAAGCGTTTCCGGTCAGGTCTTTGGGTAGATCAAACGCTCCGATGCTCTGGGAGACGCGGCTGTAGGAGACGCGAAACTCGTTCAGCGCGTTCACCCGATAATAGCGGTGGTCGGCCAGCACACTCTGGGTGCGCTGCCGGAACAGGTTGCGGTAGTCCGGCAGCAGGCCCAGGTCGCCGAACGCGGCCACACCGGGTGACTGCAGCACGCTCTGCGGCGAGGCCAGGTCGTCGAAGAAGTAGCGGCTATAGAAGTCGTTCGAGTTGTTGATCACCTGGTCGTAACGCCCGGAAACCTCATGGTCGCGCAGCGTAAAATTGTTCCCGTTGGGAACGTTCCACACGTTGTAATCCACGCAGTTCTGAGGGGTGGTCAAGCAGCTCTCGCCCATGGGAATGGGCATCACCGGCACTCCGGTGCTGGTCACCAGGCAGGGATTTGGCTGCTGATAGAGTCCCGAGCCGTTATTCAAGGGCTTGCCGGCGAAGCACGGAGTAGTTCCGCCCAGGGTGGGAACGTGCGAAACGGTGGGCGTCGCCAGGTACGCTTGCAGACCAGGAGTGCTGGGCAACCCCTGCAGCGTGGTCAAGCCTGCGCTGCTTGTGGGGTAGTTGGCCAGGACCGGGAAAACGTCCGTCAGGTTGTCGGAAAGATGGTCCCACTGATAGGAGATGAAAAAGAACGCCTTGTCCTTCTTAACCGGCCCGCCCAGCGTTGCCCCCAGAACCACGTCGTAGAATGGCTCGGGGGAAGTGAGCAGCGCGGCGTGTTCCGCGCTGTCCATGGCATTCCACAGGTCACTCTGCCCGAAGCCAAACGCCGTGCCATGCCACATGTTCGACCCGCTCTTGGTAATGGCGTTCACCGTGGCGCCGGAATTGCGCCCGAATTCCGCCTTCTCCTGCGCGGTCAGGATGGTGTATTCGGCAAAGACGTCGCTGTTTGTAAACTGCGTGGCCGCGCCTCCAAACAGCGGTTCGTTGTTGTCCACGCTGTCGATAATGAAGTTATTGTCGCGGCCGCGCGAGCCATTCACCGAGAAGGGCACCAGCGTGCTCGCAAAGCTGAACGTGCGCACACTCAACACGCCCGGCGCTAACAGCGCAAGGTTGTTCACGTCGCGGGTCAAAATGGGAAGCTCTTCCACCTGTTTTTCCGGGAAGGAAGTGCTCAACGTCGGGCTGTCCACCACCGCCATCGGCGCGGTGGATTCCACCGTCACCGTCTCTTCCTTGGTCTGAATCTTCAGGGTGAAATCTTCAACGGTGGTGCGGCCCACATCCACCCGCACGCTGATGTGTTTCTCGGTCTGAAAGCCTCCCAGCAGGCCGGTCACTTCATACGAGCCCGGCGGAACTTCCAGGATTCGGTAATACCCCTGATCGCTGGTGCTGGCCGGAAAATCCCGTCCGGTCCCTGGATTGTGCGCGGTGATGGCTACGCCGGAGAGGGGCTTCTGCTGCTCGTCCGTTACTCTTCCCGCGATGATGCCGCTGATGGTCTGCGCGCGCAGCGATGCGGGGAGCAACATAGCGGCCACCGCTAAGAAAATGCCGAGACCCAGAAGGCGACCTCTCATGGTTGCTTTCCCTCGCATCGAATTTTTCGTGTGACGGTGACTAGAGACGGCAAAAGGATGGACAAACGAGCGCCCGCACCCCTGCGTGCATGAGTCTTCAAGGTCCACCCGGGGATTTTCCCCCTCCGTGCAGCCCTCGCCCGACTGCGGCGGGCGGGACGCCGCGGATGGGGAGACTGTACTCACATGCGGCGCGAGCCGTCAAGGATTTCTTCCACTACCAGGGTAAAACTTCAGACAAACTGTGCCTTATGTGAAGCATTTTGCCTTGACGGAGCGCCGTGGGCGTAGTAGCGTGCCGTTCCATCAGTTCAAAAGGGGCAATTGTGTTTTTACGGGTCTGGGTGCCTTGCACTGTTCACCTCGCCGCTCATTCCGACCCCAGGAGAGTCGAAGTATGCCGCAATTAACCGTACGGTCCGTACTGCGGAATTTCGGTCCGCGCCGGCTCCTGCGCCGGCCGCGGCTCGGCTGGAGGAGCGCTGCGCTTTCCCTTCTGCTGCTCCCGTGCTTACTGGTCCTCTCGGCCTGTCTCAGCGGCTCCTCCGGATTGCCCCCCGGTTTGAATTTCCCCACCGTTACCAAATTAACCATCACTGGATATGTGGCGTCCAATCCGAGCGCGATTCCGAGTCCCGTCCTCCCCTCCGGCACACAGTTCGTTGCTTACACGCAGCTGGTCGTCTTCGTGGGCGGGGCCACCCCGTACAGTTGCGCGGTCACCGGATTGCCCATGGGCCTCACCCTCAACCCCACGTTTACGGCTACCCCTACCGGCGGCTACTGCACACTCAGCGGCACGCCGCAGGTTTTCGGGTCGTTCCCGCTGGTCTTCAACATCACCGACAGCAGCATTCCGCCCGAGATCGCCACCAATAACACCGTCACTCTGGTCATCAACCCAGCCTTTGGATTTACTGGGTACACCATGGGGCCCGGCGAAGTCGGTGTGCCCTACTCGCAGAACTTCACCTTCACCGGCGGCAACCCGAACTATACGTGCTCGATTCCGGCGAATGGCACGGCCGGCGGACTTCCCGTCGGCACCGGCCTGAGCATGAACTCGGCGCCGACCGGACTGAACTGCGTGCTCGCGGGCACGCCGACCGCCGCGGATGCCGCCGCGCCGATTAACATCGTGGTTTCGGTGATGGACTCAGCGAGCGGTGGCAGCCCCGCGACCACCGCCACCACCAACACCCTGGGCATGCCCCCGGTCGTTACCATCAATCCGCATCTGGCTCTCTCCGCTCCGCTGGTCCTGGGCACGGGCGAACAGAATGTGCCGTACATGCAGACTATCAGCACCACCGGCGGGATTGCGCCCTTGACGGTGTGCAGTTTCGCTCCCGCGCTTCCCGCCGGCCTCACCACCATGATCAGCGGGTCGAATTGCACCATCATGGGCACGCCCACCGTGGCCTTCGCGCCGACTCTGCTCACGCTTACCGCCACAGATTCCGGAAGTCCGAACACGGCCGGCATGATGGGCACCATCAATCCCAAACCGACTTCCAATCTGACCATCCTGGCGCAGACTTCGCTTTCCGCCTTCACGCTTGGCACCGGCCAGGCCGGCTCCATGTACAACCAGTTGGTTGCGTTCACCGGCGGAAATGCTCCTTATAACTGCTCGGAGACCGGTCTTCCGCCCGGGACGGGGCTGGCGGTGACGGTATCCGGAATGAATTGCCAGTTGTCGGGCATGCCGACGGCACAGGACGTGGCCGCTAGCCCCATGAACGTGATGATCACGGTCACGGACACGCCTCCTTCGGCATCCTCCACCGCTCCGGGCACTTCCACGCAGTCCTCGGCCTTTACGGTACTGGCCCAACTCGTGCTGAATCCCTTTACGCTGCTGGCCGGGGAGGCTGGTGCGATGTATTCCCAGGCGCTCCCCTTTACGGGCGGCAATGCGCCCTTCACCTGCACGGGCGCCGGCTTTCCGGTCGGAACCGGGCTTGCGGTCACCACCGTTGCCAACACCTGCGTAGTTTCCGGCACGCCGACCGCGCAGGACGCCACCGCGTCGCCGCAGACCATCATGGTCACGGTGAAGGACACGGCGCCCTCAGGGTCCAGCCAGCAGGGATCGTCCACACAGTCGTCTTCCCTGACCATCTATACTGCGTTGACAATCACCGTCACTCTTGGCAATGGCGAAGTGAACTCCGCCTACTCGAGCGACCCGGCGGTGAATCCCGGAGCGGTGGAGCCGGCCATTTCCGGCGGAAATCCCGCGGCCACCACCTACACGTGCACATTCGTGCCGGTGCCGCCAGCACCGTCCCCGATTTCCGGTCTCAACGTGACCTGGAACGGCAAACCCGCAGGCGCGGGCCCAGGTTGCACCGTGAGTGGCACACCCACAGCGGCGTTCGGATTCCCCGCTGCTGCCACCATCCAGCTTCAGGTGACGGAAGGCCAGGCGCCCAGCACATCTTCACAGGCAGGCGTTTCCGTGCCGGCAACCTCGAACGCTATCACCATTTTCCCGGCGCTCAATCTCGCGCTCACCCTCGGAAGTGGCGAAGTGAACGCGGCCTACGCCACCACCAATCCGGGCGCGACAGAACCGTCGATTTCCGGCGGCATGACTTCGATTGGAACCACCACGTACACCTGCGCGTTTGTTGGCGCGTTTCCTCCCGGGTTGAGCAGCGCGGTTCCTCCGCTCTCTCCTGTGTGGAATGGAATGACCGGCGCCAACGCCGGTTGCACGGTGCAGGGAACACCCACGGCGCCGTTCGGATTCCCTGTGGCGGCCACCACCCAGGTGAAAGTGACTGAGTCTCCAGCCCCCAGCAATTACTCCGCTGCCGGAACCTTCACCGCGACTTCCAACCCCATCAGCATTTTCCCGGCCCTCTCCCTCGCCGCCACGCTGGGTAATGGCGAAGTGATGGCCGCGTATTCGAGCGATCCAGCGGTCAATCCGGGAGCGGTCGAGCCGGCGATTTCCGGTGGAAATCCCGCAGTCACCACCTACATCTGCGCGTTCACCGGGACGTCGCCTGCTGGGCTCAACGCCGTCTGGAACGGTTCCACGGGCGCCGCGGCAGGTTGCACCGTCAGCGGCACTCCAAGCGGCACATTTGGCTTCCCTGCTGCGGCCAGTTCTACGATTCAGGTGACGGAAGGGCAGGCCCCGGGTAATTACTCCGCCGCCGGCTCGTTTACCGCTACTTCCAACGCCATCACCATTTACCCGCAGGTGGCCTTGGATCCTTTCACGCTTGGGGATGGAGAAACGAACGCGGGATATTCTCACACCGGGATTAACGTCACTGCGGCCACGGGCAGCCCTGGCGCGCCCCCGCCACAGTCCTATACTTGCTCGTCGTCGAACCTCCCGACGGGGTTGACCGCTTCGGCGGTCGGCGCCAGCTGCCAGGTCACCGGAACGCCCACCGCCACCAACGCGGCGTCCGTGACCGTTATGGTGACCGAGAATGTCCGGCCCAGCGCGTATTCTGTTCCCGGTTCCAACACCAGAGCTTCCACCGGCAACTTGAACATCTTTCCCGGAGTCACCTTCAATTCCGCCATGTTCTCGCTCGGAAACGGCGCCGTGGACCAGGTGTT
>DATIYQ010000342.1:0-10598 GCA_035517515.1 Binatia bacterium
TCCAATTGCCACATCGCCAATTACGACGGCGGATTCGTCAATATAGGCCGAAGGCGCAATCTGGGGCAGTTTGCCCTGGTAACTCCGGATCAATGATCCCCCTGTGTTTTCCGCAAGCGACGGAAAGACGATGGAACTCAGCAAGATAACATGGGGCGTAAGAAGACGGAAGAAAGTCAAACGACCTCAACACGGAGAACACTGAGGCACAGAGTACACGGAGCGCGAGAAAGCATCAGAGAATTTGAACTACGGGGCCGGCGGAGGAGGCATGCAACTGCGCGAGGCGCTCGGTTACGCCGCGGGCCACGGTGTAAAAGCCCCTGGCGCCGGGAAAATCTTCGCCGAAGGCGGCCACGGGCTTGCCGGTGTCTCCGCCGATGCGGATGCCGGGATCGATTTCGATTTCACCCAAAAAGGGCACGCCGAACATCTGGGCCATGCGCAGGCCCTCGCCGTGGCCGAAGACGTCAATGCGGCCCTGGCAGTGCGGGCAGGAGAAGTAGCTCATATTCTCGATGACGCCGAGGATCTCCACGTTCACCTGGCGGAACATCTCGATGGCCTTGCGCACGTCCGCCAGGGCCACCACCGAGGGCGTGGTGACGATGACCGCTCCGGTCACGGCCACGTTCTGAATCAGCGTGAGCTGCACGTCGCCGGTGCCGGGAGGCAGGTCCACAATCAGGTAATCCAGCTCGCCCCAGGCCACGTTGCGCAGGAACTGGGTGACCGCGCTGTGCAGCATGGGTCCGCGCCAGATCATGGGCTTGTCTTCGGGCACCAGCAGGCCCATGGAGATCATCTTGAGCCCATAGGCCTCGACGGGATGAATCTTCCGCTCGCTTTCGACTTCGGGAGCATCCTTGGCGTTGAGCATCACCGGGACGTTGGGGCCGTAAATGTCCGCGTCCAGCAGGCCGACGGCGGCGCCCATGCGGGAGAGCGCCAGAGCCAGATTGACGGCGGTGGTGGTTTTGCCCACACCGCCCTTTCCGCTGGCCACAGCCACCAGGTTTTTCACGCCCTCGATGGGAGGCTTGTCGGACACCGGGTGGGGAGCGGCGGCCTGCGCGGGCGCGGGGGCGTTGACCTCGATGACCACGGTGCGCACCCCGGGCAGTTTTTCCACGGCTTCGCGGGCACGCTTCAGCATCTCGTCGCGATGCGAGAAGCCGGTTGCCGGGAGCGCCAGCTTAATGGAAATGGCGGCCTCGGAGACGTACACGCCGGCCAGCCAGCCGAGCGAGACGATGTCGCGCTGCGTCTGGATGTCGTTGACCCGGCGCAGGGCTTCGATAATCTGGTCGCGGCTGGGGGCTGCAGGCATGGTCAAGCGTCTCGTTTCCGCGGCGCAAGAATGCGCGCCGCACAGCGAGATTCATATTAAAGGGTGCTGGGGGAATGGGCAAGTTTGGGGCTGAGCGGAGAAGGAGAGAGGAAGGAAACTGAGCACAGACCAGAGTGTCCGGGCGACTGCGCTTTGCGCGGCGCGGCGGAAAGACGCTACAATTGCTGACGGAATCGAAAGGATTGTGCGCCCGCAGTGCGCGGTGATCCCTCGCCATTTCTGGCCTCCGGGGTGGCTTCCGCCATCCCCACCGGGCCCGCGGCAGAGACGGCGCGGCCGGCTAAAAGGAATCCATGCAGGTTGACAAACTGATTGACACCGTAGTGGCCCGGTTCATCGGGACCAAACACGAGCGGGACGTGAAGCGCATCCAGCCGCTGGTGGCGCAAATCTCCGCGCTGGAGCCGGAGATGCAGGCGCTCAGCGACGAGCAACTGATCGAGCGCACGGCCGCGCTGCGCCAGCGGGTGCAAGAGGGATTGAAGGACGCGGACCCGGCGGAGAAGGGCTATCGCGAAAAGCTGGACGCGGAACTGGCCAAAGCGCTGGTGCCGGCGTTTGCCCTGGTGCGCGAGGCGGGGCGCCGGAAGGTGGGCCTGCGGCATTTTGACGTGCAACTGATCGGCGGCATCGTGCTGCACGAGGGCAAAATCGCGGAGATGAAGACCGGCGAGGGCAAGACGCTGGTGGCCACGCTGCCCGCGGTGCTCAACGCGCTGGCCGGCCGCGGGGTGCACATCATCACCGTAAACGACTATCTGGCACGGCGCGACGCGGAATGGATGGGGCCGATTTACCGCGCGCTGGGCATGACCGTGGGCATCATCGTGGCGGATCTGGCGGACGGCGACCGTGAAAAATCCTACGGCGCGGACGTGACCTACGGCACGAACAACGAATTCGGTTTCGACTACCTGCGCGACAACATGAAGTACGACATCCACGATTGCGTGCAGCGAGGCCACCAGTTTGCCATCGTGGACGAAGTGGACTCCATTCTGATTGACGAGGCGCGCACGCCGCTGATCATTTCCGGTCCGGCGGAAGAATCCACGGACAAGTACTACCGCATCGACAAAATCATACCCAAGCTGATCAAGGACATTGACTTCACGGTAGACGAAAAACACCACGCGGTGACGCCCACCGAGGAAGGGGTGAGCAAGTGCGAGCGGCTGCTGAATGTGGGCAACCTCTACGATCCGGCGCACATTGACGCGCTGCATGCGGTGGAACAGGGCCTGCGCGCGCACCACCTGTATCACCGCGACGACGAATACGTGGTCAAGGACGGCGAGGTGATTATCGTGGACGAGTTCACCGGGCGGCAGATGCCCGGGCGGCGCTGGTCGGACGGTTTGCATCAGGCGGTGGAAGCGAAGGAAGGCGTAAAGATCGAGCGCGAGAACCAGACCCTGGCCACCATCACCTTCCAGAATTACTTCCGCATGTACAAAAAGCTGGCGGGCATGACCGGAACGGCGGAGACGGAATCCGCGGAGTTTCAGAAGATCTACAACCTGGACGTGTCGGTCATTCCCACCAACAAGCCGCTGCGGCGGCTGGAAAATCCCGACGTGGTGTACCGCACCGACGCGGAGAAATTCGAGGCCGTGGCCAAAGGCATTTTGCAGGAGGACGGCACCCTGAATTACGGCATCCAGCAGATTCACGCCTCCGGGCAGCCCATCCTGGTGGGCACCACCTCCATCGAGAAATCCGAGAAACTGAGCGAACTGCTGAAGCGCGCGGGCATTCCCCACCAGGTGCTGAATGCCAAGCAGCATGAACGCGAGGCGCAGATCATCGCCCAGGCCGGACGCAAGGGCGCGGTGACCGTTTCCACCAACATGGCCGGGCGCGGCACGGACATCCTGCTGGGCGGCAACCCGGAAGCGCTGACGCGCGAGTTTTGCCTGAAGCAAAAGCTGGCGCTGCCCTCCGGCGCGGCCAGCGCGATCGTGACCGGCGAGGAACAGCCCGGCGGGATCATGATGCTCTTCCAGTACGAGGGGCGCATCTACCAGGTGCCGGCGGAGACGTGGAAGCCCGTATACGCGCAGTACGCGGCCGAATGCCAGAAGGAGCACGACGAGGTGGTGGCGCTGGGCGGGCTGCACGTGCTGGGCACGGAGCGCCACGAAGCGCGGCGCATTGACAACCAACTGCGCGGGCGCGCGGGACGCCAGGGCGATCCCGGCTCCTCGCGGTTTTTCCTGTCGCTCGAGGACGAACTGCTGCGCCTGTTCGGCGGGGAGCGCCTGCAAAGCATCATGTACCGCCTGGGGATGACCGAGGGCGTGCCCATTGAATCCAAGATGATCTCCAACCGCATCGAACGCGCGCAACAGGCTCGCGAAGCGCAATTCTTCGACATGCGCAAGCACCTGCTCGAGTACGACGATGTGATGAACAAGCAGCGGGAAACCATCTACTCGATCCGGCGCTCCATCCTGGAGGGGAAGGAGCAGCGCGATTACGTGATCGAGATCGCAGAAGACATCGCCGTGCAGCTCACCGAGAGGTATTGCCCGCGCGAGCAGCATCCCGACCTGTGGAACACCACGCAACTGGCCGGCGAGGCGCTGAACCAGTTCGGGTTCGACCTGAAAACGGCGGGCGTGGACCTGAAAACGATGAGCAGCGACCAGATCGCCACGGCGCTGGTGGAGCGCGTGAAGCTGCGCTACGAGGAGAAAGAGAAACTGTTCGGGGCGGAGGCCATGCGCTACCTGGAGCGCCGGGTGATCCTGGACATCGTGGACGCGCAGTGGAAGGACCACCTGCTCTCCATCGACCATCTGAAGGAAGGCATCGGGCTGCGCGGCTACGGGCAAAAAGATCCTCTGGTGGAGTTCAAGAAAGAAGCGTTCACCCTGTTTGAAGACATGATGGAGCGGATTGACACAGAATCGGTGCGCTTCCTCTTCCTGATGCAGCCCGCCAAGCCGCCGGAGCAGGAGGCGCGGGAAATCGAGGAGCGCCAGCGCCGCCAGCAGGCGCAAATCCGGTTTTCCGCCGGGCCGGCGCAGACGGAAGCCCCCAAGCAGGTCCGGTCCGGCGCCAAGGTGGGACGCAACGATCCCTGTCCCTGCGGCAGCGGGAAGAAATTCAAGAAGTGCCACGGGGCCGCGGCCTAGCCGATTTTTGTCCCGCAATCCCACACCAGCAGATTCCTCACTCCGCCCCGGATGACGGGGGCCCACCCCGGAACAGACCGTGCCGTCCAACTCCGGCAGAGGGTGGGGGCGTGGAACCTTTCGGCCGCGGGTTGCGTACTCACAGGCGGTAGCCAAAAGGGGGGCAAATCCGATGAACCAGGTTACCGGCACATGGACGAAATCATTGCTGACCGGCCTATGCGCCGCGGCGCTGGCTACGGCCGCGTGGGCCGCGCCGGGCAGCGGCGCGGAAGGCTCATTTGACCGCACGTTGAAGGTGTCCGGGCCGGTGTCGCTGGATGTGCGCACGGGCTCAGGGAATATCCGGGTGCACCAGGGGGATTCCTCCAACGTGGTGATCCACGCGGAAATCCGCAGCGGGCGCGGGGGATGGGGGGGAGATTCGGACGCGGAGAGCCGCATCCGGGAAATCGAGAAAAACCCGCCCATCGAGCAGGACGGCAGCACCATCCACGTGGGGCGCACGCACGACAGCGAACTCTATCGCAACATCAGCATCTCCTACGAAATCCGCACCCCGGCGCAGTCCCAGCTGGAGGCGCAAACCGGCTCGGGGGATTTGACCGCCACCGGCATCCTGCTGGAGGTGACCGGCCACACCGGCTCCGGCAACATCCGCGTCGAGGATACGGGCGGCCGGGTGGACCTCACCGCCGGCTCCGGCGACGTACAGTTGCAGAATGCGCGCGGCGGCGCGCGCCTCAGCACCGGCAGTGGAAACGTGACCGTGGAAAACGTGTCCGGAGGGGTGAATGCATCCTCCGGAAGCGGCACGGTGCGCCTGGAGATGAATGGTGCGGGAGACGTGGAGGCTTCCACCGGTTCCGGCAATATCGTGCTCCGCGGCGCCAATGGCGCGGTCCGGGCACACACCGGGAGCGGTGACGTGGAGGCCCACGGCGAGCAGCGCGGGGAGTGGCATCTGCGCACCGGCTCCGGCAATCTGCGGGTGGAGTTGCCGCCAGGCGTGGGCTTTGAGCTGGATGCGCATTCGGGCTCCGGCACCATCCAAACGGAACGGGAAATCGCGGTACAGGGCACGCTCAGCCGCCGAGATATCCACGGAAAAGCGGGCGGCGGCGGGCCGCTGCTGGAGCTGCGCACCTCCTCGGGCAACATCTACCTGCGTTAAGCTCGCGAAAAGCGCCGGCTGGGAATCGCCGACACAGGCGGCCCAGCCGGCGTATTATGCTTCCGGCATCCTCTTCGCCTCGTATTCGCCTTCAGCGAACTCCCAAAATGTGGTTTTGGGCCGAAGCCGCCGATTCCTATGTGGGGACCTTTTTACCCATGGGCAGGAGCAATGGAAAATGATTTCCCATGGCCCTCCGTGGCCAACCCATGCGCTTTGAATGGGATACGAATGGGAAAATTCTTGGATACCCGCGTGCCCTTCCTCTTGTATTGCGGTTCTGAGGGAGGAGACCATGACGGACCGCCAACCGGCTCGCTGCAGAATCGAGGGATGTGATCAGGCAGTTCCGGCCGCGCTCAATCAAGACGGGATGTGCCTGGACCACTTTGTGGATGGGACCTACAGCCGCGCACGTCGCGCGGTGGAGGCAGTGCAGAAGGAGTTGCCGCTGACGCCCGAGGCGTTCGAGTGGATGTTTGAAGACGCCAAACTGGCGCTGAAGGCGCTGGTCCGCAACTCCACAGACCCCTACCGTGAAGGGGTGATGGAATTGATGACCTCGCTCGCCAACGTGCATGAATATCTGCGCCAGCAGCATGCGGATTCCCTTCCCACGAAGGTTCACGCGTTGGACGCTGCGGTGGCGAATCACCCCGTACGGCGCGCCGCAGGGCACGGAAGGGCATAGGACCGCGCCCCAGCAGGGGGTTCCCGGCGGTCAGGGAAAGCACGCGGCGGAGGCCGGCAGAGGGCCGGGGGGCCGGAGTGCTGAGTTGTTGAACCGATAACCTTCGTACCATTGTCCAAGCACATGGCCGCAACTATCATGGGAGGCGTTTCCGGAGCCGTGGTGTGGAACGCGGCGGCCGGAGGACCCCACATGGCCACGCCTGCCCATCCTTCCAAACAGTTTGACGCGCATCGGCTGGTGCGCCGCCTGAGCGCGCTGATCGCCGCGGACACGGCGGCGATTGCCCTGTTCACAGATCAGGTGATGAGCCTGCTGCGGGAGGGGGGAGCGGCAGGCGAAGAAGACTTCAAAATCGAGCTGGCGCTGCGCGAGGCGCTGGCCAATGCCGTATTGCACGGATGCCAGTCTGACCCCACCAAGAGCGTGGAGTGCACGGTGGCTTCTGAAGAGGGCGACGGCGTGCTGATCATCGTGCGCGACCCAGGCAAGGGCTTCGATCCCCTGAGTGTGCCCAACCCCCTGGTGGGTGAAAACATTCTTTCCGACCACGGCCGTGGAATTTTCTTGATGAACATGCTGATGGATGAGGTGCGCTGGGAGCGGGGGGGTACGGAGATTCATTTGCGGAAGCGCTAGGTCGGAATTGGGGGAGGTATGTCCGGCCCGCAGGAAAAACTCAATCCATTCAAACCGGTCGAGCCGGTCATTCCGGGTGTGCCTCAGAAGCCTGAGGTGGAAGAGAAGCCGGCACCGAAACCCGAGGAAAAAAAGAAAGAGCCCATCGTCTGGCCGCCGCCTCCACCGCCGCCAAAGCCGGTGTGGGAGTCTCCAAAGTTCCTGGTGGGCGCGGGAATCGGCGCCGTGCTCTTCTTGTGCGGGGTGGCCCTGGCCTGGCGTGCGATGCGTTCGGAAGCGCCGCCGGTCCCCGTGGTGCTGGAATCGCCGGCGCCTGCGCCTGATTCACCCGCCGGTGGCTCCGGGCAGGCAGCGGAGCGGCCACTCCCGGCAGCTCCCGGCCCGGTCGCCTCCGTGGCGGAAATGGCCAAGCCGTGGAGTGTGGCCAAATTCCAAATGCAGCGGCCGTCGCGAGAGACCGCCAACGCGATGGTGATTCGCCTGCCCTCCTCGCCCGGGTACTGGGGCCTGCTCACCGTGGCGCCCTACGGGCGGTGCGAACTGGAGCTGGAATCAGACTTGAAGAAGCTCCGGGAGCAGTACGCCTACGCGGCGATTCATCCCATGGTGGTGGATAGCTGCACGCAGACGGTTTACGATCCCCTGGCGCTGGGCACTTCCAGCGGGGTCTGGATCCGCGGAAAGATTGCGGCGGGTCCTGGAATTCGCCCGCCGTTCGAAGTGGAAATCAAAGTGGAAAACGGTGAAGTGGTCGCCTCGCGTTCCGAATAGTTTCCACTCCCCTTGAAACTCCCACGGATTGCGCCGGCGATTTGAACCCGGCGCATACAGACGCACTGGAATCAAAAATCCACGGCGGCGTCCGGGTGGACGACGCCGTGGATCGGGGGGCTGCTGGGGACTCGCTTCAGGATCTGTCTGTCACGGCGTCTCCACCCGGCGGGCGACGAACACGGGAGTGTCCGTCCCGGGGTCCTGCAGCAGCAGGCCAACCACGTGCAGGGGAATCGCCTGGTTGCCGGAAAGCGCGCTGAGCCCGCTCAGGCCCACGAACTGCGTGGCGTTGGACGTAAGCACGGTCAGCGGGCCGCTGAGCAGCACGCCGACGATTCCCTTCTCCTGCATCTGGAACGTGCCGGTGTTGCCGCCCTGGATCATGGTGCTACCGGTCACCCAGGGGCCGGAGATTCCCTGGCGATGCAGAACCACGCGGTGCACCGTGGGCATTGAGCCGTTTACCGGCCCGCCTACGGTCACGGCCTGCGGCGCGATCAGGCTGGAGTTGTTGAACAGAAGCTGGGTGATGGGCAGATTCAGCCGGTAAATCAGGTATCGTTCGCTGCCGTTCAGGCTGAAGCTGGCGATGGTATCCGGCTGCACAGAAGGAATCACGGGCAACTCGTCGCGGACAAACAGGTCCATTTGCGTGGCCGGTCCGGTGGAGGGATCCACGTTGGTGATCAGCCCGCCGGCGAAGAAATGGTCCTGGGAGATGACGCACACTTCGTCGGCTTCGAGCACCCGGGTGACACGGTTCAGTTCCCCCGAAACCTGCACGACGGTGTTGTTGGTGAAGGTGCTCAGGCTGTCGCTCGCATCCGTGACCGTGCTGGCGCCGATTTGCACGGTGATCTGCTTGCCGTTGGCAATCTGCATGACAAACGTGTTGCCCGCCGGGTCCGCGGAAACCACGCCGCCACGTAAGTCGTCAATTTCCGCATCCACGTTGTCCGGCGGCACCTGGCGGATATCGAAGGTGGGAACCACGGTGCCGGTAATCTGGCCGTTCACATCCAGCTGCAACGACTGGTGGAGATCAAAGTCCAGGCGCAGGCCGTTCAAATCGTTTTCGGCGATGGTGAGCGGCGGATTCAGCAGCACGGTGACGGAAGAATTCATCAGCGTGCCATTGAGCATGGTGATGGTGGGCGGAGTGCCGCCGGGAACGTTCAGGTAGCCGATCACCGGGTTGGCCAGCGTCAGGGTCACGCTGGTGTAGGTTCCCGCCGGCGCCGAGTTCAAGTCCAGAAGCGTGCGTAAGCCGGTGAGCCGCGCGAAATCCACGGTCTGCGGGCTGGAGAGCAACGTGGTGGTGTTCACGCCATCGGAAGCGGTAAGCCCGGTGAGTGTTACCTGGAACGAGACCACGCTGGCTACGGGCGCATCCTGCCCGTACACCGCGATGCTTCCGTTCCCGCTGGGAGGCGGGTTGTTGAGGCCCGTGCTGGAACTCCCGCTGGTGCAGGCTGCCAAGGCCACTGCCAGAGACGCGAGCAGACAAGCCGATAGCAAATGGCGCGTTCGATTCATTTCTTCCTTCCCCTCCGGCCCGCGCGGCGGGCCGCCAAGTGTCACCCTGGGCGTGGTGCAGATCGTGTGCTGGAGGGCCGTCTGACCGACCCCGTGGATTCAAACCCTTCCCTTGAAAAAAAGTTGCGTGGAGACACATAAGGACGGCCTGGATGGCGCGCCACGCGTTGGAATCGGCGGCCGTGCGGAACTGCGTTCGGTGGCTTGACTTCCCTGCCGCGTCCCAGTACAACCGGGAACGCATTCAGGAGGCAATTCGATGGGGATTTCCCGGCGGCGGTGGATGAAAGCGAATCTCTCGGGCATGACCGCGGCAGGCGCGCTGGCCGCCCTTCCCGCGCATGCGGCGCCCCAGGAAGCCTCCAGCCGGGCGCTGCCGAAAGCGTTCGACGGACTCCAGCCGCTGGGCAGCAGGGTGCATCCCATCACCCCCGAAGAGTTCGCGGCGCGGCGGGAGCACGCGATAAAGCTGATGGCCTCCACGGACCCGGCGCTCGACGCCGTGTACATCACCGCGGGCTCCAGTTCGCTGTACTACTTCACCGGGGTGCGCTGGGGATTGAGTGAACGCCTGATGGCCGTGCTGCTTTTCCGCAGCGGCGACCCGGTGGTGATTTGTCCGGCGTTCGAAGCCGGCCGGCTGCACGAGTTGGTGAAATTTCCCGCGGAGTTCAGGACCTGGGAAGAAGATGAAAGCCCCTATGCGCTGGCGGCCAAGGCGCTGGCGGACCGTGGCCTCCACACCGGCCGCGTGGGCGTAGAAGAGCGCGTTCCCTACATGTTTTTCGACGGGCTTCGCCGGGCGGGGGCGGCCTACGAATACACCTCCGCCAATGCGGTTACGATCGGATGCCGCGCGCAGAAGTCTCCGGCCGAACTGGATTTGATGCGCCTGGCCTGCTCCGCCACGGTGGATTGCTTCCGTGCGGTGATCGCATCGCTGCACGAGGGAATGGCGGAGCGGGAAGTGCACGCGCTGTTGCAGGGAGGCTTCCGGCGCATGGGGCTGGAGGGTGGCGCGCTGGTGTTGTTTGGCGAGTGGGCTGCCCTGCCCCACGGCACCACGACCCCGCAGAAATTGCGCGAGGGCGACGTGGTGTTGATTGACGGCGGCACGTCTGTGGAAGGCTATGCCTCGGATGTGACCCGCACCACCGTGCTGGGGACGCCGGCGGAGAAGCATCGCCGCGCGTTTGACGCCGTACATCATGCACAAGAGGCGGCGCTGGATGCGGCCCGGGCCCTGCGGCTCTCTGGCTCCGTGGACGACGCGGCGCGCGCGGTGATTACTTC
>DATIYQ010000343.1:0-3038 GCA_035517515.1 Binatia bacterium
TGAACTTCTTCCAGACGCCGCGCGGGCGCGCGATCGTGGAGAACGGGTTGCGGCGGAAAGGCAAATACGACGAGATGATCGCGCGCGTGCTGCGCGAAGAGGGCGTGCCGCAGGACCTGATTTATCTGGCGCAGGCGGAGAGCGCGTTTCAGCCGCTGGCGTTGTCGCGGGCCGGGGCGCGGGGCATCTGGCAGTTCGTGCAGTGGCGCGGAAACGAATATGGATTGAAGCGCACCTGGTGGGTGGACGAGCGCATGGACCCGGAGAAGGCCACGCGGGCGGCGGCGCAGCACCTGCGGGATTTGTACGGCCTGTTCGGGGACTGGTATCTGGCGATCGCGGCGTACAACTGCGGCCCGGGAAACGTTTCCAAGGGCGTGGAGCGGACGGGGTACGCGGATTTCTGGGAGCTGTACAAGCGCAACGTGTTGCCGCAGGAGACCAAGAACTACGTGCCGATCATCCTGGCGCTGACGCTGATCGCCAAGGACGCGGCGCACTACGGCATTTCGGTGGACCCCGAGCAGCCGCTGGAAACGGATCCGGTGAAGCCGGGGCGGGCGATTGACCTGCGGCTGGTGGCGGAAACGATTGATGTGGACGTGGAGACGCTCCGGGCGCTGAACCCGTCTCTGCTGCGGCTGGCCACGCCCGATGATCCGGAATTTGTGCTGCACCTTCCGAAGGGGACGGCCAGCACGTTTTCGGCGGAGATCGCGGACATTCCGGCGGACAAATGGGTGAGCTGGCGGCGGCACCGCGTGGAAGCGGGGGAGACGCTGAGTTCCATCGCCAAGAAATACCGGGTGACCCCGGCGGCGATCGCGGAAGCCAACGGCCTGGAGCCCGGGGCGGGGCTGGAGCTGGGCGACAAGCTGATCATTCCAGCGGTGCGCCCGGTGGAGGAGACCAAGAGCCGGCTGGTGCGCTACCGGGTGCGGAAGGGAGACACGCTGGGGGGTATCGCGGACCAGTTCAGCGTCACCACCGCGCAGATTCAAAAATGGAACGGATTGAAGAGCGGCAAGGTGAGCCGCGGCATGGTCCTGCGGATCTACACCGTGGGGGGCGTACCGGAGGCGCGTACGGTGAAGAGTTCGGCGCACAGCCATCACAAGACAGCGGCGGGCGGCGGGGGTTCCGCAAAGCCTTGAAGAAGGTGATTGGCAACGGGTGGAGAAGTCGTGGAAGGCTGCGGCCGGCCCGCACTGCGGAAAAACGGCGGAATGTGTCCAGGAGGCTTGACAAGGACGTTGGAGTGGGATAACAAATCGCAAGGACGGAGTGCAGGGTAGCTCCGACTGGTGCAGCGTGCCAAGAACAAAGGGTGTGAAGGTTCCCCATGGGGAGGAGAGCATGGATTTCGAGAAAGATCAGTTTGAAGAGGACGAGGAGCTGTCCCGGTTGGAAGACGACGAAGAACTGGCCGGAGAGCCGGGAGGCGTCGTAGAGGAAGAGGAAGAGCTCCTGATCGTGGAGGAAGAGCCCGCCGAAGAGGCCGAGGAAGCGGCGCCCAAACCGGCGGCGAAGAAAGCGGCTCCGAAGAAAAAAGCCGCGAAAAAGGCGGCGAAAAAGCCTGCCAAGAAAGCTAAGAAACCCAAGAAACCGGCGAAGAAAGCCAAGGCCAAACCGAAGAAAAAGAAGGCCGCGAAGAAGGGCAAGAAACGCCGCTAGGCCGGACAACCGCGAAAGTTTCGCAAAAGAGGCTCCCCGAGGGATCGGGGAGCCTCTTTTTTGTTGGCGCGCGGTCCGGAATGGAGCTGACCGGCGGGGTCAGGCAAACCAGACTGGGAATGCGAGAGTGCCAGGAGGGGAAGCCCCGGCGGCAGCGAGCGGGGCGGCTTGCCAAGAAAATTAAGTATCGCTACGATAACCGCGCATGGTCCATGCTGTCGAGCAGATCCGGCGGATGCGGGGTGGCGCGCAGTCGCACCTGATGCGCTGCTCGGACGCGCACTATTATGTGGTGAAGTTCCAAAATAATCCGCAGCATCGAAGGGTGCTGGTGAACGAGATGCTGGGTACCAGGCTGGCGTCGCGGCTGGGATTGCCGGCGGCTCCGGTGGAGGTGGTGGAGGTCGGCGCGGAGCTGATCCGGCTGACCCCGGAGTTGTGCATCGAGCTGCCGAGATCGCGGACGCCCTGCGCGGCGGGATTGCAATTCGGTTCGCGGTATCCGGGGGATCCGCGGCAGATGACGCTGCACGATTTTCTGCCGGACGAAAAACTCCGCGCCGTGAACAACCTCCACGAGTTCGCGGGCATGCTGGTGTTCGACAAGTGGACCTGCAACACCAACGGTCGGCAGACGATTTTCTTTCCGCAGGCGCCGAGGAGCCGGCCCGAGGCCACGAACAACGTGGTCCGAGCGGCGGGAGCCGCTTCGCCCGGCCCGGAGAATCGCGAGCCGGCGTACCAGACGGAGATGATCGACCAGGGATTCTGTTTCAACGCCGGGGAGTGGAATTTTCCCGACGCGCCGCTGCGCGGATTGTATGCGCGCAACCGCGTCTACGAAGGTGTGACCGGGATGCACTCGTTTGCGCCGTGGCTCGAGCGGATGGAGCGCAACATCACGGAGAAGGTGCTGGCGGAGGTGGCCGGGGAGATTCCGCCGGAATGGTATGCCGACGATTACGACGCGGTGCTGCGGATCCTGGAGCAATTGCAGCGGAGGAAGAAGCGCGTGGAGGAACTACTCTGGTCAGCGAAGAATTCGAATCGTCAGCCGTTCGTGAATTGGAGGGATTGAATGAGTCAGGGATCAGTAATCGGGAATCAGGCGAAAAATGGGCGGCGGTCAGCGGCGTATACCGCGTGATGGAGCCGCGCCACGCAGTCCGTCTTTCCAATTACTGATTATTAACGATTCATTACCTCGAAAGAAGGGACAGCATGGCCATGGAAACAGGGACGGCAGAGAAGATGCTGGCGTACCGCGTGCTGCGGTACACGCCGAATCTGGTGCGCGACGAGTGGGTGAACATCGGCGTTCTGGTGTTCGATGCCGCGACGGGCGAGCGGCGGCTGCGCATGAT
>DATIYQ010000344.1:0-2079 GCA_035517515.1 Binatia bacterium
CGCCCCGCATCCGCGCGATCTTCGAATGTCATGGCGCCCTTCCCGCCAGAGCGGCGAGCCGGCGGCGGCAGGAGCCGCTCTGAGCCACTACCCCAATGTAAGATTGGCAGCGCGCTCACGCCGGCGCAGTGCCCAGGGTCACCACGCAGGATGTCGCGAGTCACACGCCGAGCAGGGAATCCGCAGAGGGAAGGGAAAGCATGGGCACAGGCCGCGCCCCCGCCAACGGTTCGAGTTCAGATTCCGCGCAGCCCGTCACAGGGCGGCGCAGACGGATTTGACTTCCGTGTAATGCTCTAGAACTTCATGCCCCATCTCGCGGCCCCATCCGGACTGCTTGTAACCGCCGAAGGGCAGCGCGGGATCGAACACGTTGTAGCAATTGATCCACACCGTGCCGGCGCGCAGCTTGGAGGCGATGCTGTGCGCCTTTTTGATGTCGCGGGTCCAGATGCCGGCGGCCAGGCCGTACACCGTATCGTTGGCCCGGGCCACGATTTCGTTCAAATCCTCGAACGGCTGGGCCACCACCACCGGACCGAAGATCTCTTCCTGCACCACCTTCATCTTTTCCGTGGTATCCACCAGCACCGTGGGCTTTACAAAATATCCGCGGTCTCCCAGCCGGCTGCCGCCGGTCACCGCGCGGGCGCCTTCCTGCACGCCGCTCTGCAGGTATCCCGTCACCCGGTTCAACTGCTCCTCGGAGACCAGCGGGCCCATATCGCAATCGGGCTCAAAGCCGGCCTTCACGCGGATTTTCTCCGCCTTGCGTGCCACGCCCTCCACCACTTTATCGAAGGCCTTCTTCTCCACAAACAGGCGCGATCCGGCGCAGCAGCACTGTCCGTGATTGAAAAAGATGGCGCTGGAGGCTCCGGAAACCGCCACATCCGGATCCGCGTCGTCCAGGATGATGTTGGGAGACTTGCCGCCGAGTTCCAGTGAAACCTTCTTCAGATTGCCCGCGGCCGCGCGAATGATCAGCCTCCCCACTTCCGTCGAGCCGGTGAACGCCACTTTATCCACATCCGGATGCGCCGCCAATGCCGCCCCCGCCGTTTCTCCGTAGCCCGGCACGATGTTGACCACTCCCTCCGGAAACCCGGCCTCCTGGATCAGTTCGCCCAGCCGCAGCGCGGTCAGCGGCGTTTGTTCCGCGGGCTTCAATACCGAAGTGCATCCCGCCGCAAGGGAGGGCCCGAGCTTCCAGGCGGCCATCAGCAGCGGAAAATTCCACGGAATAATCTGTCCCACCACGCCGATGGGCTCGCGCACGGTGTAGGCCAGGAACTTGTCCGGGGCCGCCAGGGTGAGCGGAATGGTGTTGCCTTCGATTTTCGTGGCCCACCCGGCGTAATAACGGAAATGCTCGATAGTCAGCGGCAGGTCCGCCACCCGCGCCACCTTCAGCGGTTTGCCGTTGTCCAGCGATTCCAGTTGCGCGAATTCCTCCAGGTGCTTCTCAATCAGGTCCGCAAGCTTCCAGATGCATTTGCCGCGCGCCGCGGGAGACATGCGGCTCCACGGTCCCGTCTCAAACGCCGCGCGCGCCGCGCGCACTGCCCGGTCAATGTCTTCGCGGTCGCCTTCCGCCACCTGCGCCAGCACCTCTCCGGTCGCCGGATTGTAGGTGGGAAACGTTTTGCCGGATGCGGCCTCTACCCACTGGCCGTTGATCAGCATTTTCTGTCTGCGGGCTACAAACGAGGAAACATTGGGGTCCATCGTCGGTGCGGTCGCTACGGTTGCCATGGTGTGCTCCTTCTGCTGGAAAGCGCGGGAATTCTGCGTTCTGAAATCCGAAAGCGGCAAAACGAGGCTACACCCCTGGGCCGGAAAACTCAAACGCAATCAGGGATCGCTCCTGGGTGCGTTTGCCCGGATCGAAAGGAATTTCGGTGAGCTATTTCGCTTCCCGTGGCACACCGCGAGTGCGGCCTCACGGGCAGGGGAACACCGACGGACTCACATTGATGGGGCAATGCGTCTCATGCTGCTCGCTCAGTATCAATCCCGTGGTCAGCACCGCGCCGCCGCCCAGCAGCACCCACGCCGCCCATCGGTTTCTCCTGTGGT
>DATIYQ010000345.1:0-27441 GCA_035517515.1 Binatia bacterium
GGGAATCAAGTGCGGGTGTAGAGTGAAGCCAGCGAGGTTGCCCGGCGGTGGGGATGATCAAGAAACAATGGGTGGTGGCGCTGGTGCTGCTCCTGTTGATTCCCGTGGTCACGGTGCTGGGGGGAGTGCTGTTCAGCCTGATCAATCCCGAGATTGCGGCACATCATCCGAACTATGTGCAGAACTACCACCGGCTCCATCTGCTGAAGATGATGATGATGTGGGGCTCGATGGCCTGTGTGGGCGTTTTATGGGTGCTGGTGTGCTTTCAGGTGATCCGCTCAAAGGGGCGATCCCTCCTCTGGCTGCTTCTGGCGGCCCTGGGGCCCTTCGGGTTCGCCGTCCTGACGATGCTGAACGACCAGGCGCCCGCGGAGACAGACTGGCATGCCCGGTTCGTGCGCAGGCTGAACCTGTTTGTGCGCGCCGGCTACGAAATCTGCATCTTCGTGACCGTGTGGGTGCTCGCCTACCAGGGCATGGTTCTGAAGCGCACGCTGATGATCCAGTATCAGGCCGCCACCACGGGAATGTCGGTCGCGCAGATCATTGACCTCCAGAATGCTTCGGGGGGAATGTGGGCGTTTGCCGAGGGCAATGAGGTGATGTACCTGGTGGTACTTCTCTACCTGCTTTGGCCGATCGCCTTTAACATCGCGGGTCGAGTGGCAGCGCCGATGGCATTGCCCAAGGCGCGCTGAGTCTCGATTTCAAATCGCCTGCGCCTCGATTCCGTGTCCCGGGCGCGCGTTGACACCGCTCCCTCCAGTGACTAAGATTTCGCGCGCATGTCCTCTCCCTCGCTTATCGGCCAGACCGTCGGCCACTATCGCATTCAGGAAAAACTCGGCGGCGGGGGGATGGGCGTGGTGTTCAAGGCGGAAGACACACGCCTGGGGCGCAGTGTGGCCCTGAAATTCCTGCCGGAAGAAACCGCCCAGGATTCTGCCGCCATCGAGCGCTTCCAGCGCGAAGCGCGCGCCGCCTCGGCGCTCAATCACCCCAATATCTGCACGATCTACGATATCGGTGAGCACCAGGGCCACCACTTCATGGCCATGGAGTTTCTCGAAGGCCAGACGCTCAAGCACCGCATTGAGGGCCGCCCGCTGGAAATGGATACGATCCTGGACCTGGGCATCCAGATTGCCGACGCGCTGGACGCGGCGCACGCCAAAGGCATCGTGCATCGCGACATCAAGCCCGCCAACATTTTCATTACCCCGCGCGGACAGGCCAAGGTGCTGGATTTCGGGCTGGCCAAACTCTCCCACCGCGCACTCGGGGAATCCGCCGGCGCAACGTTTTCCGCGGGGGCCGCCGGGGCCGTGGACAACCTCACCAGCCCGGGGACCGCGCTGGGGACCGCGGCCTACATGTCCCCGGAGCAGGCCCGCGGCGAAGAACTGGATGCGCGTACCGACATTTTTTCCCTCGGCGTGGTGCTTTACGAGATGGCCACCGGGCGCCAGCCGTTTGCCGGCAATACCTCGGCGCTGGTGTTTGAAGCCATCCTGAACCGCGCTCCCGCGGCGCCCGTTCGTCTGAACCCGAAGCTGTCTCCCGAACTGGCTCAGATCATCGAGACGGCCATGGAGAAGACGCGCAAGGCGCGCTACCAGTCCGCCGCCAAGCTGCGGGAAGACCTGAAGCGCCTCAAGCACGATTCCGAAACCGGCCGCGCGGCCGCGGAAAAGGGCGCGGAGAAGTCGCTGGCCGTGCTCTATTTTGAAAACCCCGGCGGCGAGAAGGAAGACGAATACTTCCGCGACGGCATTACCGAGGACATCATCACCGAGCTATCGCGGATCAAGGAACTGTGGGTGCTGACGCGTTCCGCGGTGCAGGCATACCGGGACAAGCCCGCCAGCGCCCCCGACGTGGGCCGGGAATTGGGTGCGGCCTATGTGCTGGAGGGCGGCCTGCGCCGCTCCGGCAACCGCCTGCGCATCACCGCGCGGCTGGTGGAAACGGCCACGGCGCGCTCGGTGTGGGCGGAACGCTACGACCGCCAGATGGAAGATGTGTTTGCTATCCAGGACGAAATCGCCCAGAGCATCGCCAAGGCGCTGAAGCTGATGCTCACGGAGCAGGAAAAGCGCGCCATCGAGAAGGCGCCCACCACGGACGTGCAGGCCTACGATTACTATCTCCGCGGGCGCCAGTTTTTCTACCAGTTCCGCAGCAAGGGCTTTGAGTTTGCGCGGCAGATGTTCGCCCGCGCGATTGTGATTGACCCGAAGTACGCGCGTGCCTACTGCGGGGTGGCCGATTGCTGTTCCTTCCTCTTCATGTATTTCGAGCGCAGCGACGCCAATCTCCGCGAAGCCGACGCCGCCAGCCGCCGGGCCCTGGACCTGGACCCGGACCTGGCGGAAGCGCACGCCGCGCGCGGCCTGGCCGTGCTGCTGAGCAAGAAATACGAGGAAGCGGAAAAGGAATTCCAGACCGCCATCCAGCTGAACCCCAAGCTCTTCGAGCCCTACTATTTTTATGCCCGTGCCTGCTTCGGCCAGGGCAAACTCGAAGAAGCCGGCAAGCTCTTTGAGAAAGCCTCGGTGGTCAACCCGGACGATTTCCAATGTCTGATCATGCTGGGCCAGACCTACACCAGCCTGGGGCGCAAGGTGGAAGCGGTGACCGTGCGGCAACGCGCGCTGAAAATCATCGAGAAGCATCTCGAATTCCATCCCGACGACGCCCGCGCCCTGTACATGGGCTCCAGCGCCCTGGCCGACCTGGGGCAACGCGAGCGCGGACTGGAATGGGCGGACATGGCGCTGGCGATTGATCCCGAAGACCCTTCGATTCTCTACAACGTGGCCTGCTCGTTTGCCCTGCTGGGTTACGCGGAAAGAGCCATCGAATGTCTGGAGAAATCCACCAAGCGGAATGAATTTTTGAAAGGCTGGATGGAACACGATTCCGATCTGGACTCCCTGCGCACCCATCCCCGCTTTCAGGCCCTGCTCAAGTCCATCTAGGAACGGCGATGAGGCCCGATGCGGCCCACGGCGGAGAAGCCGAAAAGCAAGGCGCCGGAGCCCTGACGGAGACCGGCGCCCAGAGCTGAAGTGCAATGGCAGCAGAATCTAGCGCGAGCCCGCGCGGGGAAGGATGGCCCTCACCATCCCGCCTCGTATCCGCCGCTGACTCCACTGCTACTCATAGCGCAACGCGACGAGGGGATCCACGTGCGTGGCGCGGCGCGCGGGACCGTAGCTGGCGCCGAATGCAACCAGAAGCAGCAGCGCGGAAACGGCGGCAAGAGTGAGCGGGTCACCGGGCTTGACCCCAAAGAGCATGCTGCCCAGATAACGGGTCAGTCCCAGCGCGCCGGCGATCCCCAGGGCGACGCCGGCAACGGTAATGGCAATTCCGCGAACGACGATCTGGCGGTGCACATCCGCGGCGCGCGCTCCCAGGGCCATGCGGATTCCGATTTCGCGGGTGCGCCCGGCCACCTCAAACGACAGGAGGCCGTAGAGCCCGATGCACGCCAGCAAGAGCGCGAGCACTCCGAACAAACTGGAGAGGCTCGCCAGCAACCGTTCCTGGAAAAGCTGGTCTTCAATCTGTTGTAACTGTGTTTTGATTTCGTAAATGGGCAGGTCAAACCCGGTGCGTTTGATCACGTCCCGCACAGAGGCGATGACCGCGCGCGGGTCGCTTGCCGTGCGCAATTCGAATGAGCCGCCTTCTCCGCTCGGTTCGTAAATCGTAGGATGAATTTCTTCATGCAAGCTTCGATAACGGGCGTCGTGTACGACCCCGACAATCTCCCAGCCAGCATCGGGGCAAGCATCAGGGCCGGCGTCGGGATCTTCCCCTCCGCCAAAGCGCTGTCCCATCGGGTTTTGTCCGGGAAAGTAGGCGCGCACAAACGATTCATTCACGATGGCCGCCACCGGCGCGCGGGCGTCTGAGGCGCGCGAACAGCGTGAGCCCGGCTTGGAGCCGGTGGCCTCGAACTCTGCCGGTCTGAAATCCCGGCCGGCCACCATCGGCATGCGCATGGTGTCGAAGAAGCCCGGCCCCACGGGGAGAGAATCAGCGTCCGATTCTTTCTCCGTTGAAAGACCATGCAAACGGAATCCCGTGCTTCTCAGGATGCCGCTGAGCAGCGGCACCATCGAATAGCTGGCCGATGTCACGCCGGGGACCGCGCCAAACCGCTCCCTCAATTCGCGGAAAAGAGCGCCGATTTGCTCTCCCTTGTAGCCCGTCAATGTGGGGTCCACACGAAAGGTGAGCACATTGCCGGTTTCAAACCCCGGGTCGACCCGCTTCAAGCTTTCCAGGGTGCGGACGAGCAGCCCGGCCCCGACCAGCATGACCACGGTCAACGCAACCTGAGCCACCACCAGCACGCTCCCGGAGTTGAACCATCCGCGCGGCCGGTCTCCCCGCGGGGTCCGCTTCGCACCATCCTTCAACGCCGGCGTCAGGTCCAGGCGCAGCGAACTGATCGCGGGAACCAGGCCGAACAGGATTCCTGTGACGATCGACGCCGCCAGCGTGAATGCAAGCACGCGCGGATCGAGGTTGGCGGAGAATCCTGTCGGCCGATCCATGATGGTGGCAAGGAGCTGCAGCAGCCCTCGGGCGCTCCAGATGGCCATCGCGATTCCGAGCGCGCCTCCCGCCGTGGAAATGGCCAGACTTTCCGTGAGCAATTGCCGGACAATGCGCCCGCGGCTCGCTCCTAGCGCCAGCCGCACGGCGATTTCCTTCTGCCGGCCGGCGGCTCGAGCCAGCATCAATCCCGCGACATTCGCGCAGGCGATGAGCAAAACGATGCCTACCGCCAGCATGAGCACATACAGCGGGGCGGAGAGCTTCCGTCGTACCCCAGTCAATCCCGTATTTGCGGGCAGCAGTTGGAGGGCCGGCGCGTCCCGCGCCTCGAAAAGTGGCTTATCACCGTGCAGCATCTGGTTGTAGAACACCCGGCGGACGGCAGCCTCTGCCTGGCTGCGGGAGACTCCGGTTTTTAGCCGCGCCAATGCCACCACCCACCACGAGCCCGCATTCTCGCTTGCGGGTGTCCAGCCTTTCTCAAGCTTCGGTCGGACGGCCATCGGGACCCAGAGATCGAATGAGTTTCCCGGCGTAAGATTGGAAAACGAAGCCTCCGCGACGCCCACGACCGTGAACGGAAAACCCTGGAGGTGGATGGACCTCCCGATGACCCCAGGTTCTCCGCCAAACTCGCTCTGCCAGTAACCATAGCTCAGCACCGCCACCTCGGGAGCACTGGGCGAATCGTCGGAAGGCGCGAGCAACCTTCCGGCAGCAGGCCGCAAACCCAGCGCCGGAAAGTAATCCCCGGAGACGTATTGTCCCCGTGCCAGCCGCGCAGGCCCGCTGCCGCTGAGATTGAGCTGCCCGGCGGAAGCGAAGGCGGCCACTCCCGAGAACACGGCTGTCTGGGCGCGCACCTGCTCGATGAACGGCTTCGAAAAATTGCAACCATGCGCCTCGAGGCCGGTGAAGCGAATTTCGCAATCGCCGTAACCCGACGAGTTGTAAGTCCTGGGCTCCTTGCGCGCGCTCCAGTGCAAAAGCACCAGTTCTTGTGAATTTCGCACCGGCAGGCTCCGCAGCAGCACCGCATCAATCAGGCTGAAGATTGCCGTATTCGCGCCGATCCCGAGGGCCATGGTCAGAACGGCCGCGGCGGTGAAGCCCGGACTCTTGCTCAGAATGCGCACGGCGTACAGGAGGTCCTGGCCCAGAGTGGTCCAGAAAAAGAAACGGCCGCGGCGGGCGACATCGCGGTCTTCGGCCCGGTGCTGAATCCCAGCGAGCGCGGATTCGCGTCCACGCTCGGAGCGCGACACTTCGGCGGCAAACGAAGCCCAATCCGAGATGTGCCGCCGCGCGGCAGCCTCAGCCTGTTCCGAGGTCAGACCGCGGCCCAGCGCTTCGGCGTAAGCCTGCTCGAGCTGGCCGGCCAACTCCTCGACGATTTCGGCTTCGCGCTCCGGCTGAAGGCGCGAAAGCGGCAGGCGCTCGCGGACGTAGCGGGCCCAGTCGGGCGTGGCCGGGGGCAGCATCAGGCATTGCCCGAGCGGACGATGCGGTTGATGGTGAGCACGAATTCGCCCCAGGTGGTGCGCTGGGAGGCCAAGAATTTGCGGCCCGCGGGGGTCAGCCGGTAGTAGCGCCGGCGGCGTTCCCCGGCGCGCTCGACCCAGCGGCCGGCAATCAGACCGCGGTCTTCGAGGCGGCAGAGGATGGGATAGAGCGAACCGATGCGGAACTGGATGCGTCCCTTGGAGCGCGCCTCAATCAGCTTGCCCAGGTCGTAGCCGTGGCGGGGCCGGGCCTCCAGCAGGGAGAGCACCAGAAACTCCGCGCTGCCCTTCTTCATCTCGCGGTTAAACATACTTCGCGACGATATACTTCTGTGAAGAGTATTGTCAAGAGAAAACGCGGCAACGGGCGCACGGGGAGAAGAGGCGGACCAGGTGTGCGGGCAACGGTGCCTAAGCGGAGGGGGGAGCCGAATGGCAGACCACCAGGCGGAAGAGGCCGCCGGCGGAGAGCCGGGGCGACCCGAGTGAGAGAACTGCGCGTAAAGGGAGCGAGATCAGAGCGAGCCGCGGCGCGGGGTGCGGTCGATGGTGCGCTCAGCAGCGCGTTCGCTGGCGCGCGGGCCGGCCGCAGGCGCCGGGGCGGGCATGGCCACGGGGCGAATTTCGGTGGGACGCGCGGCGGCGTCCGTGGGCTTCTTGGCGGATACCGCATCGGCAGCGCGTCCGCCTGCGCCGGGAGCCTGGGCTACCTGCGCAAAGGCACCGAGCGCGGGACCGTTCGCCGGGACCAGCGCGCCGCCGGATTCGCGGAAGAAGCGCAGGGCATGCTTCCCGGCGTCCAAACTGATGGTCAGCACGTCGCCGAACTGAATTTGTCCGGTGGCCAGCAGGTTGGCCAGCGGGTACACCAGATATTTCTCGATGGCGCGCTTCAGATGCCGTGCGCCGTATTTGAGGTCCGTGCCCTCGCCCAGCAAGAACTCGCGGGCGTCCGTCTCGATGTGGAAGACGAACTGGCTGCGCGCGGTCTCGAGCACGCGCTGCTGCACCATGTCCAGCTCGATATCCAGCACCCTTTCCAACTGCTCGCGGCGCAGCGGGTGGAACACCACGGTCTTGTCAATGCGATTCATGAATTCCGGCGAGAACTTTTTTCGCGCGGACTGCGTGGCGGTGCGGTTGATTTTCTCGTCCAGGCGCTCTTCGGTCTTGTCCTGCGGCTGCACAAAGCCCAGGCTGCCGGACATCATCTCGCTGATTTCCGCCCCGCCCAGATTCGAAGTCATGAAGATGACGCACTGGGAGAGGTCCACGCGGCGGTTATCGCCCAGGGTGAGCGTGGCCTTGTCCAGGATGCCCAGCAGCAATTGCCACAGCGCGTCCGAAGCCTTCTCGATTTCATCGAAGAGCACGAAGCTCAGCTTCAGGTCTTCGGTATGGTGCTTGGCCAGCTCTTCCTGGGTGATCAGAGGATGGGTTTCGCGGTGGCCCAGGTATCCCGGAGGCGAGCCGACCAGCTTGGCGATTTCGTGGGAGTGCTGGAACTCGGCGCAATCCACCTTGATGAACGCGCGCGGATCGCCGAACAGGGTCTGCGCGGCCACCTCCACGATGCGCGTCTTGCCGGATCCGGTGGGGCCCAGGAACAGGAGGTTGGCCACCGGGCGGCCGGTGGAATTGAGGCCGGCGCGGAACACCTGATAGGCGTCCACCACGGCGGAGAGGCCCTCTTCCTGGCCGACGATGCGGCTGCGCAGCGCAGCTTCAAAATTCTGGGTCTCCGGGCTGCGCCGGCTGGGATCGAGTTCTTGTGGATACGCACGCATGTGTGGTCTCTCCGACTACCCGCCCGCGGCGGGCCTTCTTACCGGGGAAATCTGCCGGGGCACGATTTGCGGCCTCCGTTCAAACTGGTGGAGTTTGGATTCCGCGGCGCTGCGCAGCGTACGCAGCAGCGCCATCAATTCGCGCATCAGGGCCGGCGGATGGGCCATCTGCAGCAGGGTGGGGGAAAGCTCCGCCAGGTCCGCGACCATGGCGTGAATCTGGTTCATCAGCCGCTCCAGGCTGCCGGAATCCGGCTGGTAGAGCTCCATGACGTGGGCGGTGCGCTCCTGCAACCGCGGCCAGTCCAGGTCCAGGAAGGGATGCTGCCGGGAAACGTCCCGCACCACGTCTTCAGTGATGCGCGGCCGGGGACCCAGGCGGGCCAGGTGAATCTGGCGCACTTTGCCCCGGTGGCGCACGTTGTGCACCAGGTAGTAGGCATTGCCTTTGCGCCGTACGAAAGCCACGTTCGCTTCTCCCTGCCGTGCAATCCCGTTTCGGTCTGGCTTGGGGATTGCTGCTTTCAAGGCGTAGTGTGCGGCCGTTCCACTACTCCCACAATGGCCCGAGAGTACCACCCGAAATCCAACCAACGGCTAAAGGGTCAGGTTCGTACTGGTAGCACGGCGCGAGTGGAAAACTGCCCCTGCGATTCCAAGGGGACGCCGGTTCCTGGGGCACTCGGAGCTCGCTGCCCCTCTGCGGTATTCTTTCCTCGCTTTTGGTGTGGAGGGGAATCGTGTCCTGGGCGCCGGTGTATCGCTGGGTGAAGCGCATCCCACGCGGCCGCGTGGTCACTTACGGCCAGGTGGCGCGCGCGCTGCGCCTTTCCGGCGGAGGCCGCACCACGGGCCGGGCCATGGCAGCCTGCCCGCCGGGAGTGCCCTGGCACCGCGTGCTGGGCGCCGGCGGCCGCCTGCTTACTCCCGAGCCGTACTGCACCTACCAGAGGCAACTGCTCGCGCGCGAGGGGGTGGAATTCCTGGGCCCGCGAGTAAATTTGGCGCGACACCAATGGCGGCCCGGGCGCGTCTCAACTACGAAGCGCAGGCCGCAGGCGGAGCATTAGAGATGGGCAACGAGCGCTGTAGCGATCATCCCGTGTGAACGGTGGGATCTGGTACCGGGGGGAACGCGAAACGCAAAGCGGGTTCCCCGGCCGGGCCAACAGCGCCGGGCTTCGGAAAGACGGCACCGAGGGGGCGGCGATGAGAAATGCGGGGGGCGATGCAGGCCAGCACCCGGACCTGCCAGGGCGGTCCTACCCACTGGAAAGCCTGCTGCACGACGTGCGCTTCGGCGCGCGCCTGCTTCGGAAGAGCCCTGGCTTCACCGTCGTAGCCGTGCTCACGCTGGCGCTGGGCATCGGGGCCAACACCGCAGTGTTCAGCGTGGTGGAGCGCGTGTTGCTTCGCCCGCTTCCCTACCCGCATCCCGAAGAGCTGGTCCGGATTTCGAACTCCTATCAGCCGAACTTTACCGAACTGGGATTGTCTCCGGGCGATTACCAGGATTGGAAGCGCGAAGCGCGCAGCTTCAGCCAGATGGGCGCCTACGCGGAGATTCCGCAGGGATTCAACCTGACCGGCGCGGGAGATCCGCAACGTGTGGTGGCGGCGTATGCCACTTCTTCCCTGTTCCCCACGCTGGGCATACAGGCCTTTGCCGGGCGCACATTCCGTGAAGAAGAGGACAAGCCCTCGGGGCCAACCTCCGTGCTGCTCACGGAGCGATTCTGGCGCAGCCGGTTCGGCGGCGATCCCGGGGTGGTGGGGCGCGGGGTAACGCTCGACGGCCGCGGTTTTACGGTGATTGGCATCCTCCCCTCACACTCCCCGGTGCTCGGCTGGCCGGACGTGTGGCTGCCCATCGGCCAGTACGCGGACGACCTGAATGAACACGTTCACCACGGCTTCGCCACGGTGGCCCGGCTGAGGCCAGGCGCCACGCTGGCCGCGGCGCGGGCGGAAATCGAAAACCTGAATCACCAGGAGGAACTGGCCTATCCCGACTCGCACGTCCACTGGACGGTGGAAACCGAGCCATTGCAGGACTCCTCCGCGCGGAAGCTGCGGCGCGCTTTGCTTGTCCTGTTCGGCGCGGTGGGACTGGTGCTGCTCATCGCCACCGCCAACATCACCTTTCTGTTGCTGGCGCGCAACGCGGCACGCGAAAAGGAAATGGCCCTGCGCACGGCGCTTGGCGCCGCGCCCGGCAGGCTGGTGCGCCAATTGTTGACGGAGAGCGTGCTGCTCGCCGCGTGCGGCGGCGCGGCCGGTCTGCTGCTGGCGGTAGCCGCCAGCCGCTTCCTGGTGGAGCTGGCGCCGGCCAACCTGGCGGTGGTGCGCGAAGCTTCACTCAACCCCTCCATCCTGGGATTTACCGCCGCCGTCTGCCTGGCGGCGGGAATCATCTGCGGGCTCCTGCCGGCGCTGCAGGCGCGCACCACGCGCCTGGCCGCGTTTCTGAATCCCGGCTCCAAAGGCGGCGCCACGTTTGGCCGCCACCGCATCCACCACGTTTTGGTGGTCGCGGAAATCGCCCTGGCGCTGGTCCCGCTGGCCGGCGCGGGACTCCTGCTGCGCAGCTTGCATGAGGTGCTGCAGGTGGACCCCGGATTCCGTGTCGAACACTTATTGACCATGGAAGCGGCGCAGGCGGCCTTGCCGTTCGCGGAGCAGTTGAAACTCACTCCGGCGCAGCAGGTGGAACTGGCCAAAAAGCAGTCGGTTGAATTCGAGGAGATTTCCGCGCGCATCGCGGAATTGCCGGGAGTGACCGCGGCCGGGGGAATCAGCACCTTGCCGCTCGAGTCGGAGCTGCGCCAGGCCTCCCGGTTCGTCATCGAAGGCCAGCCCATCCCGGATTCCGGGGTCCGGCCCGTGGCCCAACTGCGGAACGTCAGCCTCCGGTACTTCGCCGCCGCCGGCATTCCCGTGTTGCGCGGGCGCGCGTTCCGGCAGGACGATTGGTCTTTCCAGAACATCGTGATCAGTGAGCGGATGGCCACGCGGTTCTGGCCGGGCGGGGATCCGCTGAACCAGCGCGTCAATTTTTGCTCGCTGGACCCCAAGCCATGCTGGTATTCCATCGTGGGCGTGGTGGGCAACGTGCGCCAACTGGGACTGGATGCTCCGGCGACATTCGATGCTTACTTTGCGGGCGGCTGGACGGATCATCTGGTGATTCGCACGGCCGGGGACGCGCACGCCGTGGCCGCGGCGGCCGCAGAGGTGATTCGCAAGGCCGATGCCACGCTGCCGGTGGCGCGCGTTGTGAGCATGGAGGAACTGCTGTCGGATTCCGTGGCCGCGCGGCGCTTCTCCGCGGTGCTCATCGCCATTTTCGCCGCATTGGCCCTGCTGCTCGCCGCCGTGGGCACCTACGGTGTGATGAACACCGCGGTGCGCCACCGCACGAGCGAAATCGCCATCCGCATGGCGCTGGGGGCGCAGCCGGCGAGCGTGCTGCGGTCGATTGTGGGCCAGGGCGCGCGGCTGGCCTTTGCAGGAGTGGCCGCGGGGACCGCGGCCGCGCTGGCCCTGGCGCCTTTGATCTCCGCGCTGCTCTTTGGCATTGCCCCGCGGGATCCGCTCACCTATTGCGGGGTGGCCGTGCTGCTGGTGGCCGTGGCGCTGGTGGCGTGCTACATCCCCGCGCGCCGCGCCATGCGCGTGGATCCCATGGTTGCGCTGCGCAACGAGTAGCCGGCGGCAGGTTCCGCTCGAATCGCTCCCGCTGTGCCCCCTGTGATATAAAAACAGGACCGCCGTGAGCGACGCCATCGTTCAGGTCCGTGACCTCACCAAGAGCTACGGCGACGTGGTCGCCCTGCGCGGGGTGAGCTTCGAGATTACCCAGGGCGAAATCTTCGGCCTGCTGGGGCCCAACGGAGCCGGGAAAACCACCACCATCGAGATCCTGGAAGGTATGCGGCTGGCGGATGGCGGCACGGCCACGGTGTGCGGACTGAATCCGCAGAGCGGCGGCGCGGAGTTCAAGCGCACCATCGGCGCGGTGCTCCAATCCACTTCCCTGCCGGACAAGATGCGCGTGGCGGAGGCGCTGTCGCTCTTTGCCCAGCTCTACGGCCGGCGCGCGGACACCGGGGGATTGCTGGGGCGCTTCGGCCTGGAAGAAAAACGCCATGCGTTTTACGGAAAGCTCTCCGGGGGACAGAAACAGCGGCTGGCCATCGCCCTGGCGCTGGTCAACGAGCCGCAGGTGGTGTTTCTGGACGAGCCCACTGCCGGCCTGGACCCGCAGGTGCGCCGCGAAATCTACGACATCATCGAGGAGCTGCGCCGGGACAAGAAAACCGTGCTGCTCACCACGCACTACATCGAAGAGGCGGAGCGGCTGTGCGACCGCGTGGCCATTGTGGATCACGGCCAGGTGATCGCCCACGGCACGCCCCGGGAGCTGAAGCAGCGCTCGGCGGGCACCACGCGCATTGAGGTTTCCCTGGCGCATGCGGCAGCCGATGGCGACCTGCGCGCGCTCGAAGGGGTGACCGATTGCCGCGCCGTGGACAGCCGCTACGTGCTGCACTCCACGCGCCCGCCGCAGACCATTGTGGCGCTGGTGAAGCATCTGGAAAGCAGCCAGAACGAATTGCAGAGCCTGGAAATGGCCGCGCCCTCACTCGAAGACGTGTTCATCGAGCTGACCGGGCGCCGCCTGCGGGAATAAGGGCCGATGAACCACGCCTGGACGCTTACGCTGTTCCGCCTGCGGCTGGCCATGCGCAACCGGGCATTCCTGATTTTCGGGATCATCATCCCGCTGGCTTTCCTGTTCCTGTTTTCCGCGGTGTTCGCTTCCAAGGGTGGTCCGGCCGTGGCCTACGTGCTCGCTTCCGTGCTGGCCATGAGCGTGATGGGCAGCTTCTGGGGGCTCAGCCAGCAACTGGTGATTTTCCGCGAACAGGGTATCCTGCGCCGTTTCCGCCTTGCGCCGCTCGATGCCGGCACCATGCTGGCCTCCGGAATTTTCTCCAACCTGATCCTGATGGTTCCGGGTATCGCCGTGGAGATTGCCGTGGCCCGCTGGGTGCTGCACATGGACCGGGTTGGAAATCTGCTAAGCGTCTTCGTGCTCTCCGGCCTGGGCGCGGTTACCTTTGCGGCGCTGGGGCTGGTGGTGGCCAGCGTGGCCAATTCCATGATGGAAACCCAGGTGATCAACCAGATCCTGTGGCTGGGGTTTCTGCTGCTTTCCGGCGTGGCCATCCCGCTGCCCAGCCTGCCGGCGTGGCTCCAGCAGGTGGCGCTGTTTCTCCCCGCGACCTACCTGGTCACCGGCCTGCAGCGCGCGCTGATTGAATACGTGCCGCTGCAGCGCCTGGGGGGAGAGGTGGCCTCGCTCGGCGGATGCGCGATCCTGGCTTTTTTCGTGTGCCGGCAGATTTTCCGCTGGGAGCCGGAGGAAAAAGTTCCGCGGCAGGCCAAGTTGTGGGTGGCCGCGGCATTAATTCCCTTCCTGCTGCTGGGCGCCTGGGAGTCGAGCCGCGGCGGACGCCTGGGCGAGGCGCGCACCATCCTGCGCTCTACGTTTGCAGAGCGCCCGGCACAGCAGCGCGACGCGGCTGCGCCTCCGCCTGGGGAGAAGCGGTGAAGGGTGGGACAGGCATTCTTGCCTGTCTCATTTAAGTTCTCTCGCGCCGCATGTTCAGGGCCCACAACCCATGACCATGATGGTGCCGCGACGGAGACTGGCAAGAATGCCTGTCCCGCAAAACCGCGGGACACTACATGCGGCCATTTTGTCCTTCTCGCCGCCGGAGGTGCCGTTGACGCGACGCCGCGGGTTGCTATAATCCCATCCAGGTTGAGTCGCATTGACCACAACCTCTCTACCGGCGTTCCTCCGCAGGTGCCGCGCGCATCGTTTTTCTCTTCGAGGCAGGCGAACTGGACCGAGCCGCGCGCGCACCGCGAACCCTTTTGAAGGCGAGGCGTCCCATGGCCCTGAAAAAAACCGAGAAAATCTGGCATAACGGCAAGTTCATTCCCTGGGATGACGCGCAGATTCACGTGCTCTCCCACGTGGTGAACTACGCCTCCGCGGTGTTCGAAGGCATCCGCTGCTACTCGACGCCGCAGGGCCCGGCCATCTTCCGCCTGCGCGAGCACATGCAGCGCCTGATGAATTCCGCGAAGGTCTATCGCATGGACCCGCCGTACACCGCGGAGGATTTCTGCACTGCGGCACTGGAGCTGGTGCGCGCCAACAACATGGACGCCTGCTACCTGCGGCCCATCGTGATGCGCGGCTACGGCGACATCAACGTGAACCCGTTCAACTGCCCGATCGAGGCGTATATGGCGTGCTGGGACTGGGGAAAATATCTGGGCACGGAGGCCATCGAGAAGGGCGTGGACGTGTGCATCAGCACGTGGACGCGCATGGCCCCCAACACGCTGCCGGCCATGGCCAAAGCCATCGGCAATTATCTGAACTCGCAACTGGTGCGCATGGAGGCGGTGGTCAACGGGTTTATCGAGGGCATCGCCCTGGACGTGAACGGACACGTGAGCGAAGGCTCGGGCGAAAACATTTTCCTGTATGCCAACGGCACGCTGATCACCCCGCCGCTGGCCAATTCCGTGCTGCCGGGGATCACCCGCAGCTCGATATTTTCCATCGCGCAGGACCTGGGCATCCCGGTGGTGGAACAACTGGTGCCCCGCGAAGCGCTGTATATCGCGGACGAAGTATTTCTGTGCGGCACGGCCTCTGAAATCACTCCGGTGCGCTCGATTGACCGCATCTCCATCGGTCCGAAGGGCCAGGGCCGCGGTCCGGTAACCCGGCGCCTGCAAGAAGAATTCTTCGCGCTGGTGGAAGGCCGCAAGCCGGACCGGTACGGCTGGCTCACCCTGGTGCAGACTCCCGTCGCCGCGCGTTGAACTTGGACGCCCGCGTGGCGCGGATCCTGTGCTTCACCCCGCCGTGTGATCCTGCCGAGCGCGGGGGACAGGCACGCTCCACTCCCGTCTAAATTCCCCCCGAGCATGAGGTACACTCGGCCGGTTCGCGCTGCGCCCGACGGCGCGATCGCGCAGGGAGGGGGAAATGCACAACCTGGGCCAAAAACTGCTGGCCGAGTTCCTCGGCACGTTTTTCTGGCTCTTTTGGGGATGCGGCAGCATTTGCGCGGCGCAGCAGGCGGGCGCGGGCGGGCCGGGGCTGGTGGGCATCGCGCTGGCCCACGGACTGGCCGTGGCGCTGATGACCGCCGCGCTGGGACACATCTCGGGCGGCCACTTCAACCCGGCGGTCACCTCCGCCTTCTGGGTCACCCGCCGCATGGGGAGTTTTGAGGCGCTGCTCTATGCCGCGGCGCAGCTCGCCGGCGGCGCCGGCGGGGCGTATGCCATTTCCAAGTTCTATCTCGAAGACGTGTGGCGGCGCGCGGCGCTGGGCACTCCGGTGCTCTCCGCGGATGTTTCCCCAGTGCTGGGCATGGTGGTGGAAGCGGTGCTCACCTTTTTTCTGGTCCTGGTGGTGTTCGGGACCGTAGCGGACAAAGGCAGCGCATATGGCCGGCTCGCGCCGTTTGCCATCGGCCTGACCATCACCGGCAACATGCTGGCCTGCGGCGCGCTGACCGGAGCGGCAATGAATCCGGCGCGCGCATTTGGCCCCGCGCTGGTGGGCCACTACTGGCTGAACCAGAGCGTGTACTGGATCGGCCCCATCGCCGGCGGGATCGCCGCGGGAAGTCTCTACAGCGCGCTGCTGAGGCGGAAGGCATCGGAATAGCGCCGGGCGGGGGAGCCGCGGCACATTCGGGGGCGCACCCGTCACCAGGCCGCCCCATCTCGCCCGGCCGCCCTTGCGCGGGCCTCACGCGCGTGCTACTTTCGCCGCATCACGCTTACCGCCTGAGGTCGCTGAATGGCGCTATCAATCGAAGATTTGCTGCGCAACGCCATCGAGAACAAGGCTTCCGACTTGCACCTGAAGGTCGGCAACCACCCCTATATCCGCGTGGACGGCATGCTCCAGGCCATGGGCGAATTTTCCCGCATCACGCCGGAAGAGATGCTCTCCATGGCATTCAGCATGATGACCAACCGGCAGAAGCAGAAATTCAAGGAAACCGCGGAGCTGGACATGGCCTACGGCGTGGCCGGCCTGGGGCGCTTCCGCGTGAACGTGTTCCAGCAGCGCGGCAACGTGGGCATGGTCATCCGCGTGATCCCCACGAAAGTGAAGACCGTCGAGGAGCTGATGCTCCCCAAGGTCTGCGAAACGATTTGCGAGGAGCAGCGCGGGCTGATCCTGGTGACCGGCACCACCGGCTCGGGCAAGTCCACCTCGCTGGCCGCGATGATTGACCGCATCAACTCCCAGCGCGCGGATCACATCATCACCATCGAAGACCCCATCGAGTTCCTGCACCGCGACAAGAAGGGGTTCGTCAACCAGCGCGAAGTGGAGGTGGACACCGCCAGTTTCTCGACGGCGCTGCGGGCCGCGCTGCGCCAGGATCCCGACGTAATCCTGGTGGGCGAAATGCGCGACCTGGAAACCATCGGAACCGCGCTGCTGGCCGCGGAAACCGGTCACCTGGTGCTCTCCACGCTGCACACCCTGGACGCCACGGAAACCATCCAGCGCATCATCGCGGTCTTTCCCCCGCCGGAGCAAAAGCAGATCCGCCTGCAGCTGGCCGGCACGCTGAAGGCGGTGGTGAGCCAGCGCCTGGTGCGAAAATCCGACGGCCTGGGGCGCGCCCCCGCCGTGGAGATCATGATTGCCACCGCGTACATCCGCGATTGCATCATCAACCCGGACAAGACCCGGCTGATCCGCGACGCGATTGCCGCGGGCACCAGCCAGTACGGCATGCAGACCTTCGACCAGTCGCTTTACGAACTGCACATGAAAGGCCTGATCACTTACGAGGAAGCCATGATGCGTGCCTCCAACCCCGACGAGTTGAAGTTGCGCATGCAGGGCATCCGCTCCACCGCAGACGCGGCGCGCGAGGAGATGGAGCGCGCGATTACGGAATTCGAGCGGTTTGGCGGAGGGGCCGGGGGCAACCGCTAAGGCCGTGATGTCCAGCAGTGCCGCGATGCCCCGCGCTTCCCGGTTTCTACTGAGTTGAGAATTGAATCTGCCTGTTACCGGCCGGGGTCCCGTGCCTGATTCCGTTTACGCCTGCGCGGAGCCGTAGAGGCTCTCCCATTTCCCTTGCGCGCGGAGGATCAGTTCCACCACTTCGCGCAGCGCGCCGCAGCCGCCGGCGGCCCGGGTGGTGTAGTGCGCCTGGCGCTTCACTTCGGCCGTAGCGTTGGCGACGGCCACGGCCAAACCCACGCGCGCCAGCACCGGCAGATCCGGCAAATCGTCTCCCACGTAAGCCGTTTCATCGGCCGAAACGCCGGCGCGGGCCAGGATGCCCTCGAATGCGGGAATCTTGTGGTGCGTTTTCTGGGCCACAAATTCCATGCCCAGCTCCCGGGCGCGGTGCGCGTTGGCCGCGGATTCGCGCCCGGTAATCATCCCGGTGCGGATGCCCGCGCGGCGCACCAGCTTCAGGGCCACGCCGTCCTGGGAATCGAAGACTTTCATCTCGGTCACCGTTCCATCCGGCCAGGAGAGCAGGCGGATGCCGCCGTCGGTCATGGTGCCGTCCACATCCACGACCAGCAGGCGGATGCGCCGGGCCCGGCGCAGCAATTGGGCGGAAAATCTGGGCGCAGGCATGGGATCAGAAAAGCTGCAGCGTCCACAGGTCGTGCACGTGGACCACGCCGAGCACGCGGCGGTCCGGGCCTGTGACCACTACGGAGGTAATCTTGCGCTGCTCCATCAGATTCAGCGCCACGCTGGCCACTTCTTCCGGGGGGAGGGTGACCGGGTTGCGCGTCATGCATTCGCCGACGGAGAGATCAAACACTTCGCCCTTGCGCGTGGCCATCAGGCGCCGCAGGTCGCCATCGGTGAGGATGCCTTCGAGCCTGCCCTGCGCATCCGTCACCGTGGTCATGCCCAGGCCTTTCTTGCTGATTTCGTAGATGGCCTCCGGAATTTTCGCGCTCGGCAGCACCCGCGGGCATTGCTCCCCGGAATGCATCACCTGGCTCATGTGCCGCAGCTTGCGGCCCAGATGACCTCCCGGGTGCAGCGCAGCAAAATCCTCGGGGCGAAAGCCGCGCCGCTCCAGCAGCGCCACCGCCAGCGCATCGCCCAGCACCACGCAGGCCGTGGTGCTGGCCGTGGGGGCCAGGTTCAGCGAACAGGCCTCTTCCTGGACTCGCACGTTCAGAACCACTTCACTCGCCCGGCCGATGGTGGAACCCGGATTTCCGGTCATGGTCACCAGAGGGCAACCCAGCCGCTTGATGGTTTCGAGCAGCAGCACCACTTCCTCATTTTCACCGCTATAGGAGATGGCCAGCACGGCATCGCCTCGCAGCAGCATGCCCAGGTCGCCGTGCAGCGCTTCCGCGGGATGCAGGAAGGAGGCCGGAGTACCGGTGGAGGCCAGGGTGGCAGCCACTTTGCGGCCCACCAGGCCGGATTTGCCCATGCCGGTCACCACCACGCGGCCCTTGCAGGCCATCAGCAGCTCGACGGCATCGTGAAAACTGCCGTCCAGGCGCGCGAGCAGGCCTTCGATGGCCTGCGCCTCAATCCGCAAGACTCGCCGCGCGCTCTCCAGTGTGTCGCGGGGAGTCATACCGCACCCATCACGGACGCACCACCGCGGCGATTCTCTGAAGCTGCGCGAGCAGCGCGGGGAGCTGCTCCAGCGGCAGTGCATTGGAACCGTCGGAGAGGGCCCTGGGCGGATCCTCGTGCACTTCCAGGAAGATTCCCTCCACTCCGGCGGCCATGCCCGCGCGCGCCAGCGGAGCGATGAACTCCGGCTGCCCGCCGCTGGCCTTGCCCGCGGCGCCAGGGAGCTGGACGGAATGGGTGACGTCGAAGATTACCGGATAGCCGAAGCGGCGCAACACCCCGAAGGAGCGCATGTCCACGACCAGATTGTTGTAGCCGAACGAGGCGCCGCGCTCCGTCACCAGGATGGAGTGATTGCCGGTCCCGGCCACCTTTTCGATGGCGTTCCCCATGTCCCAGGGCGCCAGGAACTGTCCCTTCTTGATGTTGACGGCGCGCCCGGTGCGCCCGGCAGCCACCAGCAAATCGGTCTGACGGCAGAGGAAGGCGGGGATCTGAAGTACGTCGCAGACCTCGGCGGCGGCCTCCGCCTGAGCCGGCTCGTGGATGTCGGTGAGCACCGGCAGATCCAGTTCGTGGCGAACCGTATCCAGGATGCGCAGCCCCTCCGCCGGCCCCGGGCCGCGGTAGGAGGAGACCGAGGAGCGGTTGGCCTTGTCATAGGAGGCCTTAAAAATGAGGGGAATTCCTGCAGCGGCGGCCATTTCCTTCACCCGCCGGGCGATCATCGTGGCGTGCTCCGCGCTCTCAATCACGCATGGGCCGCAGATCAGCACCGGCGGCCGGCTGCCACCTGCGTGCACGGGGCCAATCTCGACTTCTCGTGTTCCTTCCATGGGATGCGGGCAAGAAAGCTCTGTAGCCTAAGCCGCAGTGGGGGGATTTGCAACGGGAGGGGCCGGGTGGCGGGAGGGGTGCCACTATGGGAGTAGTTCTGGGGCTCCGCGGCCTCACAGGTCACTCCCAGGCAATTCCCGCCGGGTTGCCCTTTACGCCAGAACTTGTAAACCTGTAACCTGAGTTGTGCATCGAAGCTAGCGGACCCGAACCAGGGTGCGTGGCGGCTTGGAATAAGGGGAGTTCCGGGCATTCATTCGACATGCGCTTGCTGATGCGGCTGCAATCCAGGTCTGCGGCTGGCGTCGAAGGCGAGTTCGCTTTCGGCCCCGACTGCCGTCTCTTTCCCGGTGCTGTGGCTTCGCAATTCCGCCGGCCTTCCCGCCATCCGGCGGAAAATTTTTCAGGAGCGTGGAATGACCACTTGCGCTGATCCCGTGATAGCGCTCGCCGCTTCGCTCTCGCATGGGTATTGTGCCGCCTGCGCGCGGCAGGCCGCGCCGAAACCCGGAAAGAAGATTGTGCTGGCGGCCAGCCGCTCCGAATCCAGCGAATACATGCGCAGCACCTGGCGCCAGATGCTGCTGGCCACGTTGCCGGCCAAATACGCAAAGGCCATGGGCACGGATGTGTCGCTGGAAACGGAACTGCTTGCCGACGGCCAGGCGCGCTACGTGCCCCACGGCCTGCGCATCGTGGAAGCGCTGCTGCTGGAGAAGTTCAGCGCAGACGACATCGCCGTGTGTTATCCCGACCAGTTGGGCGAGTTCATCGGTTCGGAGACGCGGGTGCTGGGTGTGCACGCGCACAACCCGCTGGGCATCACGTTTGCCACGGACATCTACGCGAATTTCTACGGCGGGACGCACATCGAGCCGGTGAATGCGGAGGAATTCCGCAGGCTCATTCTGCACCCCGCACTGCGCGAGCATAAATCGCACCTGCGCATCATTGTGGGCGGTCCCGGGGCGTGGCAGATCGCCAAGAAAAAGCTTCAGGACGAATGGCTGGTGGATACGCTGGTCCACGGCGAAGCCGAAGATGCCGTGCTGCAGCTCTTTGTGGACGCCATCAGCGGCGCGCCGCTGCCCCGTCAAATCGAATGCGACAGCCCCAAGCTCACCCGCATCCCGCGCATCCGGCACCGCTCCACCTTCGGCGTGGTGGAGATTACCCGCGGCTGCGGACGCGGCTGCCAGTTCTGCTCCGTGGCGCTGCGCGAGGGCAAGAGCATCCCCCTCGACCAGATTGTAGACAACGTGCGCACGCAGGTGGCGGAAGGCGCGGACACCATCCTGCTGACCACCGAAGACATTTTCCTCTACGAGCAGGGCCCGAAGTTCGCCACCAACGTGCCCGCCCTCAAACGCCTGCTCGAATCCGTGGCCGCCGTGCCGGGCGTGGAGTACATCATGCTCACCCACGGCACCATGTCGCCGGTGGTGCTGGAACCGGACGTGATCGCCGAACTCTCCCCCCTGGCCGTGGGAAAAAGCGTCAACCGGCACAAGACTTCCACGCATCCCGAAAACCGCTACGCGAACCTGTTCATCGGCCTGGAAACCGGCTCGGTGCGCCTGTTCAATCAGTTCATGAAGGGCAAGTGTTATCCCTTCCGGCCGGAGCAGTGGCCGGACGTGGTGCTCAAGGGCATGGAAATCCTGAACCGCCACAACTGGTTCCCCTTCTGCACTTTCATCATGGGCCTGCCCGGAGAGACGCGCCAGGACACCAAGGAATCTCTGGACCTGCTGTTCGCGCTGAAGGATTCGAAATGGTGCGTGGTGCCTACCCTGTTCGTTCCGCTTGAAGACACGCGCATGGAAAAGAAACCCGGCGCGAAACTTATCGAGCTGACGGATTTGCAGTGGGAGTTTTTCTTCACCTGCTGGCGCTACAACATCGACTTCTACCGCAACACGCCTTCGGTGCAGTGGAAGTTCAACCTGGGCGTGCCGGCGTACTACTACCTGATGGGCCGGCGCCTCTTCGGCCAGCCCATGAAGTATCCCCTGTTCCGCCTGGCGCACTTCCCCGAACGGTTCCTGCGGCGCAAGCTGTACCTGGATTTTTCCGGCAGCCGCGAGCCCCGCTTTCAGGTGCCGCAGCACGTGCCCGTGCCAGACCACACCCTGCGGCCGGCGCTGCCGGAATTGAACGTGCTCTAACGCAGGGGGTAAGACGCGGCCGTGCGAGGCCGACTCGGCGCAGAGCGCCGGACATCAGCCCGAAGCTCCTCTTTTGCCCTTCCGATTCGGACCTACTTACAGGCTCCGCCGAGAATGCCGAAGCCGCGTCCGGCCCGGAAGGAGAGGGTACAAGCGGAACCGCTGGGCAGTTCGATGGTCGCCAGATACCACGAATACGATTTTTGCGGAGCGAACGTGATGCCCCTGGAATTTCCACCGCAGCAGTACGCGCCGGGGTGGGGCTTGTCGGGAGCGAGGGTGATGCGGGAGCCGCGCAGCCAGCGCCGCGTGCGGGAAGACAGATGAGAATCCTGCGCCAGATCGTCCAGGGTGAGTTCCACCGGATGTCCCGAATCCAACGCCGCGATGCCCGGCGGAAAGTTCTCAATGGCCTGGTGGGTCTCCAGGAACAGGCTGGACATCTGTTCATCGGCGTGCTGCAGGAAAGAGTAGAAGGCGGCGAAAGAGAAACTGCACAGAAACGCGGTGAGGGCCAGAGGCAACAGACGGCGGACCACAAACAGGGGGCTGTCCTGTAGCTGCTTCGAAAACAGACGGCGGCTTTGCACCGCGGCGAAGGCCAGCACCGGAAGCAACAACAACGAGACGAACAGCAAGGGCGGCATGCCGGCCAGGGACGAGTCGAGGTGCGAAACGGCGGTGGTGAATCCGAAGTCCGTGAAGAGGTCGAACTTCGAGAAAACGGAGTCCATGAGTTCGCGGACAACCCATTCTCCGGAGGAAGCAGCCAGCGCGAGCGCTAGGATCACCGGAAAGACCCACAGCGCCGCGCGCACCGTTCCATTGACCGCCGAAGCACACCAGAAGGAAGCGAAGCATAGGAGCGCCATGGCGAGCAGCCAAGCCATGGCGGCAGCCCAGTGCCCAAACGGGGCGGGCCATCGAAAGATGGAGCCGCCGGCGAACATCACCAAAATGGGAAGCAGGGCGGGGCAAATTACACCCGCGAACAAGGCCGTGAACAGCTTGATCAGCCACTGGCGGCGGGCCGGCACCGGCAGGGTCATGTGCCAGAGATGCGTCCCCGCGGTCCGTTCCTCCCCCAGCGACAGGCTCCCGGCGAGCACGGCCATCAGAGGGATGAAGGCAACGATCATGAGCCCCCTGGTTACGTCCGCGGCAAGACTGCTTGCCAGCCTGTACTCATAGGCGGAAAGACCAATCCACGCGGGGACTACGAGCAAGGAGAGGAGCCATACCGGCCGGAGCAGGCGGAGTTCCTTGCGGATCAAGTTGAGACCCGGCTCGGTCGAGCGGCAGCGCAGCCAGCCGGCGAACGCCCGAGGCATCACATCCGGACCGGCGGTCAACAAATCATCGCCGGCCAGTCCTCCCGTGGCCTGGAAGCGCGCCAGCTTTCGCCGGCCAAGCCAGAGCATGACGCAGATGTAACCCAGGAATGCGAACGCGCAGGTCCAGCGAGCGATGGTCATTTGCGCGGGCGACAGTCGTTGGGAAGCGGGAAACCAATACGGCAGGTTGATCCAGGCGATCGGAACGAGGCTATGGATCCCGGCGTTCAGGGCCAGCCCGCCCAACAACGAACGGGCGAGCAGCGTCCAGAATGCCGTGGAAGCGAGGATGGCGATGATCCAGGCCGCGAAATAGGCCCAGAGCACGGGGTCTTGCTGGAGCGCGGCCCGCCATCCGATGCCGAATGCCACCGCGGCGGCCGCGACGGCAACCGTCATGACGCTGAGTTTCTCGGCCCAAATCTCCATTCGGCTAACCGGCTGGCTGAGCAGGAGGGATATCGTGCGGTATTGGAATTCGTTGCCGAAGGCGAGAGCCGCGAGCAGCGGAATGCCGAAGAAAAAGCCCACGAAGCTGATATCTTCCACCGCCCAACGGGGGATCTCCGGGAAGCTGAGGCCGGAATAGGACCGATGTTGGAGGAGCGGCAGCAGGCCCGCGATGCTCACGGCGCACCAGGGCCAGAACAGGTCGCGGGCCTCTTTCCGGATTCTGATGGCTTTTGCGCTCATTTCCGTCTCCTAGGATTTCAACGTGGCGACGAAAATCTCCTCGAGCGTCAACGACTCGGTGGTGAGTGTCTCCGGATTGTGCTGCCGCAGGCACTCCACCAACTCCGGTCCGGCGCCGTTGGCGATCAGCTCCAGCTCGCGCCCCTCGCGGCGCACCTGCAAGGCCCCCTTCAGGTCGAGTTGAGGCGGGGACTGCGCAAAGCGTGCGCGAATCTTCTTGTACCGGTCGCGGGCCTGGTCGGACTCGAGGATGGCCACGGCGCGGCCATGATCCAGAATCGCGAACTCGTCGATCAGGCCCTCGAATTCTGTGATCAGGTGCGTGGAGACGAAAATCGTGCGGTTGCCGGGATTGCCTTCCTGGTAGGCCCCGATCACCGTCTCGATGAACTCGCGACGGACAATCGGGTCCAGGCCGGACGTCGGTTCGTCCAGAACGAGCAAGTCCGTCTCCGGACAGATCGCGGCAATCAAAGCCACCTGCGTGCGCTGGCCTTTGGAGAGATTGCGGGTAAGCTGCAGGGGATCGAGACGGAATCGCTCGAGCAACTCCTGCTCGGTTTTCCGGTTCCAGTACGTCCGGAAGGAGGCCAGGTAGTCGAGCGTTTCGCGGACGCTCATCCACGGATAAAACGCCACCTGGTCCGGCACATAGGCCAGACGCCGCTTCACCTCTACCTCGTGCCTGGCGGGGTCGAGTCCAAATACCCGCACCTGGCCGTGCTGCGGGCGGAGCAGATTGAGCAGGCACTTCATGGTGGTGGTTTTTCCCGCGCCATTGCGGCCAAACAGTCCGAAACACCGGCCCGGCTGCACGGTCAGATTCAAGTCGCGGACGGCTTCCGCGCGCCCATAGGCGTAGACGAGATTTTCAATCTGGATGGCGGGGGTTGGAGAACTCATGTCTGGTCAATCTCCCTTCTGGCCTTCATTCACTCGCCGCTTGTCGTCCAGCGCTTCCAGTCGTTCCTGAATCAACACGAGAAATTCCTGGCGCGGCACCTGCAAGTGATGCGCCTGCACGATGGCCTGGTCGATCTCCTCAATCAGCAGCTTGCGCCGCACCTCTTTCCGCAGAGCCGAATGGTTCTCCTTCAGAAAGCAGCCGCGCCCCTGCAAGGTCTCGATCACCCCCAGGCTTTCCAGTTCGGAATACGCCTTGGCCACGGTGTTGCGGTTGACGCGCAACTCTTCCGCCAGGGGACGGATGGAGGGAAGCGCCTCGCCGGGCCGGAGGGCGCCGGAAGCGGCGGCGGCTTTGATTTGATCCACCAGTTGGAGGTAGATGGGCATGCCGGACTTGAAATTGAGCTGGAAGACCATCGCGGCTCTCTGTCATATGACACTATGACAGTGACGGACCGTTGTCAAGTGAATTTTTTCGGGTGGGTCCGGTGCTTCGAGAGGATGCGGGGAATCCGGTTCTGTTTGATCCTGCAGGGACCGCGGCGCTGTGCCGCGCCGCGCGACCGCCCCTCGAACGCCGGCGCGGAAGGAAGTCGCCGGCTACTCGTCGCGCAGCGCGGTCATGGGGTCGAGCAGTGCCGCGCGCCGCGCGGGAATATAACTGGCCAGCAGAGCCACGGCGGCCAGGCCGAATGCAGAGGCCAACATGGTGAGCGGGTCATGCGGCTGGATGCCGAAGAGCAGCGCACCCGCCGATCTGCCCAGCGCCAGGGCCAGCGCGGCGCCCACGGCCAGGCCGGCCGCCAGCATCCACCCCACTTCGCCGAGGATCATCCCCAGGATGTTCCCCCGTTGCGCGCCGAGCGCCATGCGCACGCCGATTTCGCTGGTGCGCTGCGCCACGGAATAAGAGATCACGCCGTACAGCCCGATCATGGCCAGCAGCGCGGCCAGCGCGCCGAAGAATCCGGAAAGCGATGCCATCAACCGGTCGCGCAACAGCGAATTGCGGATTTGCGTTTCCAGCGGGTGGAATTCGATGGTGATCTGCGAGCCGGCTTCGTTCATCGTGCTCTTCACCGCGGCGGTCAGGCTGCCCAGCGGCAGCGCGGAACGCAGAAGTACCTGCATGCCCTGGTCCGGCCGGTCGTCCTGGAGCGTGGTCACATAAATGATCGGAGCGAACTCATCCCGCAGGTCGTAATACTTGGTGTCTTTCACCAGCCCCACAATCTCGTACATCGGACGCGGCCGGCCCACGTATTCCTCGATCTGGAAGCGCTGGCCCACCGGGCTCGCGCCCTTCAAGATTTTGCGCACAAACGTTTCGTTCACGATGGCCACCCGGGGAGCGGTGGCCGTGTCCGTGGGGCCGAAGTCGCGTCCGGCCAGCATGGGCACCCCCATCGTGCGGAAATAGCCCGGGCTGACCCGCGACAATTGCGGTGTCTCGCCGGCATGCTCGGTATGGCCTGCCAGAATAATGCCCTCGTTCCAGCCGTTCCCGCTCAAGGGGACGATGGAGGCATCCGCGGCCCCATCCACACCGGGCAGCGCGCGCAGCCGTTCCAGAAGCGCAATCTTGTAGGGCTGGCGCTGGTCCGCGGCAATGCCCAACCGGGTAAAATCCACATCCATTTCCAGGATGCCGGTCTGGCGGAAGCCGGCATCCGTGGAGAGCAGTTTGCCCAGGCTGCGCGAGAAGAGCAGCGCCCCGCACACCAGCACCAGCGAAAACGCCACTTGCGAGATCACCAGGGCGCGCCGCAGGCTGAAGCGCTCCCGCCCGGCGGTGGTGCCGCGGCCGGCGGCCTTCAAGACTCCCGCGGGAGAAACCCGCGTGGCCCGCCACGCCGGGGCCAGTCCGAAGAACAGCGCGGTCAGAATCGCGACAGCGGCGGTGAATCCCAGGATGCGCCAGTCCAGCCGCAGGTCGAGGAAGAACTGGTTCTCCTCCGTGCTGATGGATGCCACCAGGTACCGGCTGAGCCATTGCGCCAGCATCGTCCCCAGCAGCGCTCCCCCGGCGGCGATCAGCAGGCTCTCGGAGAGCAACTGGCACAGCAGCCGTGCGCGCGAGGCGCCCAGAGAAAGCCGCACGGTCATTTCCCGTTCGCGCGCGCTGGCCCGGGCCAGCATCAGGTTGGCGATATTCGCGCAGGCAATCAGCAGCACGAAGCCGGCGATGCCCAGCAGGATCCATAACGGATCTTCGTAGGTGCGCCGCAGTCTGGAAAACCCGGTGGCCGCGGGAAACGCGCCGAATTTGTATTCCATGTAATGCTTTATAGACTCCGGGGAATAGGCCGGCGGCACCGTGGCGTCCAGGATGCCCTTCGAGATCGCTCCCATCTGCAGATTAGCCTGTTCCAGCGTCCAGCCGGACTTCAGGCGGCCCATCGAGGCGAGCCACCAGCCCACCCGGTTATCCATCAGGCTGCCCTCCCCGCGAACCAACGGCTCGGAACAAAGCGGCACGGCCACATCGTAGGAGTGACCCACGTCCACACCGTGAAAACTGGGCGGCGTGACTCCGACGATGTCGAAGGGCTGGCTTTCCAGATGGATGGTGCGGCCCAGCGCTTCCGAGTGGCCGCCAAATTCGCGCTGCCAGAAGGCATAACTGATCACTGCGGCGCGAGTCCCGCAGCCTCGCTGGTCATCTTCCGGCGTGAGCGTGCGGCCGATCAGCGCGCGGACCTGGAGCGTCTCAAAAAAACGGCCGCTCACCCACATGCCTTCGGCGTAGCGCGCCTCCCCTCCGGTAGCGAGATTGAAACGCTGTGCAGCCCAGGCAAAGATGCTGGAGAAGCCTTCCTGGTGGTCGCGGATCTGTTCCCACTGGGCGAAGGTGAGCTCCGAATAGCGGCCTTCAAAGTCCCCGGAGGCCCACTTGCGGTCGGCGATACGCACAGTGGCCAGTTGCTGGGGATT
>DATIYQ010000346.1:0-27660 GCA_035517515.1 Binatia bacterium
GCAGAGGGAGCGCCGGAAGCAAGAACTGTGCAAACTGGGATGTTTGCGCAAAGCAGCACAGACAGGAATGCCTGTGCTTTCTAGCGCTCGATGGCCAGGGCCACGGCGTTGCCGCCGCCCAGGCAGAGCGCGGCGATGCCGCGATGCAGGTTGCGCCGCTCGAGTTCATACAGCAGCGTCACCAGCACGCGCGCGCCGGAGGCGCCGATGGGATGTCCCAGGGCGACCGCGCCGCCGTTGACGTTCACCCTTTCCGGATTCAGGTGGGTCTCCTGGATCACCGCCAGCGCCTGGACGGCAAAGGCTTCATTCAGTTCGAAGAGGTCCACGTCGCGGTCGCGGTCCCAGCCGGTTTTCTTGAGAATTTTCTCGATGGCGGCGACCGGGGCCATCATCACCCATTTGGGCTCGACGCCGCTCACCGCCTGGGCCACGATGCGCGCGCGGGGCGCGCGCCCCAGCCGCGCGGCGGTGCTCGCGGTGCTCACCACCACCGCAGCCGCGCCGTCGTTGGTGCCGGGGGCGTTTGCGGCGGTGACCGTGCCGTCTTTCTTGAAGGCCGGCTTCAGCTTGCCCAGCGATTCCATGGTGGAGTCTTCGCGCGGCGATTCATCCTTGCGGATCACCACCGGCTCGCCCTTCTTTTGAGGAATTTCGACCGGCAGAATCTGCGCTTCGAAGAAACAGGATTTCATGGCGTGCACGGCGCGGCGATGGCTCTCCACGGCAAAGCGGTCCTGGGCTTCGCGGCCGATGCCGTATTTTTCGGCCACCAGCTCCGCGGTCATGCCCATGTGGAAATTTTCGTAGGGATCCCAAAGCCCGTCGAGGACCATGGAATCGAGCATCTGGGCGTGGCCCAGGCGATAGCCGGTGCGCGCCTGGGTAAGCAGATAGGGGCAGTTGCTCATGGACTCCATGCCCCCGGCCACCACCAGCTCCGATTCGCCGGTGATCACCGCCTGCGCCGCCAGGGCCACGGCCTTGAGGCCCGAGCCGCAGACCTTATTAATGGTCAGGGCGGCCACGGTGGGGGCCAGGCCGCCGCCCAGCGCCGCCTGGCGCGCCGGGGCCTGTCCCAATCCCGCGGAAACCACGTTTCCCAGGATGCATTCATCCACCTGTTTCGGATCCACTTCCGCGCGGCGCACCGCCTCCGCCACCACTTTGGCGCCGAGCTGCGTTGCGGAAAGCGGCGCCAGTCCGCCCTGGAATTTCCCGATGGGCGTGCGCACTGCGCTCAGAATGACGGCGGAATCCATGGCGGCACCTCTTTCTTCCAGCAACTCTCTGTGAAACAAAATGCTACGCCCGCGGCGGATCGTGGTCAATTTTGCGGAGTTTAGGGAGCAGTGATCCGTCCAAGTTTACCGTCTCAGGTAACCCCTCCAATTGGCCGCTCCCCAGCTGCGAGTGTCCCCTTTAGCCACGGCGGAAGGGGATGCGCGCGTCGAATTAGTTTGCCCGAGAGCAATGCAGCGACCTCGACGGCAAAACCCCCGAAACGGGAGTTGTCGAGGATACGAACCCGCTCGAATCCACTCTCAGAAGGAATCAGAGCGGTGCTGAGATTTCGCATGCTCTTCTCGTAGATCTGGGTCACCAGGCGTTCCGACGCGGAATGCCCACCTCTGTATGATCGTCGAAGGATTCGCCGAAGGCACTCCTGGATGCTTCCAGCACTGATGAAATAGAGGATCGTATGGAAACCTGCTTCCTGGGCCTGCCGCGCCTGACCGAAAGTGACGGTGCTTCGGAGGGTTGTTTCCAACGCAAAGCTCCGACGAGAGGAAATATGCCCGTTTACCTATTGCTCGAATTCCGCGTTCACGGCCCTCCGCGTCTGAGCGCTGATCCCTAAGTAGGAACCGTGATTCAGGGCAGCCGCTCTATCATCTGCATTGAAGAAATCCACATGGAAACGCGACACGGGAAACAGGGTCGATTTGCCGCTGCCTGGTGGTCCCGCGACCACAAACATTCGGGGCTGACGCAACTCAGCCCCCGAAGTCCGTTTCTGCCCCCTCCCTCATGTCCTCGGGGATGTCGTGACGCAGTAGATTGCCCTTCACGTCGAGAATGCCCAGTCGGACGCATTCAGAAATCTCGGCCTGGATGCGCCCGTTCCCCTCTGCGAGCAGCTCGGCGGTCAGCGCATCGAGTTCACGCTCATCAGCCAAGTTAACGGCATCGAGACCGAGTTCAGCGGGTTTTATTCCCATGTTAGATTTACTTTACTCCCTCACGCGCTCCTCGGCTACCGTAGAAATGCTAGCATTAGAGTGAATCAACACATGGAGTTGTCTGAACACATTTCGGGGGTGGGGACCGGGCTGCCCGGGGCCATCGAGTTGAATCCCGAGCAGCGGCGGGCGGTGGAGCACGGGGAAGGACCGCTGGTGGTGATCGCCGGGGCGGGCACGGGAAAGACGCGCGTGATTGTGGAGCGCATCCGGCGGCTGCTGGAGACGCGCGCTGATCTTGCCGCCAGCGAAATACTTGCGCTCACCTACACGCGCAAGGCCGCGGGCGAGATGGGCTGGCGCGTGCACCGCGCCCTCGGCGAGCGCTCGAAGGGCCTGGTGGCCACCACCTTCCACGCCTTCTGCCACGAGCGCTTGCAGGAAGAAAATCCCGGGCTGCGCCTGATTGACGACATCGAGCACTGGATCCTGCTGCGCCGCAACCTGGCGCGGCTGGGCCTGGTCCATTTCCGGCGTCTGTACGACCCCGGCCAGTTTCTGAACGACTTCACCAAATTCTTTTCCCGCTGCCAGGACGAGCTGGTGACCGCGGAGGAGTACCTGCGCTTTTCCCGGCAGCAAGCGGCGCGGCTGGCCGCGGGAGCGGACCCGGAAGGGCGCGAAGATGCCGAGAAGCAGTTGGAGCTGGCCCGCGCCTACACGGAGAGCGAGGGCCTGCTCCGCGAACACAATCTGCTCACCTTTGGCGCCAGCCTGGTGGAAACGGTGCGCCGGCTGGAAATGGACGCGTCGGCCCGCGACGCGCTGCGCCGCCGCTACCGCTTCATCCTGGTGGATGAGTTCCAGGACACCAACGTGGCGCAGATCCGCCTGCTGGGCCTGCTGGCCGGCGAAGAGCGCAACCTGTTTGTGGTGGGCGATGACGACCAGGCCATTTACCGCTTCCGCGGCGCTTCCTTCGGCAGCTTCCGCATTTTCGAGCGCGATTTTCTACCCCGCGCAGCCGCGGGCGCCGAAGACGATTCCCGCCTTCTGCTGGCGCAGAATTACCGCTCGACCAAAAAAATCCTGCGCGTGGCCGGCGCGGTGATCCAAAACAACGGCGCGGCGAATCGCATGTTTCCCGATAAGCGGCTCTCCACGGAGAACCCGGAGGGCGAGCGCGTGCGCATCGCCGGCCTGCCGGGAGAAGCGGCGGAAGCGGAGTGGGTGGCCGCGCAGATCGGAGAAGAACATGCGCGCGGGCGCGAATGGAACGGCTTCGCCGTGCTGTACCGTACACACGCGCATCGTGAGCACCTGGTGGAGGCGCTGGACCGCCGGGGCATTCCTTTTGTCATTCGCAATCTTTCCGTGCTGTCGCATCCCGTGGTGCGCGATCTGCTGGGGGCACTGATGTGGGTGGACTGGCCCGGGGACAACGTGGCCTGCGCACGCGTTCTGGCTATTCCGCGCTGGGGATTCACCGCGGAGGAATTGGTGCGGCTGGGGCAGCGCGCGGCCAAGCAGCCGCGGAAAACGCTGTGGGAGGCGCTCACCGCCCGGGCGGAGTCCGGCGAGCCGCTGCCCGTCGGCGCGGAACTCGCCGCTCTGCACGAACGCCTGCGCCAGGCCGCGCGGGGCCACTCCGCCCTTTCTGTGCTCGATGCCCTGGCCGAGGGTCTGGCCATGCTCCCGCTGCCGCGCGAAGGCGACCGCCGCGCCTTTGCCGCCTTCCGCGCTTTTCTGGAGGAGTGGCAGGCGGCCCATCCCGGCGCCGCGCTCCGGGAATTTTTGGAATATTTCCATTATTTCCAGCAGGCCGGCGGCAAAATCACCCTGGATGAAAAACATCGCGCGGGCGAAATCACCCAGGCGGACGCCGGCAGCCAGGATGCCGTGCAGTTGATGACCGTGCATGCCGCCAAAGGCCTGGAGTTCGACCACGTATTTGTGCTGCGCCTGTGCCGCAATTCCTTCCCGGTGAGAAATAAGCGGCCGGTGTTTGAGTTTCCCGATGCGCTGATGAAGGAAGATCTGCCCCAGGGAGACCACCACATTCTCGAGGAGCGCCGGCTCTTTTATGTGGCGCTGACCCGCGCCCGCAAGCGCCTGACGCTCACCACCATCGTTCGGGACCGCTCCAAGCCATCGCCGTTTCTCGAGGATATCGAGCAGGAGATGGCCCGGCTGGCCAGAGACGTGGAGCGGATTTCACCGCCCGTGCCGTGGGAGGGGCAGCCATCGGCTTCAGGAGGCGGCCGGCCACCGGCCGGCGGTACGCCGGCGCTCCCGCCGGAAAGGACCGGCGCGAGAGGCGGAGGCGCGGACGGGGAACTCTTTCCCCCCTCCGGAGAGGGCAGCTACGCATCATCGCGCATCGGCGCGTGGGCGGCCGACTACCGTCCGCCGGTGGGCCGTCCGTTGGAGTTGAGCGACGATGCCGTGGAGCTCTACCGCAGCTGCCCGCAGAAATTGCTGTTCGAGCGCAGCTGGCATCTGCGCGGGCGGCCGAATGCGGCGCTCACCTTCGGCAGCCTGATGCATGCGCTGATCAAAGGGTGCGTGAAGGAGGCCAGTGAGGGCCGCACGCCCACCCTCGACGAGCTGCTGCTGCGCTTCGACCGCGAATGGAAGAGCGCGGGCTTTGAGGACGAATACCAGGAAGAATCGTATCGCCAGGATGGCCGGGAGCACCTGCGCAAATTTCACGCGCGCATTTCCGCGGCGCCGCCGGCGCTGGAGGCGCAGGAGAAGACGTTCAGCTTGCCGTTGGCAAACGACGTGGTGCTCACCGGCCGCCTGGACCAGGTGAACCGCCTGCCCGGAGGAAGCTACGAAATCCTTGATTACAAGACCGGAACGCCGCACGACGAAAAGCATGCGAAGAAGAGCTTGCAGCTTAGCTACTACGCGCTGGCCGCGCGCGACGCGCTGGAGCTGGGCGGCCCGCGCATGGCCCTCCATTACCTGAAGAACGACACGGTGGTGTACTCGACGCGCGACGACAAAGACATCGCCGAAGCCGAGTCTGTTCTTCAGGAAGTGGCCGCGGGAATCCGCGCGGCAAACTTTCCGGCGAAGCCGGGGTTCAACTGCCGCTTTTGCGACTATCGCCTGATCTGTCCGGCGCACGAACGCGGCCCGGCGGTTCCGGGAGTGGACACCGACGAGTAGCCGGCCTCAAACGCATCAGGCGAGGGGCCCCGGAGGAGGGAGCCGCTCGCCTGTTTTGCGGAGGCTGATGTTCGTCTCTGTGTCCCGGGGAGTGGTGAACTTCGGGCCTCACTTCACGACGTAGAGAACGGCCTCGACCTTGAAGACGTGCCCGGTGACCGGGTCGGTGGCCGCGGTCGTATCCACGGCGTGCCCGTCGCGCATCAGGAACTGCACGTTGGTGCGGAAGTTGTGAATCAGCGGCGCGCTGCCCGGAGCGGGATCGCCCGGCGTCCACGCGCGGCCCTCCACGTTTCCATCCTTGTCCCTCTCGCGAACGTACAGCCACGAGCGCTCGACGGTGAGTTCCAGATTGTAGCGGTCCGCGTCCGCGCGCTTCACGCGCACATCCAGGTTGGTCCCCACGTCCGCGTACTGAATCCCGCCCTCCCCGGTTTTCGAGGTGCTGGGAACGGGCACGCGGATGCCCGCGCGCATGCTGCCGAAGGCGCGCCCGTCTCCCGTGATCGCCACCACCGGAATGGTGTACGGCAGGCTGGCGATTTTGTTGGCCCCGTCAAATTCGGTGAGCACCACCTGCACGCGGAACGCGTCGGGCACCGATTCCGCGGGCTTGGCCGCCGGCTTTTCCTGCGCGGCCAGCGCCGAAGAAATGCCCAGGGCCAGGAGCCCCGCACAAACCAGTCGCAACATTTTCATTTTCGTCATCCTTTCGTTACCTTTGAACCGCGTCGTATACAGGCAAGACTCCGCGCGCGGGAAAATGGTTCAGAAACGAAGCGCGCCATCGGGCGAGGCCGACTGGCCTGCTGGTTCTGGTTTGGATCCTTCGAGCGGAGCAATTTCCATGCGCTTCCACTCCAAGGGCATGGCCGCGTGCTCCGCCAGGGCGACAAGCTGTTCTCCATCCACTCGCCCCGCGTTCACCGCGTCGTTCAACTCCAGGGCCGCGGCCAGTTGCCCGCGCGGCACCAGAACCTGAAAGCCCCACAGAGAGTCCCGGTGTTCGCGTGGCCCGTGGGCCGCGACGCTCCCGGTCTGCGCTCGCGGGGAGCGGGGTGCCGGGCTGGGCGTGGGCACCACCGGCAGAATGGGCGCAGCGGGTTGTGCGCCGGCCGAAAAGTTCGCGGGCGGCGCAATTTCCTGCCGCGTCCCACGAACGAGCAGGAGCGCAAAGAACGCTGCGGCTACCAGGGCCGCTCCGGCAAACGCCAGGCGCGGCGCTACCGGCCATCGCGAGGGCGCGGGCTCGGCCGCGATCCGCGCACGCAAGCGCGAGGTGAAAGCGGGTGAAGGCTCCCCGCTGACCAGGGCCGCGACGCTACGCTCCATGCCGCCCACCAGATCGCGCGCCGCAGCCAGTTGCACCGAACAGGAGGCGCAGAGCGAGGCGTGCGCACACAACTCGCTCTGTTGTGCGGCAGGAAGGTTCCCCAGCGCGGCCGCGGTCATCCAGCGGGAATAGGTTTCACAACGCATCGCAGTTTCTCCGCCATCTGCTGCCGCGCGCGCAGCAGACGAGTCTTGACGGTCCCTTCGGGAATGCCCACCAGGGCAGCCACTTCGCGGGTGTTGTATCCTTCGATGGCCGCGAGCACCATCACCAGCCGCAGTTTTTCGGAGAGCGCGTCCAGCGCCTCCGCCACGTGGCGCTCGAACTCACGCGCGGCGGCCACGGCCTCTGCTTCCGGCTCGCTGCGCCCTTCCATGGCTGCGGTTTCATGCCGCTCGCGGCGCGCGGCGGTGCGCCGCGCGTCCAGTGCCAACCGCCAGGCGGTGCGCACCAGCCAGGGGCGAAACCTCTGCCGGTCGCGAAGTTGCGCGAAATTCCGGTAGGCGCGGAGCATGGCTTCCTGCGCCACGTCTTCCGCTTCGGCGGGATTGCGAAGCACGCCCAGGGCCACGCGGAAGGCCAGCCGCGGGCAATCCATCAGGCACTCCTCGAACTCGCGGGCCAGCGACGCTTCGCTGCTCACCACGGGTCCCGCGAGGCTGCACGTTGCGGCATCCATTTGTTTCCCAATAGACCAGACGCCGGCCGGGTGGGTTTGGCTCACTGAAATTTTCAGGGGGTGACCGGCGCGTTCGCGTGCCGCCCGGCGCTCCGGACGCGCGGGCACCGGGGAGAGGAGCAGCGTCCCGCCCCGCGGCGCGGGAAAGCAGCGGGGCAAGCCGGAGGTGCAGCCGGCGTTACGGCTAACCCATGGTGTGGACGCGCTGCGGTTCAATCAGGTAACGCACGCGCACTTCGCCGGCCTTGCGGTAGGGGTAGGTGTCCTGGCCCAGATACTTTTTGGCCATTTTGTCGATGTGCGCGTCCGCGCCCTGCTCGGAAATCTCCACCACGCGGCCGCGCACCTCGAGAAAGCGGTAGGGATTCTCCGGATCCATGATGGCCAGGGAGACGCGCGGGTCACGGCGCATGTTGCGATCCTTGACGCGTCCCTTGGCGGAGTTCACCACCAGCCGGCCGCCCTCCACGTCAATCCACACGGGAGTGACCTGCGGGCTGCCGTCCGGCATGAGCGTGCTCAGGCTGGCAAAGGCGCGCTTCTTGAACAGATCCTGGAAATTCTCGGGAATTTTTTCACCGGCCATGGCTGCCTCCTGCGAAGAATTCGAGCGGATGAGACGCTGGAAGCATCTCCGATTTTCGTCTCCGGGGCAATCCGAAGCACAGCAGCGGGAGAAAGCAGAAGCGGGGCGCCCCGTTCCCGGAATCCCGGAATTCGGAGCGCCCCGCTTGGAGACGACTCGCGCCACTTCCGCCAGCGGCCTGGCTACGCGGTGTCTTTGTGGGCCTGCTTGCCGGTCATCGTTTGCGCACTTCCTTCAGGACTGATTCGCGCCGTGCTCCCCTCTCTGAGGCCCGGCGCAACGGTCACTCTCATCTATACGAGCGCGGCAAAACGATGTCAACAAAAAAATTTTCCGCGCCGCGCGAAACAAAACCGCAGAGGACGAATCCCGGCGCGCGCGCTCCGCCGCCGCGCTCACTTCTTCGGCTGCAGGACGTAATAGCCGTCGCGCGCCAGCACGTGCAGCCCCGGACGCTTCACGCGCACTTCGATGGAATGGAATTCTTTGGAGCGGTCCGTGCCCTGCGGCGCGTAGGACAGGGTGTAGAGATTCCGCGCTTCTTCCAGGATGCGGGTGTAATCGTCTTCCAGTCCGCCGCGCGTGGGCGCATAGAACATGTCGCCGCCGGTGGCGTCCGCGTAGCGCAGGATGGCGGAGCGTTTGCGGTCCAGCACGGCTTCGCTCACTCCGATTCCATACAGGGAAATATCGTTGGCGAGAACGATGCGCAGCACCTCGGTGAAACTGGCCTGGTTGTTGTGCGAATTGTGCCCGTCGGAAACCAGCAGAACCAGTTTTCTGCGGTCGCGCCCGCGCGTGCGCAGCATTTCGGCGCAGTACATCACCGCGTCGTCCAAATCCTTGGATACTTTGCCCAAAATCTTGGCCTGTTGCGGGACCCCCGCGTCCTGCGAGCCGGTGGTGGGACGCGGCGGTTCCGTCATCGTGCGGCTACCCTGGCCCGGAAAGTGGCGTCCCAGGTCGGTACGCTTCAAAATGTCGCTGATCTGGTTCTGGTTGCTGTCGAAGTCCATCACCGTCCGCGGAAACTGCGAGAAGAGCACCACCGCCAGCTCGTCGCTTTCGGCCATGCCCCCCAGCACCGCGCCCAGGCTCTGGTCCACCATGTCCGCGGTGCGCTGGGGAAGGTCGCTGTCCACCAGAAAGACCACGGATAGAGGAAAGGCATCGTTCGAGAAATAGGTGACGCGCTGCTCGACGTCGTCCTCGAAGATGCGGAAGTCCTTTTTCTCCAGGTCGAAGACGGCGGTGCCGCTGCCATCACGGACCATCACCGGAACCAGCACTTCTTCCGTGTGCGTTTTGAAGCGCTGCGGTCCCTGGTCTCCGCCCGAAGTTCCCGTAACCGCCTGCGGAGTGCTGGCCGCGGGCGGCGCCGGTGGCGCGCCGCTCTGGCTCTGCTGCGGAGCGGAAAGCGCGGCGTCCCCTGCGGTAGCCACCATCATCACCAGCAGCGCCAGGGGCGCCGCCCGCCGCCATTCCGCGAACTTCCCTTTGATTTCCCGGCTCATCGCCTAGAATAGATGCGCGCGGCCGGACAGCAGTTGGGCCGCGCGCGGCATCCTAATCGTCGCACAGATTGAGGCACGGAGGGAATTCGATGTCTATCCGCCCGCTGCATTCCTTCCTGGCTGCCGGAGTGCTCGCGGCCTGTCTGGCCCCCTTCCCGGCGGCCCGGGCCGCGCGCCAGCAGCAGGCGCCGGCGGCGCCGCCCCCCCAGGAAGCGCCCGAACGCGCGCAACAGCCGTTCAAGGTGCAGGTCAACCTGATCAACTTGTTCGTGACCGTGCGCGACAAGCACAACGCCATTCTCGGCGACCTGGGCAAAAGCGACTTCCGCATCTTCGAAGACGGTCAGGAGCAGAAGATCGAGTTCTTCAACAAGGAGCTGAACCTGCCGCTGACCATGGCCATCCTGGTGGACACCAGCGGCAGCATGCAGCGCATGCTTCCAGCGGAACAGGAAACGGCCTCGCGCTTCTTTTCGCGGGTGATCACCAAAGGGGATCTGGCCACCATCATCAGCTTCGACAAAGACTCCGACCTGCTCACCGATTTCACCGGCAGCGTGGCCGAACTGGAGCGCGGCCTGAACCGCGCGCGCATCAACGACGCCGGGCCCATGATCACGCCGGGCACGGTGCCCGATCGCAATCCGCGCGGCACGGTGTTCTACGAAGCCATCTACCTGGCGGCGCGCGAGAAGCTTTCGTCGGAGGTCGGACGCAAGGCCATCATCGCCCTGACCGATGCCGTGGACGAGGGCAGCCGCATCAAGCTGGATGAAGCGATTGAGGCGGCGCAGCGCGTGGATGCAGTGGTCCACGTGCTCCTGCTTTCCGATCCGGCGTTTTATTTCTGGGGAGGTTCCGGCGCGGGCGTGGCCAAGAAAATCGCCGACGAAACCGGCGGACGCATGATCGAGGTGCATGGGGAGAAACACCTGCCGGAGGCTTTTGATCAGCTTGTCCAGGAACTGCGCAGCCAGTACGTGCTGGGCTACTATCCCTCGAACACGACAAAAGACGGCCACTTCCGCAAGATCAAGATTGAGGTCACGCGGCCGGATAGCAAGATTCTGGCTCGCAAGGGTTATTACGCGCCGAAGAATTGAGTTCGTACACCGAAACGCAGAATTCAAAAGCCGAAATTCGAAAAACGGGTCAGGCCTCCGGGCGTCTCCGCTCCCTTTGCGCTACGTCTTTTCGCCCGGATCGCCCGGCTCGTATCCAGAGCACTGGAGGACCGGCAGCCGCGGATATTTCGGGAACGACGCGTCTGCGGCCGAACGTTCGCAGAGCACGAACAGAGACCCGCGCGCCGACGCGACCTTGCGGGTATGACGACAAGTGGCGCAGAGACCCGCGATGACCGCGTCATTCTCAGAATTCGCTGGCCGCCGCGGGTCACTCACCGCGCGTACCCATCACCGTAACCACCACGGTGCGCTCCCGGCCGCGCACGTCACATTCGAGGTGGAAGATTTGCTGCCAGGTGCCCAGCACGGGCTTTCCGCCGGCGACGGGAAGGGTGAGCGAGGGGCCCAGCACGGTGGCTTGCAGGTGCGAGTGGCCGTTGCCGTCGTGCCAGGCCTGCTCGTGGCCGTAGTCTTTGCTCGGCGGGATCAGCCGGTCGAGCATCGCCGGCAGGTCCCGCTCGAGCCCCGGCTCGAATTCGATGGTGCCCACGGCAGCGGTGCTTCCGACATTGAATACGTGGGCGATGCCACGCTCGATGCCGGAGGCGCCCACGGCTTTCGCCACCTGCCCGGTCAGGTTGTGCATATGGCCGTGGCCCCGGGTGGTGATGGAAAACTCCTGCTGGTAGGTCATGGTTTGCCATCCCATTTTCGATTGTCTCCGTGCAGCCGGTATCATGCCAACAATCGCCGGCTTCCGGCAGCGGGCAATTTCCCCGCAGCCACTGGAGCGAAAGAAAGGGGGGACGCGGCCTCTCGATTCCCACCCTCTGTGCGTTATGCTTTTCCGATGCCAAAGGTACGGCACGCGCGGGCGGACAGATGATTTCACAGGTCGCATGGGCGAGGCTGCTGGCGGTGGCCTGCACCGGCGTCCTGTGCGGGATTCTGGTGGCGGCGCTGTGGCCCTTCAATCCGCATCCGCGGAACAACGTAACCTGGCTGGGAACTGAAAACGGAGTGCGGTTTGGCGGGCGGGGAACCATCCTGAGCGCGGGTGAATTCGCGCCGCAGGATCCGGCCGGCGGCGCCGCCTGCAGCCTGGAGATCCGTGCGCAGGCTGCCCCCGGGACCATCGGAGGCACGCTGCTGGGCTTCTACAGCCCGGCGAATCCGGTCTTATTTTACGTTCGCCAATACAAGCGCGGCGTAATCTTCGAACGCAACATTCACAACCAGCAGGGCAATGAGGGCGCGCCGCACCTGAATCTTGATACTGTGTTCCATCCCGATCGCCCATCGTTTATCGCCATGACCGCCGGCGCGCAGGGGACGGCGACCTATTTAGATGGCGTCCTGGTGGACCAGTCTTCTCGCCTCGGCCTTTCCTGCGGGCATTGGAGTGGCCGCCTGGTGCTTGGCAATTCTCCGGTGGACGACAACAGTTGGCGGGGCACGCTGCGCGGCCTGGCGATTTACTCCCGGGAACTGAGCGCGGCGGAGGTTTTAGAGCACTTCCATTCCTGGGCCGCGAACGGCCGGCCGGCTCCGGCCGGCCAGGAGGACGCGGCGGCGCTGTATCTCTTTGACGAACGGGCGGGGAATATGGTCTACAACCGCGCAGGCCGAGCGCCGGACCTGGTGATTCCCGATCACTACCTGATTCCGTACAAAGCGTTTCTGGAAGTGCCGTGGAAGGAGTTTAAGTCGGATTCAAGCTACCTCTGGGACGTGCTGGTGAATGTGGCAGGCTTCGTGCCGTTTGGCTTCATTTTCTGCGCTTACTTCGCTTCGGTGCGGCGCTGGAAGCGCGCGCAGCTGGGGACCATTCTGATGGGATTTGCGCTCAGCCTGACGATTGAAACGCTTCAATACTACATCCCCTCGCGGGGCTCGGGCATGACCGACGTCATCACGAACACGCTGGGCACAGCCCTCGGCGCGTCTGCCTTCGGCTGGAGAATCGCCCAGGCCGCCTTCTCCTCGCTCGGAATTCCGCTGAAGTCCTGACTGTTGAGGGAAACGAGGAGGCCATCGCGCAAAGTAGAAGAGGGGGCAGACTTCGCCCCCTCGCCCTGCAACGGAAAGCACCGGAATCACACCGTGGTCGCGAAGGCCACTTTGTGGAACGTGGAATACTCCGCCTCGTACCTCTTCACGATCGGGGTGCCCACGATGAACTTCTCCACCAGCTTTTCGATCCTGGGATACAGCTCCCGATGGTACATGTCGGCGTATTCCCGGGTGTCCCACAGGCTGATGGCCACCAGTTCATTCTTCTCCGGCGCCACCAGCAGGATCTCGTCCAGAAAGCCCTTCTGCTTCTTCAGCAGGGGCAGGATCTCCTTCTCGAAGACGATGGGAAATTCCGTGGCAAAATTCGGCTTCAGTTGCAGGGTGACGTGACGTGCAAACATTGGTTCCTCCATTTTTCCTGTTTCGGAGGGCGATGCCGCTGCTGCACCTGTCCCTGGACTGGGAAAGATCGAAGCGTCCCCGGCAGGCATGGAATCGCAGGCGGGAAAGCACAGCCGGGAGCGCCCAGGGGCATAGGTGGGTGAGTTCAATCCGTCCCCCAGGTCCCCTGCTAGTCCCATGCGGTCAGAATTGCTGCGGTCCGGGTCACCCTGCGGCGTGACCTGGGGTACCGAATCGGGCGCAACCTGCAGCTCCCGGGTCGCGGACGTTTCCGGCGATCTTCAGGAACCGATCACCAGCATGCGGCCGGCGCCACCGGAAGCCTGCGGGGCGGGCGATTGCGGAACTTGTGTTTACTTCCGGGCGTGTTTTGCCTAACATCTGCCTGTCTCTGCGCCCTTCATCCGCCTGCATCAGGCGTGCCCAGATTCCGTTGCTTTGGGATTTTGGGGCGGGCGCCGGGACGACACGACCATGCATCGCACCCCCCGGCTGATCCTGGTGGATCCCAGCGGCGCGCGGCAGGAACTTGCCGTGCGCAAGCTGCCTTTCCGCATCGGCCGCCAGGCGGGCAACGAGCTGACCCTCCGCGACAACCGCATCAGCCGCCAGCAGGCCAGCATCGTGTTTGAGGACGGGCACTTCCTGCTGCTGGATGCCCAGAGCCGTCACGGCACCCGGGTGAACGGCCATAAGGTGGACCGCCACGAACTGAAGCCGAAAGACTCCATTGATTTCGGGGTTCCGGACTCCTTCCGCATCATTTATGCCGGCGAAGAGGCCTCGCTGGACGAAATCATCGAGCGGGTGGAAACCGCGGCCACCGCGGACTCGCCCTCGCGCGACCTCTACCACCTGGGGGTTCTGCTGGACGTGGCCCGCGCGCTGCACTCCAGCCTTTCCCTGGAGGATGTGCTCGGTTCCGTGGTGGATGCCGCCGTGCGCGTCACCCGCACGGAGCGTGGCGCGCTGGTGATGCTCAATCCCAGCGGGGAGTTTGTGCCCACCGTGGCGCGCGATTCCCGCCGCATGACCATCGAGTCCCAGGCGCTGGATATTTCGCAGAGCGTGCTCCGCCAGGTGGCCGCCTCGCGCCGGGAACTGGTGGTGACCGACGCCGGCGAGGAATCCGATTTGCAGAACCAGGCCAGCGTGGTGCGGCTGCAGCTTCACACCGTGGTGGCGCTACCCCTGGAGCGGTTGCGCATGGCGGATTCGCTGGACACCACGTCCGCCGGCCAGCAGACCGAATTGCTGGGTGTACTCTACCTGGACAGCCACCTGCCCTCCTCCGCATTTTCAGACATGGACCGCGCCGTGCTCCGCTCACTGGCCATTGAAGCTTCCACGGTGATCGAAAACGCGCGCCTCTTCACCGCCGCGCGGCAGATGGAGCGACTGAACCACGAGCTGGAAATCGCCTCCGACCTTCAGCAGCAGCTTCTGCCCAAGTCTTTCCCGCAAGCCCCGCACTTCCAGGTGGCCGGATGGAACCTGGCCTGCCACTCGATCGGCGGCGATTGCTACGACGTGCAGGAGCTGCCCGGCGGCAAACATGCCTTCGTGGTGGCCGACGTGGCCGGCAAAGGCATTCCCGCCGCTCTGCTGGCTTCCATGATTCAGGGCATTGTGGCCACGGCCACCCGGCTGGACATGCCGCCGGAGGCGGTGGCCATGCACCTGAACCGCTATCTCTTCGACCGCTCCGGCATCGAGCGCTATGCCACCGTCTTTCTGGGCTGGCTGGCTCCCTCCGGCGAGTTTTCTTACATCAACGCGGGACATGTTCCGCCGTTTGTATGCACGGCCAGCGGCCAGGTGTATCCGCTCACCTCCGAAAGCTTTCCGCTGGGCATGTTCGACTTCGCGGAATTTCATTGCTCCAAGGTCCAGCTCTCCCCCGGCGATATCGTGTTGATTTACACAGACGGTTTTACCGAGGCCGCCAGCGTCGAGGGCGAATTCTTCGGCGAGCAGCGCTTGCGCGATCTGCTGAAACAGGAGCATTCCGGAAATCTGGACCAATTGCTTGCGAAAATACAGGCAGTGGTGCGAGAGTTTACGCGCGGCGCTTCACAGAGCGACGATATGACGCTGCTGGTACTCAACTATCGCGGAGCCGGAGGATGAACCCATCCCCCACCACATCGAGCACCCCGGCCTGGCTGGAACGCCTGGCCCTGGCCCTGTCGCGCCTGGATTCGGAGTGCGATGCGGCGGAGCTTTCCCGGCGCATCGTGGAGGCCGCTCAAACCCAGCTCGGCATGCCCGGCGCGCGCCTCTGGAAATTGCAGAATGGCGCCCCGGCGGTCTGGCAGGAATCCGGCACACCGGGACCCACCGATGAAACCTTTATCCGCGGTGCACTGGCCTCCGCCCAGGCGGGTCGTGCGGCGGGCGCGCGCTGGGCCTGCGCCCTTCAGGGCAACGGTTCTCCCTCCGCCGTGCTGGAAGTTTCTGCGGGCGGGCCACCCGATTCCGCGCTGGAGCACGTGCTCAGCCTTTTCGCTCGCTACGCCGGAGCGGCGCTGGCCTCCACCGAGCGCCGGGGCGCGATGGCGGAGTTGCAAAGCATCATTGAAGCCACCAAGTCTCTGAACTCCACGATTGACCTGGCCGAGTTGATGAACATCATTCTCCGCCTGGCCAGCCGCCAGACCGGAGCGGATCGTGGCACCGTGTTTCTGGTGGACCGCGAGCGCGAGGAAATCTGGTCCCTGGTGGGACTGGGCCTGGACCAGCAGGAAATCCGCATGCCCATCCACCAGGGCCTGGCCGGGTGGGTGGCCACGCACGGCGAAACGGTGAACATCGCGGACGCTTACAAGGATGAGCGCTTCGTGGCCACCTTCGACCAGAAGACCGGATTCCTCACCCGCTCCGTGCTCTGCCACCCCATCCGCAACAACAATGAGCAGATTGTGGGCGTACTGCAATTGCTGAACAAGAAATCCGGGCCGTTCTCCGGAGGGGATGAGGGCTTCCTGGAAGCCATTTCCCTGCACGTGGCCCTGGCATTGGAAAACGCCCGCATGCACCGCGCCATGCTGGCCCAGGAGCGCCTGGAGCGCGACCTGGCACTGGCCCGCAGCATCCAGTCCGCTCTGCTTCCGGATTCGCCGCCCGCGCTGCCGGAATTCGAAATCAGCGTCTTCCACCGGCCCACGCAGATGGTGGGCGGCGATTACTACGACTTTCTGATGCTGGATCCGGAAACGCTGCTGACCGTGGTGGCCGACGTGGAAGGGAAGGGTGTGGCCTCCGCGCTGATGATGTCCAACCTCCAGGCCATGCTGCACACGCTGGTGGGACACCTGCACTCGCTCGAGCGCCTGGTGGAAGCCATCAACAACCTGATGGCTTCTGAAAGCCGGCAGCGCAAATTCATGAGCATGTTCGTGGCCATGCTGGACCGCACGCACCATGGGCTGCATTACATCAACGCCGGACACGTTCCGCCCGCGGTGATCCGGGCCGGAGGCGAAATCGAATCCCTGCGCGAAGGCGGCATGGTGATTGGAGTCATCCCCGAACAGAGTTACGAACGCGGGTTCCTGCGCCTGGAGAAGGGCGACGTCTTTATCGCCTGCACCGATGGCATCACCGAGGCCATGGACCGCGCCGGCGAGGAGTACGGCCTGGAGCGCCTGATCGAAACGGTGCGCAAACACCGCAATCTGAAGGCTCAGGAAATCGTCAACCGCGTCCTGGCGGAAGTGGACGAGTTCTCCCGCGGCGGCGTCCACGAAGACGATAAAGTCGTTCTGATTCTGAAAGTGGTGTAACGCCCGCGCATCCACCTCTCGTGGATCCTGTTAGAGCGGCTTGCGCGGCGGGTCCAGCGGCTTCCCCAGTTGCAGTTGCATCAGATTATAGGCCGCGCCGGAGTGCCCGGGATCAAACCGCAGGCACTGGCGGTAACTTTCCATCGCCTCCGCGCGCCGCCCCAGCCGCACCAGCGCGTTTCCCCGGTTGTGAAACGCCTCCGAATACGCCGGAAAAATCTCGATGGCCCGGTCGTACGCGGCGATAGCGCCGGAATCATCGCCACGCGAGGCGCGCAGCGTGCCCAGGGAATATTGCGCCTTCGCGCTGTCTGGTGAAGTCTCCGCAAGTTTCAGGTAAAAGCGTTGCGCGTTGAGCCAGTCCAGATTTCGCACCGCGGTGCGCGCGCCGAAGAGCAACGCCACCACCACCAGCGCCGTCTTCCAATGGCGCCACCGCGTCAAAAGGATTGCCGCCAGCAGGGCCAACCCCAGGCTCGGCGCGTACGCCAGCCGTTCCCCCATGATCGTTCCGATCGGAAAGAGAATGTTCGCGGTGGCGGCGAAGAGGATGGCGTAGGCCGCCACGGGGGCGCGATACCGGCGATTCAGCAGCAGCGCCATCCAGACGCCCGCCAGCGCCAGCCCGGCCCACGCGCGCCAGTCCCCCAGCCCCATCACCAGCCGGAGCTGCTTGTAGGAATAATCCGCGGAGAGCGTGATGGGGAGATATGTTTTGAAGATGTAGAGACCCTGTACCCACAGCGCCGTGAGCAGGCGTTGCGGCACGGTAACCAGGGATGCGGGATTGTCGATGACCGGAATTTGCCCCGTGCCCCGGCCCACCGCGCGATGGGCCGCGAGCGCCGCTCCGATAATCAGCGCAGCCCCGCCGGCAACGAGCAGAGACGCCCGGCTGCGCCACTGGCGCGGCGGGAATGCCGCCGGCAGCGCCGCAAACGCCGCGGCGCTCTCTTTGGAGAAGACCGCCAGGGCGATCAGCGCCAGCGCCCACAGCGCACGCCCGCGGTAGTAGAGCACCACTGCGCCCAGCCCGAAGGCCGCGGCCAGCGTTTCCGCGGAACCGACCACCGAGGTGGTGGCCTCCGTGTGGATGGGAAACAGCGCAAACAGCGCGGCCGCGGCGAAGGCCACCCGCGGCGGGAACTCCACCTCGAGCAGGAGCCGGTAGAGCAGCAACACCACGGCCAGGCCCAGCGCCAGTCCCACGGCGTGATAGAGGATGGGATGCGTCCCGCCGCCCGCGGCCCACAGCACAGCCCAGAGCGTCTTGGACACCGGACGGTAGAGCTCCTGCCCGCGCGGGTCGGGCCAGTAGCCGGAGGTCCAGATTGCGCGCAGATCGCGGAGCGAGTGCACGTGCATGGGCTCGTTTTCCACCAGCAGCACCCGGTCGTCGAAAACGAACCCGCAGGCCAGCGCGCCCAGATTGGGCACCAGGAAGGCGCCGGCCAGCCACAGCCCGCCGCGAGTCACGGCGGGCTCCGCCGTCGAGAGTGGGCCATCTTGCCGGGGCGGAGCCACCGGCGGTTGCCCCGCGGCACGGCCGGCCCTTCTCTCCTCGCGCTTCAATTGTTTTTGAAGGCGGCGCTTGCGGCTCATCGGGGCATCAGCACGGTGCGGAAGAAGCGCTTGCCGGCCGCAGCGGGGGTCATCATTCGCATGGGGACTCGCGCATGATTTTACCATCGCCCCAGGGGTCGCGGACCGCGCAGGCGGCTTTGCCGCTCGGCACTACAGGCGCCGGCGGAGCCAGAGAAACTGATAGACGAAAATCTTCCAAGGGGTATATTTTCCTCCGGTTGCCTGCCCAGGGCGGAGGAGTACAAATGCACGGGTGTTCCCGGGTGGTTAGGATTTTCGTGGTCATGGGGTGGCTCGTCCTGCCCGCACTGCTTCGCGCCCAGGTGCCCACGGTGTCCAGCGTTGCCGGAGGAGTGCCGGAAGCCGGCCCGGGGACATCCGCGAGCCTTGAGATGCTGGGGGGAATCGGCCGCGACGCCAGCGGCAACGTGTATTTTGCCTCGGCTGCGGCCGTGATCCTCGAACTGGACACCACCGGCACTCTCTCCGTATTCGCGGGGAACGGAACCTGCTGCTTCAGCGGAGACGGCGGACCGGCCACCAACGCGCAAGCAAGCATCACGCCCTTCGCACCGGTCAGCAGCGTGAAGGTGGATCCCGCGGGCAACGTGTATTTCGTGGACACAGGCACGTGCGTGATTCGCATGATTCCGGCGGGCGGCGGGAACATTACAACCGTGGCGGGAACCCCGAACACGGATTACACGACGTTTCCCAACTGCAATTATGGAGGGGACGGCGGTCCGGCCACGAGCGCGACCATGTCCCCGGCGTACATCGCCTTCGATCCCACCGGGAATATGTACATCGCGGATCAATCCGTGTGCGTGATCCGAAAAGTGGACCACGTGACGCAAACGATCACCACCGTAGCGGGAAATGTTGCGGCAGGATGCGCGGGCAACATCGGGGTGGGAGACGGCGGGCCGGCCACCAGCGCGCAGTTTGTCTATCCCTTTGCGGTCGCGGTGGACGCGGCGGGAGACATCTACGTGGGCGATTTCTTTCCGATCACCGGTCCCGGAGACGTGCGCAGGGTGGACGGGACGACGCACCAGATCAGCACAATCGGCGGAGGCGGCGCGACCCTCCCGGCGAATGGGCTGGTGGCGACGAATGCGGTGTTCGGCGGCCCGACGGGCCTGGCCTTGGACTCCGGCGGAAACCTGCTGATCGCCGACTCCGGCCTGAACCTGGTGATGAGCGAGAACCCGGCGACGAAAATCCTGACACTGCTGGCCGGAGATTTCGCGCTGGGGCCCGGCTTTTCGGGCGACGGAGGGCCGGCCACATCGGCCCAGCTTCATTCCTCCGGGTCCGGAGGGGCGATGGATGTGGTGGTGGACGGCGCGGGCAACCTGACGCTGACGGACACGCTGAACTTCCGGGTGCGGCGCGTGGACTTTGCGACAAAAACCATCAGCACGATTGCAGGGAACGGATCTGCCGGGGACGGAGGGCCGGCGACCTCAGCCATCGTGTTTGCCGGCGGGACCGCCGTGGATGCGGCCGGAAATGCCTACATCGCGGATTTGGACAACGGCCGGATTCGCAAGGTGGACCCTTCGACGGGGCAAATCTCGACCGTGGCCGGATCGGATGTGGGGCCTGCGCCCGCGCCGAGCGGAGACGGACAGCCGGCCACCTCCGCGCAACTCCTCGCTCCGCGATTTCCTGCCGTGGATGCCTCCGGCAACATCTTTTTTGTAACCGAGAACAACGCCAAGATCCGGCGAGTGGACGGCGGAAGCGGAATCATCAACACGTACGCTGGGACCGGAACGGCGGGATACAACGGCGATGGAACTCCTGCCGCCAGCGCTCAATTGAATACCGCTCGCGGACTGGCGGTGAACGCGGCCGGAGATTTGTTCATTGCGGATGCGGGGAACCAGGAAGTGCGCGTGGTGGACCATTCCTCACTGAACATCAACGCCGCGGCGGGTAGCCATGCGCTGGGACCGGGCTACACCGGAGATGGCGGCGCGGCGACTCAGGCGAGACTACATACTCCGAGTTACGTCGCGGTGGACTCCTTGGGGAACCTCTTTATCACCGACCGCGGCAACAACGTAATCCGGCGGGTGGACGCGGTCACCCAGAAGATCACTACCGTGGCCGGAAATTTCGCGATGGGAGCCGGGTTCAGCGGAGACGGCGGGCCGGCCACCATGGCCCGGCTGAATTCGCCGCGGGCCGCAGCCACGGACATGTACGGGAATCTGTACATCGCCGACGGCGCCTATGCGACGAACCGGATGCGCGTGGTGAACTCGGTCACCGGGATCATCACCACGCTGGGGGGCACCGGGGCGCAGAATTTCAGCGGGGACGGGGGCCCCGCTGCGGCGGCGGGCTTGGCGCCCACCTCGGTCAGCATCTCCTCCGACGCATCTGGAAACATCCTGGTGTACTTCAGTGACGGGCTGAGTGCGCGGGTACGGCTGATCACGGTTCCGCCCGTACCCGCTTTTTACGTCACCCCCGCTGCCGGTCTCAGCTTCGGGAATCAGGTGGTGGGCACCCCCAGCGCGGCGCAGACGCTGACGGTTGCCAACAGCGGTACGGGAAGCCTCACGGTCTCTGCCGTGAACTTCGTGGGACCGAACGCCGCCGACTTTGCGGTGGTCTCCGGTGGAACCTGCACCGGCACCACCAACTTCACGCTCGCGCCCACGGCGAGTTGCACGCTGAAGTTCACGTTCACCCCGTCGCTCGCGCAGGGCGAATCGGCGATCCTCTTTCTGACCGCCGCCGGGCCATTCAACTCGCAACCGATCCCGCTGACCGGCACAGGGACGCCCGCAGTCGGCCCGGGCATCTCCGCGACACCGGATCCCCTGGCATTCGGCGCCGTGCCCCAGGGCACGCCCAGCGCCCCCAGGACCCTTGTCTTTTCCAACCCGGGCAGCGCCACGTTGACCATCACGGGACTCGGGATTTCGGGCGGACTGGCGGCGGACTTTGCCCAGGCAGCCGGCGGCACGTGCGGCAATCTGCCGATCAGCGTGAACGCGAGTGGGAACTGCACCGTTCTGTTCACGTTCACGCCTTCCACAAATCTGGTGGAATCCACGACCCTGCAGGTGACCGACAACGCGCCGCTCAGCCCGCAGTCCGTAGTGCTGACGGGGACTGGCACATCGCCGGAGGTACAAGTGCCGCCCTTCCTGGAATTTGGCCAATGGCCGATGGGCGCCACCAGCGGCAACTTGGTATTAACGCTGGTCAACCAGGGCAACGGCACGCTGAATTTCATGACCCCTGCCTACCATATCGTGGGCACGAACGCGGGTGACTTCCAGGATAAGGCCACCACTTGTTCGGGGTCTGTGGCGCCGGCGGGTAGCTGCACGATCACGCTGACGTTTACACCTTCAACCATGAGCACGGAGACGGCCACGGTGACTTTCTCCGACAACGCCCCGCCAGGCACGCAGAGCGTGCCGCTCTATGGCGCGGGCGTGGGGCTGACGCCCATGTTCACCATGACCACACTGCCTGCGGGCGCTGTTGGCGTGCCGTACGGGGTGGACATCGGCGTCTCCGGCGGATCCCCGCCGTACTCCTATGCGGTGACCAGCGGCTCGCTGCCCGCGGGCTTCATGCTCAACCCCACACAGAGCGGAAATCTCAATGCCGGTCACATCTACACCGTCGACGTGAACGGGAACCCTGGCGCCCCGGCGGCCAACGCCGGCACCTTCACGTTCGGAGTGACCGTGACGGATTCAACGAACAACATGACCACGGCCACTATCTCGCTGACCATCGGGCCCGCGCCTGCGAATACAAACCCGGGCCTGCTCAAGGGCCAATATGCCTTTCAACTCTCGGCATTCGGCGATTCGGACCCGAACATCCACCTGGCCATAGGCAGCTTGACGTTTGACGGCGCCGGAGCCGTGACCGGCGTGGTGGACCTGAATGAGCCTTCGCGCATCAATCAGAACCTTGCGGTCACCGGGACGTATTCCGTGGGGCCGGACAATCGCGGCTACATGGTGCTCAACGCCGCGGGGATGAGCGGCAGCCTGAACCTAGCCGTGGCGATTGGCGGAGTTTATCGCGGCCTCGCCTACACTGCCAGCTTGACGCAATTCAACGACAACGCGGCCAATGACCATATCGGTTCCGGGTTCATGCGTTTGCAGGATCCGGCCGCGTTCACTCAGAACTCGTTTGCCGGGACGTTTGCCTACGGGCTGACGGGACAGGACTCCACGGTGAATCGGGCGGCGGTTGTCGGCGCCATCACTTTCGACAACGCGCTCCACGTCACGGGTGGCATGGAGGACCTGGTTTCGTCTGAAGGGGCGGCCACGGTTTCTTCCATCACCGGAACCTACACGGCGCCCGACGCCAATGGACGAACGGTCCTCTCATTGAACCTCGTCCCCGGAGGGGCCTCTACGACCGTGGTGTACATCATCTCGGCGGGCGAGTCGTATGCCATGTCGCTCGACAACCGATCCGTAAATGACGTGCTTATCGGCTCGGCGCTGAAGCAACTCACCCCGGGGGCGTTCACCAATGCCTCGCTGGCAGGTCCGGACGTTTTCCGGCTGATGGGCCAGGGCGGGGGCGGCACGGAGGCCATCATCGGGTTGGGGGGCACCTCTGCGGGAACGCTCACGGTGACCGCTGACCAGAACAGTGCCGGCGCTCTTTTGATGAATGAGATTTACAGCGCCACCTACAGCGTGGCGGCAAATGGAAGGACCACTGTTACGCCTCCGCCAGCGTCCGGCAACCAGAACGCGGTCCTGTATCTGGCCTCGCAAGACCGGGGCTTCTTTCTCAGTGCTGACCCAGCGGTCACTTTTGGATACGTCGAGCCGCAGGTGGGCAGTTCGTTCTCCGCCGCCTCGCTCACCGGCAATGCCATCTTCGGCCAGCAGGAAACCGTATCGGGGCACGAAGCCACTTCCGGCGTTGCCATGCTGACCGCACCGGGCAGCGGCATTTTCAATCTCACCGTGGACGACAGCCATTCGGCAGGTAATCTCTCATTCGCTGAAAATTTCGGCACGATTACTTTCTCGATCATGGGGAACGGTCACTTTTCCGCTACCGGTCCCTCCCTCGGCAACGCCACCGGTTACCTGGTATCCCCGTACGAATGGGCCCTGTTTGATACCAGTGGGCCGGCTTCGGATCCGACTCCCTCGGTGCATCCGCAACTCACGCTGATCCAAACCTTCGCGGCCCCGCCGGGCACGCCTTCGCCCATAGCCGAAACCGTCATATTTCCCATGCCGGTGACGCAGGGAAATACAGCCACGTCCACGCCGGTCACGTTCACAAACACGGGGCTCGGACCGATGGTGTTTACAGGCGTGGATCCGGCTTCGAATTCCCCGGATTTCAGCGCGTCCGGCACCTGCCTGCCGGCGGTGGGAATGCTCATTCTCCAGCCGGGATCCAGTTGCACGCTGATGATTACCTTCATGCCGACGGTGACCACGCCCACCGGCACGCTGCTCACCGAAACGCTCATCCTGGATACAGATGGCACGTCGAACGTCACCTACACGCTGCAAGGCACTGCCATGTCCACCACCTCCTGCGGGACAAACTCCTGGACGGGCACTGCGGGCGACGGCCAGTGGACCACCGCCACGAACTGGAGCACTGGAGTAATTCCCGTTTCGACGGACGATGCGTGCATCCCGACGGGGTTCAACGTGACGGTGGGAGCGCTGGCCGCGGCGAACCAGACGATCCGTTCGCTCACGGTTCAGGGCACCTCCACACTGACGGTTTCTTCCGGGCCGCTCACGGTTTCTACCACCGCGACGCTAACCAGCCTCACCGTCAACGGCGGTTCGTTGACCGTCACCGGCGCAGCCACGGTGAGCACTTCCGCGACGGTTTCCGCCGGCACCGTGAATTTCAACGGCGCGACTACCATCGCCGCCCTGAACCTCAGCGGCGGCGCCCTGATGGGTTCGGGCACGGTCACGGTTTCCGGCCCCGTGGTGTGGTCGGGAGGAACCATTGGCGGGGCGGAGAACGTGACCGCCAACGGAACGATTACCGTGAGCGGCGGCGCCACTCTCGACACCGCGACCTTGAATGCCGCAAGTACCATGACCATCAGCACCGGATGTCTCGCCATGGCCAATGGCGCAATGCTGAAAATTGGTGCAACGGGTCTGCTCGATATTCGGAACGGATGCAACATCGCGAGCACGGGAGGAGCCGCGCCGGCGATCACCAACTCGGGGACCGTGCAGCAGTCCACGAGCGCGGGGCCCGCGTTCATCAACGTGACGCTGGTGAACAGCGGAACGGTGCAGGCGACCACGGGCACACTGGTGCTGAACGGCGGCAGTACAAGCACGGGCAATTACAAAACCACGGCCAGTGGCGCGATCCTGCAATTCGGAGGCGCGGCTCCCTTCAATCTCAGTGGAGCGCTCTCCGGCATCGGCACGTTCAACTTCCAGGGCGGGACGCAAAACCTCACCGGTACGTACACGGTCACTACCGCCAGCGGTACCACGTCTGTGAGCGGAGCGACCGTGAACATGGTGGCCCCTCTGGCGATTACCAGCTTGGGGGCGCTCAACTTGAGCGCGGGCACTCTGAACCTTTCCAGCGCCACGGCCACGGTGACTACGCCCTCGCTCACTTTTTCTGCGACCGGATCGGCGACTCTTTCCGGCACGAACAACCTCACCGTGAACGGTGCTACGACCTGGACGGGCGGCGGGACTGGGAGCCTTGCCGGTACCGGCACCACAACGCTGAACGGTCCGATCACGATCAGCAACGGCATCGCCGCGATCAGCGCGGGCATGGTGATCGCAAAGGGCAATACCACCGTGAGCGGTGCCGGAGGAATGTCTTTCTCCAACGGCGCGACCTGGACCAATTTCACCGGTTTCACCTTCGCCATTCAGAACAATGCCACCTTCAGCCAGGGACCGGGAGCGCAGGGAATCTTCGTGAACCAGGGGACGCTGCTTTCGACCAGCCCCACGCAGTCCTTCTTTGGGCCTTCGCTGAACAATACGGGTCTGGTCAATGTAATGACCGGAACGCTCTCGTTAACCGGAGGCGGGACGTGCGCCCCGGCGGCGAACTGTTCGGGCTCGATCACCCTGGCGAACAACACGGCCCTTACCTTCGGCAATGGAACCTATAACCTGGGCGGCAGTTTGACCGGGACGGGCACAACAGCCGTAACCGTGAACAATGGGGCCACGGTGAATTTTGCGGCCCCGGCGGCCGGCATCACCACGATGACCGACAATGGAGTGGCCACCGTCGGTTCGGGAATCAACCTCGGCATCGGCACGCTGACGGTGAGCGGCGGTTCCACCAGCACCCTGAGCGGGTTCGGCTCCATCACGGGCAACGTGAACGTGTCGAATGGAAACATTCATGCCGGAGGCTCGCCCGGGACCCTCACCATCAACGGCAATTTCACCATGGGCGGGGGGGGCGTCCTGAATGCGGACCTCGGTGGCACAACAGCGGGCACGGGCTACTCACAGATCGTGGTGAACGGCACGCCGCCCACTTCTGGCACAGCGACGCTGGCCGGCACGCTGAACGTCACCAACTTCGGCGGCTTCTCGGCCGCTGCCGGGAATTCGTTTATCCTGATTCTCCCGGCCGCAGTGACCGGCACGTTTGCGACTACGATCCTTCCGCCGCCGCCCTCCGGCTCGACGTTTAGCGTGAGTTATGCCGCTGCGCCCACCGGTGTGGTGCTGATGGCCTCGGCGGCGCCCGCGCCGGTCGTGGGACCGCTTACGCCGGTGATGTTCGGCAGCGTGCCGCAGCTCACCACCAGCGGCTCGATGATGGTCACGCTGACCAACACCGGCACCGCAGCGCTGAATTTCTCTGCCGCGCCCAGCCTCAGCGGCGCGAACGCCAGCGACTTTGCCATTGTGGGCAACCCCCCTGCCGTTCCTGCCTGCGCGCTGGGTGCGCCCGTGGCCGCCAATGGCGGCACTTGCACCGTTACGCTCACCTTCACGCCTTCGAGCAACACGGTCACGGAGAACGCCTCGCTGGTGTTCATGGACGACGCCACGCCGCCCACGCAAATCGTGGCGCTCAGCGGCACGGGCATTCCCCCCAATGTGAGCATCACCGGCAGCGGAGCCTTCGGCAATCAGGTGGTGAACACCCCGAGCGCGGCGCAAACGCTGACGGTCAGCGTGGCCGCCAACACCGGCACGCTGGTGCTCACCTCCATCACCATCACCGGCGCGAACGCGGGCGACTTCGCCATCAGCGGGACGGGCACCACCTGTCCGCTGGGCGCGGGGACGCTGGCCGGCAACATGAGCTGCGCGGTGGCCATCACCTTTACGCCCACGGCCGCAGGCGCGCGCAACGCCACGCTGAACGTCGCCGGGAGCGATCTGCCGGGGACTCCGAAGACCGCGGCGCTCAGCGGGACCGGGACGGCCCCGGCGGTGACGCTGATGCCCACCGGGCTGACCTTCGGCGTGGTTGCCCTGGGCTCGAACAGCACGATGAGCGTAAGGGTGACCAACTCCGGGACGGCGACGCTGACCTTTAACAACCTCACCATCACCGGTCCCAACATGGCGGACTTCACGTTTGCCGAAGGGACGACCTGCTCGGGAGATGGCGGGCAGGTGAGTGCGGGCAATTTCTGCACCATCGCGGTGACGTTCACGCCGTCGGCGATTCAGCCGGAAAGCGCGACGCTGAACATCTTCGACAACGCGGCGGGGAGTCCGCAGACGGTGGCGCTGGCCGGCGGCGGGCCGGGGTTCACGCTGATGGTGCCGCCCAGCTCGACGGGGGGCAACGGTTCGACCATCACCGTGCTGCCAGGAGATACGGCCACGTACACCCTGATGCTGACGTGCTCGCCGGGGGTAACCGGTACGATCACGCTGGCGGGGATGCAGCCGCTGCCGCCGAGCACGATCCTGACGATCACGCCGATGATGATCACCTGTCCTTCGACCGGACCGGTGACGGTGATGGTGTCGCTGCAAACGAACTGCACGGCGACGCTGGTGGCGCCACGCGGGCCGTTCCACGGTCCGGCCGGTCCGAGCGTGCCGCTCTCCGGCGTGCTGGCGGCGCTGCTGCTGATGCTGCTGGGCACGTGGCTGGTGGCGAGCGGCTTCGTAGCCCCGGCGTCCCGCCGGCTTTTGGCGGTGACCGCCAGCGAGGGAGGCCGGCCGGTGGGCTTCGCTAAACTGGCTCCGGCGCTGGTGCTGCTGGTGGCGGTGGTGCTGCCGCTGTGCCTGGCGGGATGCGGGGTGAACAA
>DATIYQ010000347.1:0-10826 GCA_035517515.1 Binatia bacterium
CTGCGGGGGCAAGGCAAGCTGGTGATCGGGGGCACTCCCTACAGCGACCGGCTGGAGGACGACCGCTCGTTCGGCCAGGAGGAACTGAAGCGCGCGGGAGTGAACATCATCCCCTACGCGGACTTCGATTCCTTCGACAAGGCCATTGACCACGTGCAGGAGAATCCCGGGCGCTATGTGATCAAGCCCAGCGGCGAGGCCGCCAACGTGAAGCGCCGGCTGTTTGTGGGCGAAGAGGACGACGGGCTGGACGTGATCCGCATGCTGGAGGCCTACAAGAAGGCCCTGGCCGACGAGATCAAGGTGTTCCAGCTGCAGCGGCGGGTGGTGGGAGTGGAAGTGGCGGTGGGGGCGTTTTTCAACGGAAAGAATTTCGTCCATCCCATCAACGTTAATTTCGAGCACAAGAAACTTTTTCCCGGCGATATCGGCCCGCCCACCGGGGAAATGGGCACCACCATGTTCTGGAGCGAGCCGAACCGGCTGTTCAGCGACACGCTGCTGAAAATGGAGGGCAAGCTGGCGGAAGAGGGCTACGTCGGGTATATCGACCTGAACACCATCGTCAACAATCACGGCATCTATCCGCTGGAGTTCACCGCGCGGTTCGGGTATCCGACCATCAGCATCCAGCAGGCGGGAATGCTGACGCCGATCGGCCAGTTTTTCTGGGATCTGGCCAGCGGGGTGGACCCCAAGCTGAAGGTGCGCAGCGGCTTCCAGATCGGCGTGCGCATCGTGATGCCTCCCTTCCCTTTCGACGACGACAACACGTTCGACTCCTTCTCCAAGAATTCGGTGATCGTGTTCAAGAAGCCTCCCAACGAGGAAATGCACATCGAAGACGTGAAACAGTTGAACGGCCAGTGGCTGGTGGCGGGCACTTCCGGAGTGATCCTGATCGTGGTGGGCACCGGGCAGACCATGAAGCAGGCCCAGGCCCAGGTGTACACGCGCATCAAAAACGTGCTGATCCCCAACATGTACTACCGCACGGACATCGGCGACCGGTGGGAAGAAGACAGCGACCGCCTTCACAATTGGGGCTATTTGCGGTAAAAGCACAGTGCAACGCGGCTGGAGCCGGGTGTACCGGCCCGCGGGAAGCTGCCGGCACGGCGACGGATGCCCCTTCCCGGCGCAGGAGGGTGGAGGCACATGGACGAGGAACTGGAGAAACTTCAGGGCGAGTGGGCGGTGGCTTTTCTGGAAGTGGACGGGCTGACTCCCGCGTGGAACGTGTTTGCGGGGGCCAAGATTGTGATCGAGGGCGACCACTTTACTTCCCTGGGCATGGGCGCGCCGTACGAGGGGATTCTGGAGGTGGACGCCTCCGCGGTGCCCAAGGCCTTCCGGATGAAATTTACGGCCGGGCCGGAAAAGGGCAACACCAATCACGGCATCTACGAGCTGGACGGGGACCGCTGGAGGATTTGCCTGAGCATGACCGGCGGGGCCGCGCCCACGGAATTCGCCACCTCTCCGGGAAGCGGGCGCGCGCTGGAAACCCTGAACCGCGAGCCAAAGGGATTGCCGGTGCCGGAAGGAAAGCCTCCGGTGATTCTCGAGTGAAGCGCCGCGCGCTGGCTTGAGAGAAGCGCCGGCTTCAGGGAAGCTTCGCGTTCAGGAGAGCAGAGATTCCAGGGCGCGCAGCACGCGCGCCTCCGCGATGTGCCCCATCCCGCGAGGATCCCAGATGTGCCGATGGCGGGAGAAGCAGAACCCCCAGTGCAAATAGCGCTTCTTCCCCGGCCCGTAGCGCACGTTGCGAGGCCCGAAGAGGCCGACACCCGGAACGCGGTACAAATCGGCCGCATGCAGCATGCAGGAATTGACGCCGAGAAACAGGTCACTCTGACCGATGGCCGCGAAGGCGTATTCGAGCGGCAGGCCGGGAGAATGAAGCACCCGGTCTTTGAATTTTTCCGCGCCGGGGCCGGGCCGGTGGAAGTCGAGAACAAACACAACGAAATCCGGATGGCGCTCCAGGAAGGATTCGATCAGCCTGTTGCAAAGCAGCGGCGGCCACATCTTCTCCGGCTTGGTCTCGTTGTGCACGGCGAGCACGCGCTTTCCCGGAGCCCGCTCCCGCAGGAATTGCCGCACGCGCGCGCGGCAGCGCCGGGGCAGGCGCATGGGGCAGGCGAAGTCCGCAAGGCGCAGGGAGGGATCCAGGTGCGCGGGGACGCGGAAGGCCCACGCCGCGGCATGACGCGCGGGGGTGCGGGAGAGGGCCACCTGGAATTCGGGCGTCAAGCCGACGGAAAACCTGGGCGAGAGGAGGCGCACAAGTTTTCGGGCCGACGGGGATGACCAGGAATTGAGGGACAGGAGAAGGTCGCACCGACCCACCCGGCGCGCCACGCGCCGCGCATCAAACACGCGAGTGCGGCCGCGGTCATGCATCTCCACTTCGCACACCAACCGCAGCGGGAGCTCGGAAAAGAAGTCGCGCCGGGAACCGGGCATGCAAATCAGCGCGAGCCGTGACGGAAAAAGCGTGGCCAGCGCGCGCAGGGCGGGGAGGGCCAGCAGGTGGTCTCCGATGGCATTGCCGAAGATCACCGCCGGAAATTGGAAGCCGCCGAGTTGTCTTTTCAGTCGCACCGGTGGAGAGAAACAGCCGGGCCGGGGAGCGCGAGGAACTGCTCAATCGTTTCCGCGGTTTCCCGCGGCGCGCAGAGCAGATTGGCGGAGACGATGCGCCCGAAGACATTGGCCCGGTTTCCGGCGTAATTCCTGGGATTGAAGAGCGGAGGCAGATGCCACCACATTTGATACCCGAACCTGGCGATCAGGCCCACGAGCGCCCGGCTGTTTTCCGGGCGATCGTTTTCCACGTAGAGCAGCGGCCGATGCCGGGAGATGAGGCGCCGCGCGCCGCGGAGCGCGGCGATCTCCATGCCCTCGACGTCGAGCTTGAGCAGCCGCACGGCGGACAGGCGCAGGGAGTCGAGCGCGATGACCGGGACGGGATGCCCGGAGCGCGCGTTGCGCAAAGAGACGCCGCCGAAATTTCCCTTCGCGGCGTAATCCACAACGGGCACCGGGAGCCAGCCGGCGCGGCGGCCCACGGCGGCCTGGAGGGCGCGCACGTTGGACAGCTTGTTCAGCGCCAGATTGGCGCGGAGCAACCGGAAGATGGCGCGCTGCGGTTCGTAGGCCAGCACTTTTCCGCGCGGCCCAACGAGTTTGGCCAGATGCACGGTGTGCGCGCCGATGTTGGCGCCGCCCTCAATCACCACGTCGTCCGGGCGCAGCAGGCGCGAGAAGAGTTGCCCCTCGATTTCGCTGAATTCGCCGTACAGGCCGAGGGAGCGGCCGATGTATTTGTCCCCGGGCAGAAACGCCATGGTGCCATGCCGGCATTCGCGGACGATGGCCGGCACGCGAGATCCCACCTCCGCTCTGCCGCGAAATTCGTTTGCTGAGATGAGGTCCACGTTTGCTTGGGTGGGAAGGATGGGCGCAATGCTTCGGGACATGGCGGCGGCCGGGCGTCAGCCGACGGCGCGACAAGGTGGGACTGGCGGGCAGGACCTTTCGGGGCTGCGGTCCCCCGGGCCACGAACGCGGGAACAAACGCCGCGCGGGTCCGTGCTCTTCCCTGCCCGCCCCACTCCGATCGGCGCTAGATGGTGTTGCGCAGGGCGCGCATGGACTTGACGGACGGCAGTTTCTTTCCCTTGGACATCTTCTTGCTCTTGGCCATTGTCGGTGCCTCCTCGTTCAAGATGTGCCCAGACGGGCTGCCTGGGTAGAGTGCACGCAGTCTACCAAACTTTTCCGCCGGCCTTTAGCCGCAGGCGATGGAAAGCCTGGGGTTGCAGGCCCGCCGAGCCCGGGGGAGGCCGCGGCCGCGTGCCGCAGGGGTAATCATTCCCCGCGAGGGTGATTTTCTCCTTTCGCGGACACAGTCCTTCGGCGGGGGCGGGCCGGAGCCTGGCGTCCGTGGCGGGTCCTGTGCGCGCTCGGAGAAGGCGAAGTGCCCGGGGCTTCCTTCACCCGATGGCTCCACAACGGGATGAAAAATCCGCGGCACCGTGGTAGCGTGAACTGATGTGGTCGCGCCCGGAGAGGCAGGCGGTTATGAAGCCCATGGTCTGCACCATCGCGCTGCTGGCGGCATGGGGGCCGCTGTGCCTGTCGGCGGGCGCCCAATCTTCCGGGGCGGCGGGGGCGGATTCCATTCCAGGCACGGAGCGATCAGGAGAGCCGCGGCCGTTTTCGGTGGGGCAGAAAGGCCCGGCCACCATTTCTTCGGAACCGCCGTCCATTCCCGTCGAGCAGATCATCCAGAAATTCGGGGAGCGCGAGCAGGAGTTCAAGCGCGAACGCGATAACTACACGTACGAGCAGACCTTCGTGATCCAGACCATTGACGCGGATGGCGAGGTGGACGGCGAATACCGGCTTTCCAGCGAAATCGTGTTCACACCGGACGGGAAGCGCTACGAACACATCACCGACGCGCCCATGCCGACGCTGAAGCGCATCATGGTGTCGCAGCAGGACCTGGACGACCTGGAGCACGTGCAGCCCTTCGTGCTGACCACCGACGATCTGCCCAAATACGACGTGACCTACGTGGGCCGGCAGCAGGTGGACGAACTCGCGACTTACATTTTCGACGTGGCGCCGAAGAAAATCGAGAAGAAGCAGCGCTACTTTCAGGGGCGCATCTGGGTGGACCAGCGGGACCTGGAGATCGTGAAAACCTTCGGCAAGGCGGTGCCGGACATCCACACCCGGAACAATGAGAACGTTTTTCCGCGGTTCGAGACCTTCCGGGAAAACATCGAGGGCAGTTACTGGTTTCCCACCTACACCCGGGCCAACGACGTGCTGCACTTCATCGGCCAGGACGTGCGCATCCACATGTCCGTGCGCTACCAGAACTACAAGCGGTTCGGCGCGACCATCAAGTTCGGCACGGCTTCGGAGATCAAATCCGACAAGCCACAACCGGAAAAGCCGCCGCAGCCGCAGAAGCCTCCCGCGGAGTGAAGTGGTGAGGGGAGCGTAGCGGGGAGAGGGAGCGCTGCTGCGCGAAATGAAATGCTGCGCGCGCGTGCGTTCGGCGCGCATTGCTTCCAGGGATGGAAGCCCGGCCGGTTTCGCTACATCTTGTAGCGGCCCAGGTCTTCGTCGGAGAGCCCTTCCAGGTAGCGGCGCAGCTCCTCGTTGGAGCTTTTCTCGGTGACGGCGTTGGCGACCTTGGAATTCTTCAGCACCTGCTCGCTGACAAAGATGGGGCAATCCAGGCGCAGGGCCAGGGCCAGGGCATCCGAGGGGCGCGAATCCATGGAGATCATTTCCCCGTCGCGCTCCATCCAGATGATGGCGTAGAAGGTGTCGTCCTTCAGCTCGGAAACCACCACCTTGTGCACCTGCACTTCCAGGCCCAGCAGCATATTTTTGAGCAGGTCGTGGGTCATGGGACGGGGCGTTTGCACCTTTTCGATTTCCAGGGCGATGGCGTTGGCCTCGTAGACGCCCACCCAGATGGGCAGGATGGCCGTGCCCTGGACGTCTTTGAGGACCACGATGGGCATGTTGGTCACCGGGTCCATCATCAGTCCGCGGATTTTCATCTCCACGTCCATGGTCCCCTCCCTAGAAGCACCGGCATCGAGCCCGGGCCGCGGGTGGCGCAGCCGGCCGGGGGCACCGGCTGATCCCGAAGCTTCGGGACCTGTGCTACTTACAGCTCCTGGCCGAGCAAGCTGTTCGGCCCGCCGTGCGTCACCCGCACGTTCACGTATTCTCCCAGAAGGTCCGGGCGGGCCGAAGTGAAATTCACCACGCGGTTGCTGGTGGAGCGACCGGCCCATTGGCCGGGCTTGTGCCCGCGGGAGTCCACCAGCACATCGAAGGATTCACCGGCGAGCGCCTGGTTGCGGGCCAGTTGGATTTCTCTCTGGCGCTCCTGTACGGCGCTGAGCCTTCTTCCCTTCTCTTCCTCCGGCAGCAGGTCGTCCATCTGTTGGGCCGCGGTGTTCGGCCGCGCGGAGAATTTGAAGCTGAAAATGGAGTCAAACTGGGCGGCATCGAGCAGGGAGAGGGTTTCCGCGAATTCCTGTTCCGTTTCTCCCGGAAAGCCCACGATGATGTCGGTGGTGATGCTGATGGGCCGGCGCGCCGCGCGCAGCATGGCGATCTTTTCCAGGTAATCTTCACGGGTGTAGGTGCGCAGCATGCGCTGTAAAACGCTGGTGGACCCGGATTGCACGGGCAGGTGCACGTGGTTGCAGACAGCGGGATGGGATTCCATGGCCTCCACGATGTCGGGGCCGAAGTCCCGCGGATGGGAGGTGGTGAAGCGCACGCGGCGAATGCCCGGGACTTCCGCGACGGCCAGCAGCAACCGGGCAAAGGAAAGGCCGCGCGGGGAGGGATCGCGGTAGGAGTTCACAGTCTGGCCGAGGAGCTGAATTTCCGAATAGCCGAGCGCGGCGAGCGAGCGCACCTCTTCGAGGATGGAGGCGCCGGCGCGGCTGCGCTCCGGCCCGCGGGTGTACGGCACCACGCAATAGGAGCAGGCCTTGTCGCAGCCCTCGATGATGGTGAGGTAGGCGCGGAAGGGATTGTCGCGCCGGGTAATTTCCGTCTCAAAGGTTTCCTCGGTATCGGTGTCCAGGCCCATCACCCGGCGATTGCCCGCTTCGAGCTGCGCGAGCAGCTCCGGTAATTTGCGGTAGCTGGCGGAGCCGCACACCAGGCTGACCCACGGGGCGCGCTCGAAGATTTCTTCGCCTTCCTGCTGGGCCACGCATCCCAGCACGCCGATAATTTTGTCGCGTCCGGCCGGCCCGCGGTAGAGCCCCAGGCGGGAGAACACTTTTTGCGCCGCTTTCTCCCGGATGCTGCAGGTGTTGTAGAAAATCACGTCCGCAGCCGCAGGGTCGGCGACCATGCGGTAGCCCCGGCCCAGCAGAACGCCGGCAACTTTCTCTGAGTCGTGGGCGTTCATCTGGCAGCCGAAGGTTTCGATGTGAAAGGATTTACCCGCGCCGGCCGCGCTCAGTGGGCGAGTCCCTGCCCCGCCGGCGACGGGTCCCCAGGAAGGGCGCACCATGCCGGTTAGAGCTTCCAGCGGAACGTGCAGGGAGTCTCCCATCGCCTACTGCGCAGTGTATCACGGCCGCGCAGGCCACCTCGACCGCGCGCGGCCGAAGGAGAAACCCGCAAGGGAGGGCGATGGCGGGCGTCCCGCGCACCCCGCAACCGCGGCGGAATTTGATGGTTAGTGCGTGGAGACGACCGCGGCGGGGGGAATCAAAACAAAGATGCAGCCCGCTGGGGCGGAGTCGCAAGCGAGAATTCCGCGCCGGAGGATTTTAACGGGCGCATCGTCGGGGCGTCGGACATCGTACTTCGCTGACTGTATCGCGTCCGTAGCGCCGCGCATTGATTCGGGACCGCTCAGGAAGCGCACCTGAGGCGGCTGAGGCCCTGCATCCAGGAGCACAAAGAATTCCGCGGAGCCGAGGCGAGCGCCGATGCCAGAAACCTTTACAGCGCGAAGCTGGCCAAGCTCCCCCCGGGCGGCATCGATGGTTTTCTGAGCCAGGGCATCGCTGCCTTGGAGCGCAACCAGGCGCGCATGGCTGGAATCCGGGGGACGCCCGGCCGCGAGCGCGCGTGCATAGGCGGCGATGGCCTCCCGTTTCCTGTGCTGTTGCTCGTAGAGGTGGCCCAGATGGTCGCCAATATCAGCCAACTGCGTGAGGTCCCAGCCCGCGGTCAGATATTTCTCCGCAAGATCCAGGCGGCCGAGGCGAAACTGGACCCATCCCAAGGTATCCCAGTAGGCTCCGAGTTCCACCATGGTGCGGAGATCCTGCGGCTCGACATTGTCCAGTGAAATCTCCGTGCTTCGTTTCTCGACTGCGGCCACCGCCTGTTGCGCGTATTGCAGAGCCTCTTCGAGGCGGATGCTGTTCTCCGCCATGGTGTACGCAATGGCGTTGAGGAGGTCAGGAGTTGCGCCGGTTTGCACGGCGAGGTGGAATCTGGAGATGGCGCGCTCCTGATCGCCGGCATGGAGATAGGCAGAGCCCAGGACATACTGGACGCGGGAGTTGGAGGGATTCCGGGCCGCGCCCCGTTCCAGCTCCGGGAGAGCTTCCGCATAGTGATGTTGAGACAGCAGGATCTCGCCGATGTTCATGGGCGCGTCCTTGTCCGCCACATCCGCCTGGTCAATGGCCCGCCAAAGATCGAGCGCGTCGCTGAGCAGACCCATCTTCTCCAGACGCAGGGCGGTGAGTTTGCACTGCCTGGAGGTGCCGTGATCCAGGGCGATGCCTTTCGTCATTTCCGCAACGCCATTTCGCACACTTCCCTGCGAGACGTGGGCGATTCCCAGGGAGACCCACGCGGCGCCATATTGCGGGTCCTTTTCCACGGATTTCTGGAACAGCCCTGCAGCGGCGGGAAAATCCCCCCTCAGCATGGCCTGCGATCCCTGGTAGGCGAGAGCCGAGGCTTCGGGGTCCGCGGACGGGGCTATGCGGACGGATTTTTCCGCAGCGTTGGCGCCGGAGTCCACCGCGTTCAGGGAAAGGAACTCCTGCTCCTCATCGAGGATTGCCTGCCGAAACTTGCGGTAGGCCGGGAACTGGGCCGGCAGGATTTTACGCGCGGTCTGGCGCAGAACTCTCTCCACAATCAGCGTACTCTCCGCGACCGAGTAAACGGAATCGTAGGTGGCAAATTCCTCTTTCAGCTTCAGGTTGGAAGGCGGCAGCATGTGGGAACCGGCGGGAAGCTTCATGCTGCAGTGAAATCTGGATTCGGTCAAAGTGCCCAGAACCACGGGGTCCGGTTCTTCCGCGGACTCCGAGGGAGGTTCCGGAAGGTAGAACAGGGGAACGGCGGCCAAAATGCGCCCGTTCGCCCAGTCGCCGAATTCCTTTCGCGAGTACCGGTAACGGAGATGAAACGGGGTATGGGTTGAGTCCGGCGGGTCCGCGGAGACGTCACTCACATCTCCGCCGAAACTCAAGGAAGCGGACACGGCCTGGACCACCTCCTTCCATCGTGCCTGGGGCGTGCTGCGCAAGGCGGACCGCAAGAGGAGCTCAAAGTCGCCGCGCGTTACGATCTCGGCCTGGCCTTGAAACGTTCCCTGGTCGTTCAGAGCGCCCTGCATTTGAAAATCGAAGGTGGATGGAAACGGGAGGTCCGCGGGAATGGAGACCAGCCGGGAGGGCCCGCTCTCTGGAATCAGCAGGGCCTGCTTCTCCCGCAGATTGGGGATGATGTAGCCCAGAGGGGCAACCTCCAGCGTGGAGTCGAGCCACTGGAATCCCTGCTGCTGGGGCCACGCGCTGATCAGGTGGTCAAATTGATTGGGCGAGGGCGTGTCGGGATCGAGCGCCACGGCGGTATTGACCAGGGCCGGGTACACCTTAACGCCCACGGCGGAGAGCAGCGATGCCAGCAAGGTGTGTTTGTCCTTGCAGTCTCCGTAATCGTTCGAGAGGACCTCGGAAGCGGGGTGCGGCTGGTAACGCCCGATTCCCAGGGAAACCCCGACGTAGCGGAACTTCGTGGAGACGAAGTCATAGATGGCCTGGACCTTTTGCGCGTCGGTGGCCGCGCCGCGGGTGAGTTGCTCCGCTTTGGCGCGGATTTCGGGGGTGGGTGCGACCCGCGGAGCGATCAGGCCGCGGAACCAGTCGCCGACCTCCTCCCAAGTACGGAAGGTGGTGAGCTGGACTGAGGGCAATTCAGGTTCTTTCTTCTCCGCCGATGGAGTCTTCTTGTCGTCGTGTCTGATTTTGAGATTGGACACTTTCCAGGAATAGAGGCGGTACGCGCCCTGGTCGCTCACCACGGGCGGATGGTCCTTGGATTGGACCTTGGTGTACATCTCCCGGGGCACGCTGATTTGCAGTGATTCTTCCAGGGTGATGGCATCGTGGACAAAATTGTAGGCCAGCCAGAAGTGCCCCGGGCTCAGGGGCGTGGTTACCTGTTCCCGGTATTCGTATTCCAGGACATCGCCGATCTCCAGGCCCTTCACGGCGACCTGCTTCTCTTTCAGGTCACTGTAAAGAGGGGCCTGGCGGGTGATGTCGGCGGGCATTTCCAGGACGTTTTCCGGGGGTGTGGGAACGACGCGGCCATCCGCCTTCAGGACTCGCACGGAGACGATCTGCATGGTGCCGGTCGCGGAAGCATAAGCAACATGGATGACACCGAGTTGCTGCAAGCCTGCCTGGGACTGAATGCGCACACGCAGCCGGGTGTCCTGGGTGGAGGTGCCATCCTTCTCAAACTTGAACTCGGCGGAGGATCGCTCGATGACTAACGGTTCATCGGGAAATTCGGGGCTGGTCTTGCCCGGCGCGGTTTGCTGTGCCCGTACGGACGCGGCGAGGCTGAGGAAAAGGAAGGCCCAGGCGGATGCTCTGGCGATCCGGCTGTATTCCGGTAGCATGTTTCCTCCGCTTCCAGTTAGGGGACAGTAACAGAGCACAAGTCTAATGTGGCGAGACCGCGGCGGCTAGCTGTTTGTGAACCGCTTGGGACCACCGACGAATCGAAACAGCCGCATGCACACAGGAGATTCCGAGGATTGCATGGTTCGTTTCACGGATACCGGCGGGATATGGTATCAATGGGCGCGAAATCCGGGGGTTCCCGAGCGGTGCGGAGGACGAGTGCGGATCGGAAGTGGCGAGGAAAGCGCCGCGGGGCCGGAGCCGGAGCGGCATTGCGCCTGTACAAACACGAAAAAGGAAAGCAACCATGAGCCAAAAAGGCCGAATCGTGGGAATCGGCGGAATCTTTTTCAAGTCCGCGAACCAGCAACA
>DATIYQ010000348.1:0-11613 GCA_035517515.1 Binatia bacterium
CGTTTCCGACAAAACGTTTTACGATGCGCTGGCGGTCACGCGCGCGCCGGTGATCGCCTCGCATTCCTCCTGCCGGGCGCTGTGCGATGCCAGGCGCAACATGAGCGACGCGATGCTCCAGGCGCTGGCGAAAAACGGCGGCGTGGTGCAGATCAATTACCACATCGGATTTCTGAGCCAGGAGTATGCGGACGCCTCGAAAACCGCTTCGGCCGAGCAGAAGGCCGCCGAGGCGGCCATGGAGAAACAGTGCGGCGATGATGAAGCGTGCAAAGTGATGGGGGGGCAGCGCGTGAGCGATGAGTTTACCGCCAAGGGCAACCTGCCGGTGGTGAGTTACCAGCGCATCGTGGACCACATTGACCACGCGGTGAAGATCGCCGGAGTGGATCACGTTGGTCTGGGCTCGGATTTCGACGGCGCAGTCATGCCCAAAGGAATGGAAGACGTTTCGCACCTCGAGCGCATCACCATGGAACTGCTGCGCCGGGGGTATTCCGATAAAGACGTGGAAAAGATTCTGGGCGGCAACCTGCTGCGGGTGATGGGCGATGTGGAGAAAACCGCCGCGAAAATGAGAGGAGAGAAATAATGAAAGCAATCCGAATGGGAACACTGCTGCTGGCGGGCTGCGCGCTGGCGGCGGCGGTGTGGGCCGGGCAGGCAAAGCCAGCGGCCAAACCGGCGGGAGGTCCGACCGATCCGGCGCTGCAGCATCCGGCGCAGTTGAATGCGAAAGCTCCGGACGTGTACCGGGTGAAATTCACCACCACGCAGGGCGACTTTGTGGTGGAGGTAACGCGCGCGTGGTCTCCGAACGGCGCGGACCGCTTCTACAACCTGGTGAAGCACCACTACTATGACCAGGCGGCGTTTTTCCGCGTGCTCAGCAAGCCGCGGCCCTTCGTGGTGCAGTTCGGCATCAGCGCCGAGCCCAAGGTGAACGCGGTGTGGCAGACCGCCAATATCAAGGACGATCCGGTGACCCAGCACAATACCCGCGGCATGGTGACGTTTGCCACCGGTGGCCCGGATACGCGCACCACCCAGGTGTTCATCAACCTGGGCGACAACAGCGCGCTCGACAAGATGGGCTTCTCTCCATTTGGCAGCGTGGTGGAGGGCATGGACGTGGTGGACAAATTCTACGGCGACTACGGCGAGGGCGCGCCTTCCGGACGTGGGCCGTCCCAGGACAGAATCCAGGCGGAGGGCAAGGCGTACCTGGACAAGGAATTTCCCAAGCTGGACCACATTGTGACCGCGGTCATCGTCGCGCCCGCGGGAGCGGCGGCACCCGCTCCGGCCAAGGCGCCGGCCAAGAAGCCGGGCAATGAGTAAGGAACGCACATAAGACCTGTAGACGCGGACGCAGCAAGCAGCGTGGGGCGCGGCAAGCAGCGCCCCTACGGAGATTAAAGGAGACGGCATGAGCAATAAAGAAGCGGAGCCGGGACTGTACATGACGTTTGAAACCAGCATGGGGCCGCTGCGCTGTAAGCTGTTTGAAAAAGAAGCGCCACTGACTGTGCGCACCATCGTGGGCCTGGCCACGGGCAAGAAGCCCTATCAAGACCCGCGGAGCGGGCAGAACGTGGAAGGGAAGAAGTTCTACGACGGGCTGATCTTCCACCGGGTGATTCCGGAATTCATGATTCAGGGCGGAGACCCGCTGGGCAACGGAACGGGCGGCCCTAAGGGGCCGGGGTTTCCATTCAAGGACGAGTGCGTGGCGGGATTGAAGTTCGACGTACCGGGACGGCTGGCTATGGCCAACGCCGGGCCAGGCACCAACGGCAGCCAGTTTTTCATCACCGAGGTGCCCACGCCGCACCTGCATATGCGTCACACGATTTTCGGCCAGTGCGATAACGTGGATCTGGTGAAGAAAATCGCCCGGGTGGCCACCCGCGGCGGGGATACGCCCGCGAAGCCGGTGGTGATTGAGCGCGTGGTGATTGAGCGCGTGGGACCGGCGCCGGCGGACGCGCCCGAGGCCTAGGAAGAGAAGAGCGGCCGGAAACGCGGGAAGGCACGCGGGTCCGCCCCTGCCGTTAGACGCTGAGGACGGTGACCAGATCTTTCACCGCGGCCGCGGATTTCTGCAGGGCCGCGTCTTCCTCTGGCGTCAATTTGATCTGGATAATCTGTTCGATGCCCGCGGCGCCCAGCTTGCAGGGCACACCAACGAACAAGCCATTGATCTTGTATTCGCCCTCGAGGTAGGCCGCGCAGGGCAGGATTTTCTTTTTGTCCTTCAGAATCGCCTCCGCCATCTGAAACACGGCGGCAGACGGCGCGTAGTAGGCCGATCCGGTCTTCAGCAGGTTCACGATTTCCGCGCCGCCCTTGCGCGTGCGTTCCACGATGGCGTCAATTTTTTCCTTGGGCAGCAAATCCGGCAGGGGGATCCCGGCCACGGTGGAATAGCGCGGCAGCGGAACCATGTCGTCCCCGTGTCCTCCCAGCACGAAGCAGTTCACATTTTCCACGGAAACATTCAGCTCCGCGGCCACGAAGCTGCTCATGCGCGCGGAATCAAGCACCCCGGCCATGCCGATCACCCGGTGCTTGGGAAAGCGGCTCAGGCGGAGCGCGGCCTGGGCCATGGCGTCCAGCGGATTGGTGACCATGATGATTATGGCGTTCGGCGAATGCTTCACAATCTGCTCGATCACTTGCTTGATCACGTCGTAGTTGGCGCGCAGCAGGTCGTCGCGGCTCATCCCCGGCTTCCGCGGGAAGCCCGCGGTGATCACCACCACGTCGCTGCCTGCCGTGGCGGAATAATCGCCATTCGCGGTGGAGATGCCGATGGCCCGCGAATCCGCGCCCCAGATGGGCGTGGATTCGATCATGTCCAGCGCCTTGCCGGCCGGCACGCCCTCGAGCACGTCGGTCAGCACCACATCGGCCAGTTCCGCGTCCACCACGCGCTGCGCGGTGGTGGAGCCGACAAATCCCCCTCCGACAACCGTGACCTTTTTGCGCATCAGTGTGTTCTCCTGTCCTGTTGAGTCCCGAGCGGCGCCGGCAGCGGCCGAATCAGCGAGCGGCGACGGCCAATTCCATGTTTTCAATGATGGCGGTGGCAAACTCCGAGGTCCGCAACTTGGTGGCCCCGGGCATCAGCCGCTCGAGATCGTAGGTCACGCGCTTCTGGTGGATGGTGCGCGCGATGCCGCGCTCGATCAGTTGCGCCGCCTCTTTCCAGCCCATGAAGTCGAACATCATGGCGCCGGAGAGCATCACCGAGGCGGGATTGATCACATCCTTATCCGCGTATTTGGGCGCGGTGCCGTGGGTGGCCTCGAAGATTCCGTAGCCGTCGCCGATATTGGCGCCGGGGGCCATGCCCAGGCCGCCGATTTGCGCGGCGCACGCGTCGGAAAGGTAATCGCCGTTCAAGTTGGGCGTGGCCAGAACCTCGTATTCATCGGCGCGCGTCACCACCTGCTGGAAGATGGAATCGGCGATGCGGTCGTTGATCAGCAGCTTCTTCTTCCACTGGCCCGTGCCGTGCGAGGCGCCGATGGAATCGAGCACTTGTTTGACTTCGGCCACCACCGCGGCACGCGCCTCCGGGGCCATATGCGCCAGGCCCGGCTCGATCATCGTGGCATTCTGCTCCGCGGAAAGATTCGGGTCGCGGTCGCGGTTGTCCAGAATCCAGCTCTCGCGTTCCGTCACGATCTGCGCGCGGAACTCCTCCCGGGCCAGGTCGTAGCCCCAGTCGCGGAACGCGCCTTCGGTGAACTTCTGGATGTTGCCCTTGTGCACCAGGGTCACGGAGCGGCGTCCGTTTTCAAGCGCGTAGCGGATGGCCCGCCTCACCAGGCGCTTGGTCCCGGTGGGCGAAATGGGCTTGATGCCGATGGCGGAATCCCACCGGATCTGCTTCTTCGTGCCTTTGAGCATTTCGTTGTTCAAGAATTCCAGCAGCTTCTTCACTTCCGCCGTGCCGGAGCGCCATTCGATGCCGATGTACACGTCTTCCGTGTTCTCGCGGAAGATGGTGATGTCCATGCGCTCGGGATTGCGCACGGGCGAGGGCACGCCCTCCAGGTACTTGCAGGGACGCACACAGGCGTAAAGGTCCAGCACCTGGCGCAAGGTCACGTTGAGCGAGCGAATGCCGCCGCCCACCGGCGTGGTCAGCGGGCCCTTGATGGAAATGCGGAAATCGCGGATGGCGTCCACGGTGTCCTGCGGCAGCCACTCGTGGAAGCGCTGGAACGCGGTTTCCCCTGCGAACACCTCATACCAGGCCACGCGCCGCTTGCCGCCGTAAGCCTTCTCCACCGCGGCATCGAACACACGGCGGGAAGCCTTCCAGATGTCGCGCCCGGTGCCGTCGCCTTCGATGTAGGGAATGATGGGGCGGTCCGCGATGCGAAACTGGTCGCCGGAATATTCGATTGGGGTTCCGTCGCTGGGGATGGGCGTGCCGTTATACGTGCTTTTCATGGAAAACGTGCTCCTGACGATGCGTATCGAGTGCGAATCAGAAACTGAAACGATACCACAAACCCTTTGCCGGGCGTGTGCGCTGCGTCACAGGGCAGGTGGCCGGCCAAAGCCTGCTGCCTGCCGGAGAGAGCGGCGGAACCCAGGATTGGCGCCGGGCACCCACGCCTCCCCGGAATGGAGTCGCTGCCGCTACCTTTCAGGATTGGGGAAGAGCGCACCAGGAATGGCGTCTAAGCGCCCCACCCGTCCATCCAAACTTCAGACGGATGGATGGGCCACTCGCCCGGAAAACTTGAAAGGCGCTTGCCCTGCGCACTTTTCCTGGTGTAATTCATTCGTGTTTGGATAATCTTGAGTGTAACGCCTGTAATGCAAGCCCGTACATGAAGAGAGGTATGGCCGTTGGTTGCTTGATGCGAAGGGAGGAACTGCGGCAGTCTGTCTCGATTCGGGGGAATGGGGCGATTCCTGGAGCTTGGACGGCAAGACGCGGAAAAACCCGTATGTAAAACCGATGTGCGGAGCACCCTGGCTTTCCCCCGCTTGCCGCCCCGGCCATCCGCCCGCTCAATGCAGTGGAGCAGCCGGGTGGCCCCAGAGCCGGTGGGGGAGCAGGTAGGTGAATCCACAGAACGCTTCCCACTGCGTGGAAGTGCCCGTCAACCCGTGATTGAAGCCGGCATCAAAGACCAGAGTTTTCCTCAAGGCATAGCTGACTGCCCACAGATTGCCGACCGCGTTGCTCCGAAGAAAGGGCTGTGTAAAGTGCCAGATTTCGCCCGACAGGGTAAAGCGATGCGGAAGGGAATGGGAGATGGTCAGCGACTGGCCAAACTGCGCGCGGCGCACCGGCTGTTGTACCAACTCGGTGAAGAAGGCGTTGGCGTCATAATGAAATCCCTTCACATCCGCGCTTGCCAGAAGCAATACCGAGTTGAGCGGACTTCCAAAATCGAATTCCGGAGCCCCGCCATCATACGCCCGATGGAAGTAACTCACCGCCAGCGTGGGCTTCGCGCGTTCGCCGCGAAAGAGCACCCCCTGTGCGCCCACGAATATGTCCGCCACGCGGTTCGAAGCAATTCCTTCAACCGTGGAATGTGCCACGGGTTCGCCCGAGACCAGGAGCTCGAAGCGGGGCGTCACCGAAAGTTTAATCGCTTCGCTGAAGCTGTATCGCGAAGTGAACTCCGGGGAATCCAGCCCAGCTTCGAATCCTGACTCAAACTGGAGATAGCCCACCGGTGTGAGCGTGGCAGGTGTGGAGACGGTTGGCCGGCCGGGATTGGCTTCCGGCTCGTCCGGCTGCTGCGGTTGAGCGGCAACCTCCCGGGCACATCCGCCAAGCAACAGCACGAGAAACATCAGGGCACGTGGCATTCCGCCTCCTCGGTGACAGGGATGGTCCAGCCCCAACAGGGCCGTGGCCCGGAGCATGTGGCGCGGATGTTGTGTTGCGGCTCAGGCCCGAGGAGGATGGTCGAAACTGGAAATGTACTCGGTCAGTTCAATCGCCGCCGTGGGCCGCGGCAAAGCAGCGCACTCGAGAGGTTCTATTTTAGGTTCGCGATCCGCAGCGACGAATTGAAAACCACAGCAGGAGCATTCGTCCCGATCGCAGTCCCCCGCACCGCCATGGTGATTGGAATTCAAAACACCCTTCTCGTGTGCCGAGGCAGGCTCCTGAGCGAGACACCGAGTGCAGGTCGCAGAAGTTGCGCTTGCGAGGCCCAGCGCAAACGCCACCAGTGCGGCAAGACACGGGAGCAGCCGGCCCCTGCATTCCTTCCTGATTGGGGCGGGCGGCCGGGATACTCCCCCGTGCTTCCTGCGAGCGCGCATCGCTGAAAAGATACTACTTCAAAAACGAATCGGCGAGGATTGCGACCCAGGTGCCCCACAGCCCCACCCTCCTGGGGGACCCATGAACCGCCGTAACCTTTCGGCCGGTACCCCGTTTATGCTAGTGAGTACAGCGCAGACCGGAGACCCTGTTGACGATTCCCCTCGCCCCGGCGGACGAGCGGCTGCTGATTGAGGCGGCTCAGAAGGACCCGCGCCGCTTTGCGGAGCTCTACGAGAGACACTTCGAGCGGGTGTACGCGTACGTCTCGCGGCGGGTGTGGGAGCGCGCGGCCGCGGAAGATATCACCGCGGACGTGTTCCATCAGGCGCTGGCGCACCTGCCGCAATTTGAATGGCGCGGGGCGCCCTTTGCGGCCTGGCTGTACCGCATCGCCGGCAACGCCATCGCGGACCATGCGCGGCGGCGGGCGCGCGAGGGCGGCAACCCGGCTGCCGATCCTCCGGCGGAGCCGGCGGCTCCCGATCTCGATGCCGTCGAGGACCGCGCCCGGCTGTATCACTGCGTGCGCGAACTGCCCGAGGAGCAACGCAAAGTCCTCTTGGGCCGCTTTGCCGCCGAGCGCAGTATCCGGGAAATTGCCGCCGAACTGGGGCGATCGGAAGGCGCCGTGAAACAGCTTCAATACCGCGCGCTGGAGACTTTGCGCGCGCGGATGAGGGATAGCCGTGGCTGAAGCGAATCAATTCGAGCGGCTCAATCAGGCCATTGACGCGCTGCTCGCCCGGCGAGACTCGCTGCCGCCCCCCGAGGAGGGCGAACTCACCGCGCTGGTGGATCTTGCCGCGGAGCTGCGCGCCCTGCCTCGTGCAGAATTCCGGCGACGACTGAAAACTCAACTCGAGGAGAAGGCCGCCATGAGCACAACCACCGTCAATCCGATTCGTGAAGGGTTCCGCACCATCACCCCGTACCTGATTGTCCGGCCGGCCGAAGAACTGCTCGCCTTTGTGAAGCAGGCCTTCGGCGCGCAGGAGTTGATGCGCGGCACCGGTTCCGCGGGAGGCATGCACGCCGAGGTGCGCATCGGAGACTCGGTGGTAATGCTGGGCGGCGGACCGAACCTGAAGGCGGCTCCCATGCCCACTTCGCTGTGGCTCTATGTGCGTGATGCGGACGCAGTGTTCGAGGCCGCGGTGCGCGCGGGCGCCACGGTGCTCAAACCGCCGATGGACCAGCCGTACGGCGACCGCGAGGGCACCGTCACCGATGTGGGCGGCAACCAGTGGTACATCTCCACGCACAAAGGGCCCTCCTACGTCCGCGAGGGCATGAACGATGTAAACCTTTACCTGCATCCCACTGGGGCCCTGGGGCTCATCGAATTCATGGAGCGCGCCTTCTTGGCCCAAACCCTGGAGAAGCACGCGGAGCCAGGTGGCCGGCTGGTGCACGCGCAGTTGCGCATCGGCAATTCGGTGATCGGCATGGGCGAGGCCCAGGAGCTCTATCCGAACATGCCTACGGCCATCTACATGTACGTGCCGGATGTGGACGCGGCCTACCTGCGCGCCGTGGCGGCGGGGGGCACATCGCTCTATCCGCCCGCGGACCAGCCCTACGGAGACCGCAACGCCGGAGTGCAGGATGCGTGGGGGAATCACTGGTACATCTCCACGCATATACGGGATGTGGCGCCCTAGGGAGGCGCCGGCCGAAACCCTTGGTGGGTTCAGGTGCGTGGGTGGCAGAACGGCGAGAGGCCGCTCGAAGACCCGTCCTCTCGCAGTCAGAGGCCTTCGGGCTGCCCTGCCATTCGCGGAGGATTGGACGCGAGCGGAGGGGATTAGCCCGGGGGGAGAACCTGAAGATACAGGGCGCGGATGGCTCTGGCGCGCTCCTGAAGCGCGGAGCGCAGGTCGCCCAGCCAAGCCACGCCCCAGCGGTCGAGTAGCCGGGACATGCGCTCGGCCAGCGCGGGCTCCGGGAAGCCGGCGAGGGGTCGGCCGGTGATCAATCGCGCGGCATGATCCGCCGCGCGGTAGAGGATGGCGGTGGTGTAGAGCGTCTGGAGTTCCGCGGGTTCGAGGGCTGCGGCCTGTTCCAGAGTGCGAATTTGTGCGTACGTATTTCCACCGGCGGCAGCGATGCCTTTGGCCAGCGTGAGATAGCCGGTGATGTACTCCACGTCGTAATAGCCTCCCGCCATTTTCTTGAAGCGGCCCTTGGCGCGCGGTCCTTTGGCGTCCTGCTCCACTTTGGCGCGCACCCGCGCCAGCTCCGCGGCGAAGACTGAAGCCTCCGGGCTGCCGGAAGCTCCTCCAAAGCGCAGAGCACAGTGCCTGCGCGCCCAGGCGGCCATTTCCAGGCCCAGCGTGAAATTTCCGGCGACGGGCCGGAGCTTCAGGAAGGTGATGGCCTCCCACGCGGCGGTTTCCAGCGACAGATAATCCATGAAAGCCTGTTGCGAGGGCACCAGTTCGCCCTCCGTGCCGCGGGGACGCAGCCGGGTGTCCACCGCAAAAATCACTCCTTCGCGGGTATGACTGGCCAGAATCTGCACCAGGCGCTCCGCGGCGCGGCGCCACCCGTCTCGCTCCGCCGCGGAGAGCGCGCCGTCCACCAGGAACACCAGGTCGGCGTCTGAGCCCACGGACATTTCCCGGCTGCCCATGCGTCCCAGGGCCAGCACCGTGAAGGGCGCCTGGTCCAGATCCATTGCGGAGCCGATGGTTTCCTCCACGGCCAGGCGCAGGGCGCCGCGCAGGGAATCTTCGGCCAGCTGGGTAAAGCGTTCGAGCGATAAAAACGGTGGCGGGCCGCAGGGCGGGAGAGATTCCTCACGGCGAGAGCCTGCGCCGGAGGAAACCAGTGAGGATGCGTCGTTCAAGCACAACAAATCTGCGGCCACCTGGCGCAATAACGCGCGCCGGAAATCGCAGCGCAAATCGTCGGCGCGTTGCGCCGGGGTGCGCGGGAAGGGAAGCAGCGGAAGCGGGGAATCGCCGGCGATGACGGAAATCTCTTCCGGATGCCGCGCAAGCAGGTCCACGGCCAGATCGCTGGAGTCAAACAGCGCGGCCCCGCCGCGCAACAGCTCCGGCTGGGCTTCGAGTCGGGCCATCAGCGAGGGCGCGAGCAGCGCGGAGTTCAGGTAACGCAGCAGGCCGCGCCGCAGGTAGCTGGCGGAGTCCAGCCCGGAGGTGATCTGCGCGGTCTCCGCGGCAACCCCGGGATATTCGGTTTCCAGCCGGTGCAGCCAGGCAGGACCCGCGGTTTGTGCCGGCCCTGGCCGCTCCGGGTGCGCGGCAGGTTCCGCCAACCGGCGGGAGAGCAGGCGCGTGTAGATTTCGCGAACGTTGGAGAGATGTTCCACCAGCAAGCCCAGCAGCACATCCCGTGGGTTCGCGCCGCCGCCACGCACCGGAGCGGATTCGATGCCGCAGCGCCGCGCCAGCCGGTCCAGGGAATCCAGCGCGTCCGGCAGGGTGTGGCGCTGCAAGCCGTCGCGCAGTTGCAAGCGGTGCTCCACGGTGCGGAGAAATTGATACGCGGCGGCCAGGCGGTGGAAGTCGTTTCCGGCCAGGTGACCTTTGTCGTGCAGGCGTTGCAGCGCCACCAGCGTCGAGGCCACGTGCAGCCAGGATTCATCGCCGCCGTGCAAGCGTTGCAGGCATTGCGCCAGGAATTCGATGTCGCGGATTCCGCCCGGCGAAAGTTTTACGTTGATGGCCGCCTCCGTGGGCGCAGGCGTCCGCTCCTCCTGGACTTCGGCGGAAGGAGCCCCGGCGGAGCGAGGGGTTGGGGACGGCGCGAGAAGCGTCCCGGGTCCCGGGGAGGACGCAAGCGACGCGCCGGCCCGGTAACCGCGAACGCCGGGCCGGCGGGGCACGGAGCGGCGCGCCTGGCGCCGTTCCAGCGACCGGGTAATCTGTTCGCGCGCATTGAGCACCGCTTCCACCACTTCCAGGCGGAACTCGCGCGAATAAATCAGCGGCCCAACCTGGCGTAGAAACGCCCGCGCGGTTTCGCGATCGCCGGCGGCGCCGCGCGCGCGGATCAGCATCTGCAATTCCCACTCGCGGGCGCGCGTGCGGTAATAGTCCAGGGCGGTAGGCAGGGCTACGGCCAGTTCGCCTTCGTTACCTTGCGGGCGCAGGCGCAGGTCCACGCGGTAGACTGCGCCCTCCGGGGTGCTTTCGGTGATCAGTTGCAGCACCGCCTGCGCCTGGCGCACAAAAAACTCGTGATTCGAGATCGTGCCCGCTTTTCCTCCGGAGGTCTCTCCATCGGCGGCGTAGAGGAACATCAGGTCGATGTCCGAGCTGTAGTTCAGCTCCAGGCCGCCCAGTTTTCCCAGGGCCAGGACCACCAGTTCAGAGGTGCGGCGGCGTCCGTCGGAGGCCATGAACTGCGGAGCGCCAAAGGCGCCGGTGAGGGGCTGCGCGGCGATTTCCAGCGCGCGGTCGAGCAGCAGATCCGCAAGCTCGGAAAGCTCGAGCGTCGTTTCTGCCAGCGTCGCCACCTTCAACACATCGCGCAACATGATGCGCAGGTACTCGCGGCGCTTGAATCGCGCCAGCAGGACGGAAGGAGCCGCGTCGAAGGAAGTGGCTTCGAAGCGGGCAAATTCCTCCCGCAAGTCTTCCCGGGTGCGCGCGCGTTCCAGCCCACGCGGCGGAGACTCGCCCGGCTGCGAGGGACGCAAAAGTGTGGTCAGCAGCCCGGGCTGCTGCAAGAGGGTTTCCGAGAGGAAGCGGCTGTAACTGAACACGGTGAGCAGGTAATGGAGCGAAGCCGGATGTTGTTCGAGGAAGGCCAGCACGCGGGGCGGTGCCCCACCCTCCGGACGCAGAAACCGCTCGAGAAAGTTCAGCGCGTCGTCCGGAGCGGGCGTCTGAGCCAGCAGGGCCGGGAAAGCGGCGCGCAAGGACGCGGGCAGGCGCTCCTCGATGCGCGCAAGATTGGACGCGGCCCGCTCCGGGTCCCCGAACGCGATGTTGAAATACGCCGCCGGCATCCTCTGCGGTTATACCACGGGGGAGGAAGGGGAGCCGGAACAAGCGGGTTCCTCAGCCCGGCAAAAAACGCGGGAATTGGGAATGACGGATGTGGGTGCTGGAGCGAATTCGGAGGTGAGTGGTGCGGCGGATCGCCAGCGGCTAGAAGTCGGCGGCTTCAAGGAACAGCGCGCAGGCCACAATGAAAATGCGCTCGCGCGCGGCCATGGAGCTTTCACCGGTGGCGTTGGCCTTTGCCGCTTTCACTTCTGCGGATGCGGCGGTGCGCGCGGCTTCGGTGGTGGCGAGCACGGCGGCGTGAGCGGATTCGGCGGACTC
>DATIYQ010000349.1:0-18252 GCA_035517515.1 Binatia bacterium
TTTTCCGATGGGGTCCAGGTTGGGGAATAGAGCCTTGGCCACGCTCTCGCCGATCACCGTCACTTCCCGCTTGTGCTCGTTGTCGCCGTCGGAAAAGAAGCGGCCTTCCTTCAGATTCGCGTTGGCGTAGACTTCCGCGAACGCGGGAAAGGTTCCCCGGAAATCCAGGCCGGTCACTTCCTGATCCTTGTAGCGGACGGAACTGGCCAGCCCGTCGGAAAAAATGGAGATGGCCACAGCCTTGATGTCCGGCGCAGTCTCTTCGAGGGCCTGGCCCTCTTCGAGCGTCAAATCCTTTCGCTTGCGTTCCTCCGCTGTGAGACGGCCGGTGCGGAAGCCCTGCTCGAATTTGGAGATGAAGGCGGTGTCGGCCCCGTAGCCGGTGATCGCTTCCGTGACCGTGGTGTTGAAGCCGGCCAGCAGGCCTGCGACGACGATGATGATCATCACGCCGATCACCACGCCCACGATGGTGAGGAAGCTGCGCAGTTTATGCGCGCGCAGCGTATCCAAAGCCAGTTTCAGATTTTCCCGGTAGTCCTGACGCATCTTCGTCCCGCCCTACATCTCGTACCGCAGCGCTTCCACAGGATCGAGCCGTGCCGCGCGCATCGCGGGATAAATCCCGAAGAACAGCCCCACCGAGGTGGCCAGGAGCAGGGAAACCACGATGGCGCTGACCGGTGTGGTGGCGGGCATAAACGTCAGGTTTCTTACCAGCGCCGTGACGCCCATCCCTCCCAGCACGCCGATGATCCCGCCCGATGCCGCCATGATCGCCGACTCGACCAGAAACTGCATGATGATGTGCTGCCGGCGCGCTCCCAGCGATTTGCGGATGCCGATTTCCCGAGTGCGCTCCGTGACGCTGGCCAGCATGATGTTCATAATCACGATGCCGCCCACGACGAGGAACACGGAAGTGAGCATGATGGCCAGGCCGAAGAAGTTTCCGCTGATGCTTCCCCACACCTGGGTGATGGAGGCGTTGGTGACTACGCCGAAATTGTCGTCGCCGCCGTAGGGCACTTTGCGCTTGGCGCGAAGAATCACGCGCACGTCGTCAATCGCCGCATCCATGGTTTCCGTGGACCAGGCCTCCGCCCAGATGTCGATGGAATCGTTGCCCTGATGCCAGCTTTTCATGTACGTGGAGAAGGGCATGAGCACGTAGTTGTCGCGCGACTGGCCGAAGACGGAGCCCATGGGCTTGGCCGCGCCCACCACCTGGTAGATCTGCGGGCCCACGCGGATGGTCTTGCCGATGGGGTCCACGTTCTGGAAAAACCGCTGCACCAGGTCGTCGCCGATAATGCAGACCGGGGAGTGGTGCTCTTCATCGGTCTCGTTGAGGGAGCGGCCCAGAACGATCACCACCCCGCGCATGTCCACCACGTTGGGTGTGCCGCCGGCCACGTCCACGCCCTGGATCAATTCGTTGCCGTAGCGCACATCGAGCTGGCGGCTGGCGGCGGCGCCCACCTGGCGCAGGCCCACGGCGTGGTCCCGCACGTATTCGTAGTCATCGGTGCGCAGCGGCGGGCGCTTTTGGGCTTTGATGAAGTCCTGGAAATTGGTGATGATGCCGAAACGCGTAAAGATCAGCGTCTTCGAGCCCAGGTTGGCCACCTGCTGGGCAATGTACCGGTTCAGCCCCTCCACCACGGACATCACCAGCACCAGCGTGAACACCGCCAGAATCACGCCCAGCAGCGTGAGAAAGGTTCGCAGTTTGTGCACGCGGAGCGTGTCCATCGCGAGACGCAGGGTCTCGAGGAAGGCCACGGCACTCGCCCGGCTGGCTGGCTTCATTGGGGGGGACTCGATCATCTCTATTCTATACGCTTTCCGGCCGTCTGAAGTTTCCCCGGGGCCGGGAAAGGGTTCCCGACCCCCTCTCCCGGCCCGCGCTGTACACCACCTGCGCATTTGGGGTAAAAAAGAGGCCCGCGGCGCTTCCGGAAGGCGTGCGAAGGCCGGGAGAATCCCGCGGGACTGGGGAGGGATCCATGAAGGATAATCGCAAAATCTTTGCGGCCATGGCGGTGGCCGCTTGGTTCGCATTTTCAGCCGCGCGCGTGGGAGCCCAGGCTCCAGCGGCGCCGGTGGCGGCGGGGCTGAAGCCGGAGGTGATCCGCACTATTGAGTCCGCGGAAAATCACGTGATGGCGCTGGCGGAACGCTTCCCGGCCGACAAATATGCATGGCATCCGGAGGGGGCGCGCTCCACCGGCGAAGTGTTTATGCACATCGCCAGCGGGAATTATTCCTATGCGAACGCCATGGGGACGCCACGGCCAGAGGGCGTGACCAGCGATTCGCTGGCCAAGATCACGGAGAAGGCCCAGATCATCGAGGCGCTCAAAAAGTCGTTCGCGCACCTGAAAGCGGCGGTGAACAACGTGAGCGATCCCGACAAGACCACGAAAATGCGTGGGCGTGACTGGACGATGCGCGAAATCATGCTGACCGCCGCGGCGCACGATCACGAGCACCTGGGCCAACTCATCGCCTACGCGCGTGAGAACGGCATCGTTCCGCCGTGGAGCGAGGAGCAGGCGCGGCCAGCCGCGCCCTCGAAGCCGGGCAACTAGAGCACGCGGGCGGTTTTTTCCACGATATCTCACGACGTCGGCGGGGAGGCGCACAGGCCGAGGGCTTGTGCCCGCCACCCGCAGCGGGGGGAACAACCCCGGCTCACGCGGTAGAATCCCATCGAGATGCCGTCTCTCTACCTGCTGCTGTTTGCGCTTGGGTGGAGTCCGCTGGGCGGAACGGCAGTACATTTTGCCGCCGCCCAGGCGGCACCATCGCCCCAGCCCCCGGCGGAAAAGGAGCTGCGGCAACTGCTGGAGCGCATGATCGCGGCCATGCACGGCAGCGACGCCGAAAATGATTTGCAGGCGCGCACGGAGCATTGGATCGAGCGGCGCCACCCGCAGGATGCCGATGCGATTCTGGACCGCGTGTATCGCGTATATCCCACGGGAACGGGCACGCTGAAGCTGGTGGTGGAAGAGCGCGGCGCGGCGGTTACGCCGGAAAAATACCGCGAGGAACTGCGCGAGCTGGAGCAAACGCTGGTTTGGGCCGTGCATCCCGAAGAATCGGACCAGCACGCGCGCGTGGAGAAATTCGAGAAGCGCAGCCGGGAACGCTACCGCGCGGTGGAGGCCTTCCGCGACGCCTACGAGCTGAGCTGGCTGGGGCGGGAGACGCTGGACGGGCGCAGCGTGGAAAAACTGCTGCTGGATCCCAAGCCGAACTCCGGCGGCGGATCGCTGGCCACGGAACTGCTGGCCGCCAGCCGGCTGACTGTGCGGGTGGACGCGCAAACGGGAGGAGTCCTACAGCTCGATGCGGAACTGGTGCGGGACCTGCTGTTCGGCGGAGGCTTGCTGGGCAAGATTGACCGGGGCGGGCGTGTGCACATCGAGCAGGCGCAGATCGCTCCGGGAATCTGGCTGCCGAAACTGACGCGCTACGACGTGGAAGGGCGGAAACTGTTCACGCATGAACAGTCGTACCGCACGGTGGAGGCGCGGGACTTCCGTCATGTTGGTCCCCCGGCGGACCTGCTGCCGCTGGTCCGTCGCGAATTGGGCAACGGCCGGCTCGAGGTTCCCTCTCCCTAGCGGCTCCCGGGCGGTATAATCAGGATGTCAGAGGAGGTGTCCCGTGAAGACTTGCCCGGTGACTTGGATCTTGGTGCTCGGTCTCGCCGCGCTCCCGGCCAGCGGACAGACCTCCCCGGCGGCCACGCCGCAGCAGCCGTCGCAACAGCCCGCGCAGAAGCCGCCGCAAAAGGCCAAGAAGGTGTGGACGAATGAAGATCTCGAGTCGATGAGCCCCGGCTCGCCAGTTTCCACAGCCTCGGCCACTTCCGCCGCGGCTCCCGCGGAAGGAACGGAAGCTGCGCAGCCCGGAGAGGAAAAGTCCGCGGCAAAGCCCAAGGTTCTGCAGCCGGATCAGGATCCCAAGGTGTATCGGGAGAAGTTGGATGCCCTGAGGAAACAGCTCGACGACCTGGACGCCAAAATCAAGTCCACGCAGGATGCCATGGACGGGTCAAAGGGCGGGTCGAACGCCATCAACCTGAACCAGCCGACCCCGACGCTTCGTCCCGAGGATCAACTGGCGGGGTTCGAAAAGCAGCGCCAGAGTGTTTTGCAACAGATTGAAGACCTGGAGACCAAAGCCAAGCAGAACGGAATCAGTCCGGGCGAAATCCGCTGAGTTCCAAGGATGTATCGCGGCTCGCGGCCACGAGATGGCGCGGCTGCATCGAGATGCAAATTGTGTTCTGCGAAATTGAAAAGGGGCCCTCGTGAGGGCCCCTGTAGGAAGCTTCTCTGTGCTGCCTGCCGGTCAAACACCCCGGGAAACAAACCACTCCACAACTTGTGGATATTCTGTGCACGCGCCTTTCCACAGTGAGGGGCCCGGGCCTGCGCCGCATATAACTGTTACTGCGTAACTTAGCGGAGGTCAGCGGAACTGCTGGATGGCTTGCCTACGGTTATCTGTATTCGGCGAACGAGTTTCCTATGCACTTTGAGAGGTGGCAGCCTCCAGGCGGAAGTGCCTGCGCAGCCAGCGCGCCCCGCGCCATGCCGGCCAGGCCAGCACGGAAGCCAGCAGCAGAAGCGTTGGCCCGGCATTGAGCAGGAAGAGCAGCAGGCCGACCACCATCTCCGCGGCGCCCAGGAAGCCTTCCACGGCTGCGTTATGGATGCGCGTGCCGAGGGAGGGCGCGGGGGTTTCCAGCGACTGCTTATATTCCTCCGTGATGCGCAGATCCACGGAGGCGAACTGCACCATGTTGTCCATGTTCTTGCGCTGGGCATCCATCTGCTCGATCTGCTGGCGCACGCTGGAAATTTGCTGCTCGACTTCGAGCACGTCGCTCACTTTTCCGGTGCGTTCGCGCAGAATATCCACCAGGCGCTTCTCGGTTTCGCGGGCATTGGAAAGCCGCGCGGAGAGGTCCACGTACTGGCGGGTCACGTCGTCGGCAGACTGGCTCTCCTGCTCCACGTGACCCAGCTTGCGCAGCTCGACGAGCACGGGATCGAGTTGCGCGGCAGGCACGCGCACCGTGGCGGTGAGAGCACGGCCGGCGTTGGGTGGCGTAGCCACATCCAGTTGGCCGAAATATCCCTGGTGCGCCCGCACCAGGTTTTCCATGGCCGCGCGGGCGGAGTCGAACTCTTTTGTGAGCAGGGCCAGGGATGCCCGGCGGATGATCATGGGCTCGTTCGCAGCCGCCCGCGAGGCCGGGGCCGCCTTGGCCGCCGTATTTGCATCCTTACTCACATCCAACTGGCGTTCGTAGGCTTGATTCAAAGAGTTTGCTGGCTCTTTGGACTCCACCTTGTCGCGCTGAACTCCGGCAAGCTCCTGCGATGGTCCCGGATTTGATCGCTTGGTGGCGCGCATGCCGCTTGGAGTGACCGGCAGCACCGGCAGTGGTGCGCTGGCTGGGGGCGGCAGAGCGGGCGGGGTGAAAACGCGCGGCGCCCGCTGGGCCTCTTGTGCCAGATGGCTGGAACGGTTGAGCGTGGGAATGCTCACCGCCAGCAGCAATGCGGTTGCCACCGCGAAGGCTGTTCCCCACATCAGGAAGCTCCGGGAAATGACCCTGCGCGTGTCTTTCTCTTGCGGCCGGGGCGCGCCCGCCGGGCGGGGCAGTGCGGCGGCGCGCACGGCGCTCTCGGAGAAACCGTCCGGTGCGGTTTCCACCTGCCAGGCGGCAAGCTGGCTGGAAACGCCGCGCAAACCGGCGGCCACGGCGCGGCATTCACTGCACAGTTCCAGGTGGGCCGCGGCGGCGCTGGCGCGCTCGGCGGAGAGTTCGCCATCGAGATAAGCCATCACCTCTTCCGGCGTAAATGGATGTGTGAGGCGGTCCATAGTCGCTCCTCAGGCCTGCGGGGCGCGCGCCACCAGCAGCTCGCGCAGGGCCATGCGTGCGCGGAACAGCCGCGAGCGCACGGTATTGAGCTGCAACTGCAGCAGGCTCGCGATCTCCTCGTAGCTCAACTGTTCGTACTCGCGCAGCAGCAAAATCTCCCGCTCGGCGGATTCCAGGCGATCGAGCGCGTCGCGCACCCACACCGCGGCCTCTGTGTCGCCGGCGGCCACCGGCTCCGGCGGGTCCGCCTCCGCGGTTTCCCGCCCGGATTTTCTGCGCTCGGCGGCCAGCAGATTCAGCGCGATGCTGTAAAGATAGGTGCGGAAGAGAGCGCGCGGCTCGTAACGCTCGACGGCTTTGAGCACGGCCACGAACGTTTCCTGCGCCAGCTCTTCCGCGCGCGAGGGATGCTGCAATCGCCGGCGGAAGAAGCCGTAAATCCGCTGGCGGTAGCGCTGGAAAAGCTCGGTGAACGCTTCTCCCGATCCGCGTTGGAAGGCGAGCATCAGTTCTTCGTCAGTGGTCATGGAATCCTGCGGGCCGGACGCTGCGGCCGTCCGGCCACCGGTTCTTCCTTACCTTCATAACCTGTAATGCCGGGAGAGGCCAAAAAGTTCCCGGAGGCATGTGACGGAGGGGCCCAGGGGGCTAGGAGGCGCCAATGGCCTGGTGCACGGCGGAGGCCAGCGCCCGGGTCCACCGTTCCACCTGTTCGGCATGCTCGGCTTCCACCATGACCCGGGCCAGCGATTCCGTGCCGGAATAACGCAGCACCACGCGGCCGGCGGCGCCCAGGCTGGAATGGGCTTCCGCCAGCGCGCGCGAAACTTCCGGAAGAGTTTCCAGAGGCGGTTTGGAGCGCACCGGAACATTCACGATTTTCTGGGGAAAGACTTTCAAGTCCGCGGCCAGGGTCTCCAGGGGCCCTTCGAGCGACACCAGTGAGGCCACGATGAGCGCGGTGAGCAGGCCGTCGCCAGTGATGGAATCATCCAGAAAAATGATGTGGCCAGACTGTTCGCCGCCCAGGTTGGCGCCCAGTCGTTGCATCTCTTCGAACACGTAGCGGTCGCCCACCGGGGCACGAGCCAGGCGGATGCCCATCGGCTCCAGCGCGCGTTCCAGCCCCAGGTTGGACATGGTAGTGCCCACCACCACGCCACCGCGCAGCGTTCCCGCGGCCTTCATCTGCCGCGCGGCAATGAACAAGACGGCGTCCCCATCCACAATGCGTCCCGAGTTGGAGACGAAAATGGCGCGGTCCGCGTCGCCATCGAACGCCGCTCCCAGATCCGCTTTCGATTCCGCCACCGCGCGCAGCAGGCTTTCCGGATGTTGCGAGCCGCACTGGTCATTGATATTGGTTCCGTTCGGCCGGTGATGGATTGCGGTCACCTGCAGGCCCAGCGAGCGGAACAGAGCCGGTCCCAGCTCGCTGGCCGCTCCATTCGCGCAGTCCAGCGTGATGCGCAGTCCTGCCAGCCGCGCCCCCGGCAGGACGAAGCGCTGCAGGTAGGCGAGGTACTGGGAATCCAGCGAAGGGTCCGTGCGCAGCTCCGCATCCGGGCCACGCCCCGCGGATTCCCGCCGGGCCAGGATCTCTTTTTCCAACGCGGCTTCCACGGGGTCGGAGAATTTTGTTCCCTGCGGAGAGATCAGCTTGATTCCATTGTCCATCCACGGATTGTGGGAGGCGGAAACGACGATCCCGGCGGCGAATTGATTTTCGCGCACCAAACAGGCCACGCCGGGCGTGGGGACCACACCTGCGGAGGCCACCTCGGCGCCGGCATCCAGCGCGCCGCGGGCGATGCGCGCGGCCAGATGGCCGCTCGACTTGCGCGTGTCCATGCCGAGCAGAATGCGTGGAGGCGGAGCGAGTCCGCCGCGCCGCAAATGCGCGCCGAGTGCCGCCCCAGTGGCCTCCAGGGTGGCATCGTCCAGCGGGAATTCACCAGGTCTGCCGCGAATTCCATCCGTCCCGAAGAGCTGTTTGGACATGAGAGCGCTCCGCCGGAAGGCCCGTCCGGAGGAAAGAGGCGAGTCTAGCACAGCCCGGAAAAGTGCCCGCAAACGACCGCGGCCAGTGGCCTGGTTTGACCACTGCGGATGCCGGTGGCCGCCGCGCTAGCGAGCCGTGGAACGCGGGTTCAGGCGCACACCGACCTCTTCCGGGGTGACGCGCACCACTTCGGTGCCGAGGGGAGCCTCGATCATGCCGGGGGAGAGATGCACCACGCTCGAGCCCGCGGCCGCCCCGCTGAGATCCACCACCACCGCGAACTGGCCCGCCGTGGCCTCCTGCAATGCCGACGGACGTCCCCGCACCCGCACCCGCACGCTGGGAGGAAAGTCGCCCGCCAGTTCCACCGTGCGCGGGATGTTCCGGAATTCAAGAGGAGCCTGAAAGGTCATCTCCGCCGCGGGTTCGGAGTGGTAGCTGGTCCACACCAGGATGGAGATGGCCAGGGCCAGCAGCATCAGTCCCAGGTCCTGCAGGCCGCGTGTGCGTCGTCCGCCCAATCTCATCCCCCCACGGTCACTCCGGGTGCCGCAACCGGGGCTTTGTGCCCGCCCGTCACCAGAGTGCCCAGCCGTTCCGCAAGCTGGTCTGGAGTCAGGTTTTGCTCCAGATTGCCTTCCATCGCCAGGGCGATGGCGCCGGTCTGCTCCGAAACCACCACGGCCACCGCATCGCTTTCTTCCGTGACTCCCACCGCGGCGCGGTGCCGCGTGCCGAGTTGATTGGAAATTTCCGGGCTGAGCGTGAGCGGCAGGAAGCAGGCAGCGGCGGCCACGCGGTCCCCGGAGAGGATGACTGCGCCGTCGTGCAGGGGTGATCCTGGGGAGAAAATGGAGAGCAACAGGTCGTAGCTTACCGTGGCGTCCAGCGGGATGCCGCTCTCCATGTAGGTGCGCAAGCCGGCCTGGCGCTCGATGACCATCAGTGCGCCGATGCGGTGCTGCGCGCAATGCCGTACGGCCAGCACCACGTCGTCATAGACCTCGCTGCGATTCCGGGCCACCAGCCGTTTCCACAGGGAATTTCGGCCCGCCCGGGCCAGCGCGTTGCGGATTTCCGGCTGGAACAGAATCAGCAGCGCCAGGACGAAATAGGAGAGCGCAGTGGAAAGCAGCCAATCGGTCATCTCCAGCCGCGCGAACCGCGCCGCGCGGTGCAGCACCAGCAACACCACAATGGTCAGCCCGATCTGCGCCGCGCGCGTTCCCCGGGCCAGCCGCAGCAGGTAGTAAATGAGCGCGGCCACCAGCAGGATATCCAGCACCGCCCGCCAATCCAGCCGCGCCAGGACCGCCCACGAAATGGTCGTTCCGGGCATGAAACTCCAAGGTAGCCCACACCGCGCGCAGGCACAAGCCACCGCCCCGGCTCCCGCCGCGCTCTGCGCACGGAATGCGGCGTTGCCGGGGCCCTTCGCTTCGGAGACAATCCCATTCCTTCCATGCACGCAAGTGAATCTCAACCTGCTCCCGGCCACAGAGAGACCAGCGTGGTCCTTCATGCCGCGTTTATCGTCACCGGCGCGGTGACCACCCTGCTGGGCCCGCTCTTGCCGCTGCTGATCGCCCGCTGGTCACTCCGCGACGCGCAAGCTGGCGTATTCTTCACCCTGCAATTTTGCGGAAACCTGGCGGGTCTGGCCACGGTGGGGACGCTGCTCGCCCGGCGCGGCTACCGCTTCACGCTCTCTCTGGGATTCGCGCTGATGGCCGCGGGCGTGGGGGGACTGCTGGCTTCCGGTCCTTTCGAAGCCAGAGTTTGCACCGTGGTCTTCGGCGGGGGACTGGGACTCACCATTTCCGGCGTCAACCTGTGGGTGGGCGAGGATTCCGGTCCGCGGCGAGCCACGGCGCTCAGCCTTCTGAATATGTGCTGGGGATTGGGCGCCATCGCCTTTCCGCCTTTGGTTCTGCTGGCGCAAAGAGAACACCTGCTTCTCGAATTGATGCTCGCGACCGCTTCCCTTTGTGGAATCTCCGCAGTATTCCTGGCCGTGCGTGGCGCGGAGCCGCGCGCCGCGCCTTGGCACGCGGCTGCCGGCGCCACTGCAAACGCGTTTTCCCCGGCGGGGACTCTGGCCGTTCTGGGCTGCCTGTTTTTTGTTTACGTGGGCACGGAGGCGTGCGTTTCCGGCTGGATCGCCGCGCTGGCAAAGCGAATCGCCACAGCTGGGACCCCAGATCCGGTCTGGCCGCTGGCGCCCATGTTTTTCTGGGCGGGCTTGCTCACCGGCCGGGGGGCCGTCCCGCTCGTCCTCCGGGTCATGAGCGAATCGGGGCTGCTCAGGAGCGGGCTGTTGCTCGCCACCGTGGGAACTGCGGCCCTTCTGAGCGTCCAATCCTTCGCCGGTACCGCCCTGTGCGCGGCGGTGGCGGGCCTGGGTATGGCATGCGTGTTTCCTCTGCTGGCGGCCTGGATGTTCACGGTGCTTGGTCGGGAGGCGCGGCGCAAGGCAAACCTCCTGTTTGCCCTGGGGTGTGCGGGTGGCGCGACTCTGCCCTGGCTGGTCGGGTTGGTCTCTTCACGCACAGGGGATCTGCGCTCGGGTCTGCTGGTGCCGGTGGCTGGATGCCTCGCGATGGTCAGCCTTGTATTTCTGTTTCGCCGCCGAGCCTCGTCCTGATCTGCCCCGGTGGTTCACAGGGAAACAGCCATGTGCAGCGGGGTTTCCCGTGCCGGCCGCGAAGTTCGCCCCCCGGCGGCTTCCGGGGAGAATCTGTTCACCATTGCGGGCCTTTTCAGATAAAATGCGCTCCCGTGACGCGGCCTACCCTGAACATCGAGCCTGCCAACGGCTCCCGGAGCGGACGGCGCGTGCTGCGCCTGGCTGGCCGTCTGGCCATCGAGACGGTGCCCGGCTTCCTCGCGGCAGCGCGCAAAGAGACCGCGACCGTGCTGATACTGGACATGGGCGATCTGGAGTACATCGATTCTTCCGGAGTCGGCGCCCTTCTGCAGATTCACGTCAGCCTGGCGAAGAGCAACCGGCAAATGGTGCTCGCCTCCGTTCCGGAGAAGGCGCGCATGGTGCTGGAGATCGCCCGGCTGCAAAGCATTTTCCCCATGTACTCCTCAGTGGCCATCGCTGAAGAACTCCTGCCCTGATCTCCGTCGCTCCGCAGCTCTCGGCGGCGCGAAAAATTCCACACGCGGCGCACCGACCGCTTCGAGCGGTGGTAGCGCAGGGCTCTTCGCTCTGCGTCAAACCTTGTGACTGTTCGCCGGCCATTCGAACCCGGGGATTTACTGCGGATGTCCGTCTTCGTCCTCTTCTTTCACCGGCGTGGGCGCGACCAGGGCCACGCCGGCGCGTTGGGCCATTGCATTGAATGCCGGCACATCCTTCGCCAGCAGTTCCCTCCACTGCGCGATGCCCGCGCTCATGGTTTTTTCCAGCTCTGCGTACAGCTCGTATTCGCTCGCCGTCGGAGCCGTGTCTGCGCTATCCACCCCCGCGGCCAGCAGCGCGTATTTCCCGTCAATTCCGTTGCCGAAGTGCAGCGTGTCCTGCGTCCCTTGCAGCTTCGGATTGATCAGGCCCGCCTCGGCGGCATCCAGTTTCTTTTCGAGCGCAACGACCGCGGAGTGCACCTCGGCCCGGGTCTGATCGCCGCGCAGCCGGGCTTCCAGCGCTTTGAGCTGTTTGCGCAACTCCCGCAGCTCGTTCACCGCCGTGTAGTCCGCCACCAGGGCGTCGTAAATCTTGCGGCGCAACTCGAATTGCTCGGCCAGCTCTGCCTGCGAGGTGTGCATCCGCGGGTCGAGCTTCACTTCGAAGCCGGCCTCCTGGGACTTTCCCCCGGCGGTCAGTCGCGCGCGGTACGTGCCCGGCACCACTTGCGGACCCACCAGCCCCTGCCCGTATTCGCTCGACGTAAAGCCGGCAATGCGCGGCACGGGTGCATACCGCAGGTCCCACACGAAGCGGTTCATTCCCGCATCCGCGGGCAGTTTCTCTCCAGTGTCCTCTTCCCCCTCCGTCTCAGAGTAGTCGGCAAATTCAGCGGCTTCCGCGGGCGGCTTGGCATGGCTGGAGAATTTGCGGACCGTTTTGCCCTGCGCGTCCAGAATTTCCAGCGTCACCGCCTCTTTCTTATCCGGAGCGGTCTTCAGGTAGAAATCCAGGATGACTCCGTACGGCGGGTTTTGTCCCGCGGGGCCGCGCGGACGGAATCCACCGCCCCACGGTCCGCGATACGCCAGGGCAGGCGCATAGAGATGCGCATTCGAGGCGGAGACATCCGCGGAAATCTGCCGCAGGGGAGTGACTTCATCCAGAATCCAGAACGAGCGGCCGTGGGTGGCCGCGATCAAGTCATCGTCTTTCACCGCCAGGTCGTGCACCGGGACCGTGGGCAGATTCTGCTGCAGGGTCTGCCAGTGGCCTCCGTCGTCGAAGGAAACGAGCACGCCGGTTTCCGTTCCCGCGTAGAGCAGGCCCTTGCGCTTGGGGTCTTCGCGCACCACGCGTACGAATACGCCGTCGGGGATGCCGCCGGTGATCTTGGACCAGGATTTCCCGTAGTCGCTGGTCTTGAAGATGTACGGCCGGTAGTCGTCGTTTTGGTGGCGATCGAAAGCCACATAGGCCGTGCCGGCGGAGTGCGGTGAGGCTTCGATCAGGCTCACCCGGCTGAATGCGGAAATCTCCTTGGGCGTCACGTCCGCCCAGTGCTGCCCTTCATCCCGCGTGACGTGGATCAGCCCGTCGTCGCTGCCCACCCAGATCAGGCCTTTCTCCAGCGCCGAGGGCGCGATGCTGAAGATGGTGTCGTAAATCTCCGCCCCGGTATCTTCAAACGTGATCGGTCCCCCGGCCAGCGCCTGCTTCGCCTTGTCGTTCCGCGTCAGGTCCGGACTGATGGCTCGCCACGTCTTTCCCTGGTCCGTGCTCTTCAGCAGCACCTGCGCTCCGTGGTAGATCACCTCTGGATCCTGCGGGGAAAGCGCCACCGGCGAAGTCCATTGGTAGCGCAGCTTCAGTTTGGTTGCGCCTTCGCCGTCGGTCACGTCCGCGATCTCCCCGAGTTCCTGCACTTGGCCGGTGCGGCGGTCGAAGCGGGTGATCTCCCCCATGTAGCCCGTGGCGTACACCACGTTGGCGTCGCGCGGGTCCGGAGCGATGTACCCGCTCTCCCCCCCGCCCACCGGAAACCAGTCCCACCGCCCGATGACCCCCTGGTCGCCGCGGCTCAGAATGCCCACACTGGAGTTGTCCTGCTGGTCTCCATAAATCCGGTAGGGGAAGGCATTGTCCGTAGCCACGTGGTAGAACTGCGCCGTGGGCTGGCTGTCCTGCCGCGTCCAGGTCTTCCCGCCATCGAAGCTGATGGTGGCCCCGCCGTCGTTGCCCTCGATCATGCGGCTGGTGTTGGTGGGATCAATCCACAGCCCGTGATTGTCGCCGTGCGGCACGAACATCCGCGAAAACGTTTTTCCTCCATCAATCGAGCGGTACGCCCGCACGTTCAAGATGTACACCACGTCGGGATTCTTCGGGTCTGCGAAGACGTGGACGTAATACCAGGGCCGCTGCCAGTAGCTGCGGTCGCCGTTCACCAGCGTCCAGGAATCCCCACTGTCCTCCGAGCGATAGAGCCCGCCCTTCTCCGCCTCGATCAGCGCATACACGCGGTTGCTTTCTCCCCCGGAAACGGATACGCCAATCCTTCCCAGGATTCCCGCGGGCAGCCCGTGGCCCTCCAGGCGCTTCCAGGTGGCGCCGGCGTCGATGGATTTGTAGAGTCCGCTGCCCGGCCCGCCGTCCGTCAGGCCCCAGGGGGTACGATTCACCTGCCACAGCGCGGCGAAAATAATGGAGGAATTCGTCGGGTCGAAGGCTAGATCAATGGCCCCGGTCTGGTCGTCCTTGTAGAGCACTTTCTCCCAGGTCTTGCCGCCATCGAGCGTGCGGAAGACGCCGCGCTCCGCATTCGGGCCGAATTCATGCCCCAGCGCCGCGACCAGAACGAAATTCGGATCGCGGGGATGCACGATGACCCTTCCAATTTGCCGGGAATCCTTCAGACCGACGTTGGTCCACGTCTTCCCCGCGTCTGTAGATTTGTACACACCGTCCCCGTAAGAACTGGTCGAGCGAAGGCAGCCCTCGCCGGTGCCCACATAGATGACGTTTGGATCCGAAGGAGCTACCGCAATGGCCCCAATGGCGCTCACCGGCTGTTTATCGAACAGCGGAGCCCAGTCCTGCCCGCCGTTTGTCGTTTTCCAGACGCCGCTTCCGGTCCCGCCGAAATAAAAGGTCTCGGGGTCGCCTGCCACCCCGGTCACTGCCAGCACCCTGCCGCCGCGGAACGGCCCGATCTGCCGCCACTTCATCCCGTTGTAAAGCGCCGTATCCACGGAGGGTGGCGACTGCGCGTCCGCGGCCGCCGGTGGCAACATGCAAACTGCGACGACTGGAAGGAACCGGAGAAACGAACGGAACGATGATTTCGTCGGCAGCATGGGTCTCTCCCCCTGGAGTAAGAACCCGCAATCCTACCACCGGCCAGCAGACAGAGTAGCGGCTCTCGCAACCCCTCTAAGTAGCTGGGTGGGCCATGAAGTCCAGACAGGAAACCGTGCTGCAGCGCCCGCCAAGTTGACCGCGGCACGCTCCATTCAGTAGTAAAATGTCCCGGCGAGGCGCACGCGCCCGGCCTCGCGTGGTCCGAGGAGAACTCGATGGGCGAACCTCTGCAGATTCAAGTCAATGGCACACGTCATTTTGTCGCCGCCGATCCCGAAACCCCGCTGCTGTGGGTGCTGCGCGAAGATCTGGGCCTGACGGGCACGAAATACGGATGCGGCGAAGGAGCGTGTGGCGCCTGCTCCGTGCTCGTCGGGGGCAACCTCCGCCGCTCCTGCCAGGTGCCGCTCCGCGCCGCCGCCGGCAAAGCCATCACCACCATCGAAGGCTTGGAGCAAAACGGCCGCCTGCATCCGGTGCAACAAGCGTTTCTGGATGCCGGCGCCTTCCAGTGCGCCTGTTGCACTTCGGGAATGATCGTAGCCGGCGTCGCGCTGCTGGGCCAGTTCCCCAGTCCCTCGCCGCAGCAAATCACGCAATTCCTCCAGGGAAACATCTGCCGCTGCGGCACCTATCCGCGCATCGCAGACGCGATTGCGCGCGCTGCAGAAGCCATGCGGAAGGCGCGGCCATGAGCGAGCCACGCGATACCTTTGTACCCGAACCGGAGCGCTTCGAGTTCACTGCTGCGCCGGTCCACCACTTCGATTGGACCCGCCGCGACTTCTTCAAGATCACCGGCTCCGGCGTAGCCGTGATTCTGGCCGTGCCGCGCGGCGCGGACGCCCAGGAGTCCGGCCGCGGCCGCGAATTCGGCCATGCGTTGCCGCAGGAAATCAGCGCCTGGCTGCACATCGGAGAAGACGGCGCGGTGACCGTCTTCACCGGCAAGGTGGAAGTGGGGCAGAACATCCGCACCTCGCTCGCGCAGAGCGTGGCCGATGAGCTGCGCGTTCCCTTCGAGAGCGTGCGCATGGTGATGGGAGACACGGCGCGCACGCCGTGGGACATGGGCACCTTTGGCAGCCGCTCCACGCCCACCATGGCCCCGCAACTCCGCCGCGCCGCTTCCGCCCTGCGCGACCTGCTGGTGGAATTGGCGGCGAAACGATGGAACTTGGCGCCCGGTGGGCTGAAGGCCAATGCGGCGCGGGTGGCCGACCCTGCGTCGGGCCGCTCCGCTACTTACGCAGAGCTGGCCAGCGGCCAAAAGCTCGCGCAGACCATTCCCGCGGAGGATCCGGTCACACCCGCCAGCCAGTGGACCGTGACCGGCCAGCCGCTGCCCAAAGTGTACGGCCGCGCTTTCGTCACCGGCCGCCATCAGTACACGCCGGACATACGGCCCGAGGGCGTGCTCTGCGGAAAGGTTCTGCGCGCGCCGGCGTTTGGCGCCACGCTCGTTTCCCTCGATTCCCGGGAAGCCCAGGCGATGCCCGGGGTGACCGTGGTGCGTGATGGCGACTTCGTGGGCGTGGCCGCGCCCCGCTGGCGCGATGCGGAGCGCGCGCTCGCCGCACTGCGCGCCGAATGGAAAACCATGCCGCAACCCTCCCGCAGCGAGATTTTCACCTATCTGAAAAACAATGTAGAACCCGGCGGGGAACGCAACGCGCGCCGCGAAACCGGTTCCGTGGATTCCGCTCTGGCCGCGGCCCCGCACCGCTTGGCAGAGACCTACACGGTTTCTTACATCGCTCACGCCCCGCTCGAACCCCGCGCGGCGCTGGCGGAATGGAAGGACGGCAGTCTGACCGTGTGGACCGGCTCGCAGCGCCCCTTTGCCGTGCGGGACGAGCTGGCCGCCGCCTTCCACCTGCCGGAAGATCGCGTGCGCGTGATTGTTCCAGACACGGGCTCCGCCTATGGCGGCAAGCACACGGGAGAGGCCGCGGTGGAAGCCGCCCGCATCGCCCGCGCCGCGAATCGTCCGGTCAGCCTGCTGTGGACGCGCGAAGAGGAATTTACCTGGGCGTATTTCCGTCCGGCCGGCGTCATCGAGGTGAAAAGCGCGGCCACGCAGGATGGCCGGCTGCTGGCCTGGGAGTTCCACAATTACAATTCCGGCGCCGCGGGCATCGGCACACCCTACGCCGTCGAGAACCAGCGCGTCGAATATCATCCGGTGCGCTCGCCCCTGCGCCAGGGTTCTTACCGCGCCCTCGCTGCCACCGCGAATCATTTTGCGCGCGAGTCGCACATGGACGAACTGGCCCGCGCCGTGGGCATGGACCCCCTCGAGTTCCGCCTGAAGAATTTGACGGATGAACGCCTGCGCGCCGCGTTCCAGGCGGCGGCAAAAGCTTTCGGCTGGCCAGGAAAGAAGGAGCGGCCGGGGCAGGGATTCGGCCTGGGCGGCGGAGTGGAAAAGGCCGGCTACGTGGCCACCTGCGCGGAGGTCCGCGTGGACCGCGCATCCGCCGAGGTCCGCGTGGAGCGCGTGGTCACCGCGTTCGAATGCGGCGCCATCGTGAATCCCGACGGCCTGCGCAATCAGGTGATGGGCGCCAACATCATGGGCCTGGGCGGCGCGCTCTTCGAAGCCGTCGAATTCGAAAACGGCCGCGTCACCAACCCGCGATTCTCCGAGTACCGCGTCCCGCGCTTTCAGGACGTGCCGCAAATGGACGTGGTGCTGCTGGATCGTAAGGATCTGCCGTCGGCGGGTGCCGGCGAATGTCCGATTGTCGGCTTGGCCCCGGCCGTGGCCAACGCGATTTTCGACGCCACCGGCGCGCGCCTGCGCGCACTGCCGCTTGTCCCGAATGGTCTGAAGGGCCTGCCGCTCTAGAGGTCTCCAGCCGCGAAGGCAACTCCGGGCATTCTGTCCATTGGATGAGCCGCGCAGTCTGTAAACGCAGAATGCCCTCTGGGCGAAGGCGGGTGGGCCCTGGTTGACGGTCTTAGAATTCTTTTGCCGGGTGAGATCGCCGCAGGGATTCCGCGCATTGGAGAGCTTTCGCTGCTCTGATTCTTGCGAGGAGCACCGAGCGCCGGTTGTCGAGCACCCAAGTGCCATTCGGAAACGCCGCTGCCGGAAAGCGGGCTCTCGTACCGCCTTGTCTGGTTAGCCGACTTAGCGAGAGTTGTCGTGAAACTCAAACAGAATCTCGCTATTCGCGGCGCCCGATCGCGTTTAACATGGCCGTAGAAATCAAAACGCAGGAAGAAGTTGTCTTCATTCTAGGATATATACCTTATGACAAACTGGTTCGCGCGTCCCGTCCTGCACGTAGCGGACGTTGAGGCCTCGCTCCGCTTCTACGTTAACCAGCTGGGCTTCACGAGCCCCTGGCACTACGACCAGAACGGCAGAGCGTACGTTGCGCAGGTCGAGCGGCAGGGATGCGCGCTGATCCTCTCCAACCAATGGCCGGACAAGATTGGAAAGGGGCTTATGTTCATTTCCATGAACGAGACGCGCGAGGCCCAGATCGCCGCGCTGGGCGCGCTGCGCGCGGAACTCGATGCCAGGGGCGTTGCGGTGAAGGACGGTTCGTGGGGCTACCGGCTGCTGGTGGTTGACGATCCCGACGGCAATCAACTCTTCTTCAACTATCCGGGCGAAACCGCATCCGACAACACGTAGCCCGCAAGGGTTAGTCCGCCTGCCAAGCCGAAGCCCGCAGGTTGGGCGAAGGCTGGTGGGCCTGGGATGACTCGAACATCCGACCTCGCCCTTATCAGGGGCGCGCTCTAACCACCTGAGCTACAGGCCCTTCCCGAAGACCACAATCGTAACACAGCCCGGCCACGGGCTCGAAAATTCAGACGTCCATGTGC
>DATIYQ010000350.1:0-4539 GCA_035517515.1 Binatia bacterium
GGCTTCCAGGTCGTTCCACACCAGCATTTTCTTTTCCCCGCCGATCAGCGTGGTGCGCACCTTCACCGGCGAGAGCCAGTTCACGTTGATGTGGGCGATGATGTTGCGGGGGAAATAGACGGTGATGAAGGCCACGTCCACGTGGCCGTTCAGGTGGCACTCCCCGGTGGCCACCAGGGCTTCGGGCTTCTCGCGGATCAGGTGGTCCATGATGGAGAGGTCGTGGGGGGCCAGATCCCAGACCACGTTGATGTCGTGCTGGAACAGCCCCAGGTTCACGCGCGTGGAGTCGTAGTAGTAGAGATCGCCCAGGGTGCCGTCGTCGATGAGCTGGCTGATTTTGCGCACCGCGCCGGTGAACAGGAAGGTGTGGTCCACCATCAGGCACAGGTTCTTGCGGTCGGCCAGTTCGATCAGATCCTCGGCCTGGCGGACGTTGGAGGTGAGCGGCTTCTCCAGGAAGACGTGCTTGCCGTTTTCCAGGGCGCGCTTGGCCAGGTCGTAGTGGGTCCAGACCGGGGTGACGATGGCCACGGCGTCGATGTCCGGTGAGGCCAGGATGTCGGCGCTGTCCTTGGTCATGGCCACGCTGGGGTAGAGTTGCTTGGCGCGCTTCAGGGCGTTGGGGGACTGGTCGCAGATGGTGGAGAGGCAGGCGCCTTCCAGGCCGTGCAGGTTGCGCACCACGTTGGGACCCCAGTAGCCATAGCCGATCACGCCAAAGCGGACCGTGTCCTGGCTCACCAAGGAAGGTGCCGGCCGGGAGGCGTAGGGGACGGCGGGGAAGGGGAGCGTTTGGTTCTCGAGCTCTGGATTCATACTTTCTCCTGGACTGGACAGTCCCGACGCGGCGGTCGAGAGGTCACCGTCGGCCTCGGAACTGAGGATCGTGGATGCTTGCGGGGCAGATTGAAATTCTTCGCTCATAGGATTGTCCGAATCGTGCGTTGAGACTCGACGGGCGGACGGCTGGACTAGTTGCTCCTCTTGCCGGAGACAGGTGCCCATTCGGCCTCTGGGCAGGTTGGCTCTTCACTCGCTCGAATGGCGGCCCCGTTGCCGGAAGCCACACCGGCGATGGTCCGGGCGACCTCGTCGAAGTATCCCGCACCAACGTTACGCAGAGGTTTCAGCGCTTCGCACCCGGAAATGTGCGCCAGTTCCAGTTCCGCCTGATGCAGCCGCGCGAACGCGGCCATGCCCGCCTCCCGGTACCGCCGCGCCAACTCAAACATCCCCAGGCTCACCGACTGGTATCCCGCCAGGGCCACGAACTGGAAGCGGAAGCCCATCCCGCTCAGCGCCCCCTGGAAATTCCGGATGGTGGTGCCATCCAACTGCTTCGACCAGTCCAGCGGCGGCGAGCAGTTGTAGGCCAGCAGCTTCCCCGGGTAGGTGGCGTGGATGGCCGCGGCAAATCTCCGCGCTTCGCGCAGGTCCGGCCGCGGAGTTTCAAACAGCAGCAGGTCGGCATACGGGGCGTAGGCCAGGCCGCGGGCGATGGCCGCTTCCAACCCTCCGCGGAACCCGAAATAGCCGTCCGTGCGGCGCTCCGCGGTCAGAAACGCCCCATCCTGCGGGTCCGCGTCGTTCTCCAGGTAGCGCGCGCTGTAGGCATCGGTGCGCGCAATCAGCAGTGCCGGAACGCCCATCACGTCCGCGGCCAGCCGCGCGGCAATCAGTTTCTCCAGGAAGGCGCGCGTGGGCATCAGCACGTCGCCCTGAAATTGCCCGAAGGTGTTCACGGCGAAGACCTGGTCCTTGAAGGTCACCCCCGCGGCCCCAGCTTCGATGAGCGACTTCATCAACTCGAAGGCGTTCAGGCTGCCGCCGGCGCGGCATTCGGCATCGGCCACCACCGGAAGGAACCAGCGGGTGTCGTTGCGACCCTCGGCGTGATACATCTGGTCGGCGTGCTGCAGGGCTTTGTTGATGGTGCCCACCAGGTGGGGCACGCCGTCGGCGGAGGAACCGTTCAGGTCGGGGAAGATTTCCCGTGCGGTGCAGGCATCGGCAGCGGCTTGCCAGCCGCTGGCGTAGATGGCTTTCAGACCGGCGCGGGCCTGCTCGACGGCCTGATTGCCGGTCATGGCGCTGAGCGCGGCCACGTAGGGCTCGGAGTGCAGGAGTTCCCAGAGGCGCTCGGCACCCACGCGCGCCAGCGTGTACTCGATCTGCAGCGACCCGCGCAGACGAAGCACGTCCGCGGCCGCGTACGGCCGCTGGATGCCTTTCCATCGGCCTTCCAGGGACCAATCGGTTAACGGGTGTTTTTCATGATTCATTGTTTTCATGCGGGTCCCTCGGTGACCGGCGTTGAACTGCCGGCGAACGATGCAGTGTCGGGCCCTCGGGAAAAGACCACCAGGGAACAAACAGGAACGAGTTTCAGGGGCGAAGCTAGGCGCCCTGCGGGTGCGTCACGGCGCCGTGTGGCACGCCTGCCGGACGCAGGGCCGGACGGGACTGAATGGGGGCCACCCAGGAGCGGTCGATCTCTGCGGCGATGGAACGCTGCAGAAGGGTGACGGATAAGACCAGCCGGTCATTGCCTTTTTCATGAAGAAAGATGCCCTCTAGGCCGGCCAGAGCCCCGTGTTCGATGCGCACACGTTCCCCGGCTTGCAGGTAGGGCCAGGGCTGGCGGGGCAGCCCGGAATTCACCAGCGCGTGGATTGCCAGGATTTCGGCGCGGTCCACCGGAGTCGGAATCTTCGCCGTGCCCACGATGGAGATCAGTCCCGGGGTCTTCAAGATCGGCAGCCGATGATGCGGGTCGAATTGGCAGAACAGGTAGCCAGGAAACAAAGGCGAATCGGACTCCTTGATGCGGTCGGACCAGCGTCGCTTCTCTCGAAACGTGGGCAAAAACCAATGGTAACCCTTCCCGTCCAGGAAGGACGCAACGGTTTTTTCGTAGCGGGTACGCACCTGGAGCGCGAACCACGGTAGGCCCACGGTGGTGTCAGCAGGGTTGGAAATCAAACTGGATTCCGGCAGCCCCGCTGGGGAAACAATCTCGTTCAGCAGATGAGCCAACCTTGCGCCTCCCAGCCTTGCCTCTCCGCGATTTTTCATCCACGGTGGCGGCAAATGACCAAGCTACCGCCATTAAAGTCCCAACCGGACTCGTGGAACATAGACAGAAGGGCACGAGAGATGCCAATCCAATAATTTCGCCACCTATCTATATCTAATTGATATGGAATTGGTTAGCTCTGAACAGAGGCTTTAGCGGCGGGGCGATTCGGAGGTGAGGCGTGAGCCTGCTACCGTTAAGCTATAAACTTTTTTATATCTCTCCCGAGATTCCCCAAGACCGGCCAAGGCTCAGCAAGGGCGGGCCTACGGGTGCCGGCGCAGAGCGCCTTTCAGTTTGGCGGCGGTGGCGCTCAAGAAGTGGCTCCGGCAGAGGTAATCGTCTCTCCATTCGGAAAGGACGCGCCTGGCCGCAACGGTGATCTCGTAGCGCAGCGAGCGCGGCATGGGTTCTGCATGGGCGGGGGATCGGTAACATACTTTGAAGAACTCTTCGCTGTGCGGAGGAATTCGTCCGCCAAAACACAGGTGCTCTCCCTCGGCCGTCCAAGTCACCGGCATCTCGCCGCACAGGACTTCAGCAACCTGGTCCGCACGGGATTCTCGCTTGCGGACCCTGGCCTCGATCGGGCGATCCGAGGGATTCTCAACCCGGAGCTCGGTGCCGTACATTTCGATCTCTTCGCGGCTCGGACCAATCCACCGGCGGCGGCACGCTCTGCGGACAACTTCTCCCAGCGACCGCCAGCGGAGCGAGCAATTCAGGGAACTCAGTTGATCGATCAGCGCGATCAGGCCGGCGCCGCCATCCTTGAAGAAGTCATGATGAGAGACGATCAGGCAGGGTTTGCCCAGGAGCAGATCGAAGGCAAAATTTTCCAGGCCATGAAATGCATACCGCCGCGTGAATACCGGAAAGCCGCCATAGCTGGTGATGGCCACATCCCACACATCCCGGATTCGCGTCCGGGCGTTCTGAGAATCCACCGGAAGCGTCTCCGTATTGACCGCGGCCAAAAATCCGTTGCGCTTGAGAATCTCCGGACAGGCAGAGGAGAACACGCCCTGTGGAAAGACCATCACCGGATCGTGGCGAATGCCGGTGCGCGTCTCGTGCTTTCGCATTCTGGCCTGCGCCAGCCGGGCGCGGTCATTCAGCACCTCCGCGGAGGCGGCTCCAAATTCGCTCGCGATGTGATCGCAGCCGTGAATCGAAACCGAGAAGAGTGCTTCCTGGCTCTTGAAGAACTCCGCTGCGGCAGGCGTGGTCCGCCGCCAGTTCCACGGAATAAATGAGATGTTGGTGTTGAATCCGTGCCCCTGCATCAGCGCCTGCAGCTTGGGGAAATCGCAGAAACCGTATCGGGGCTTCAGCAGGGGATCGTCAATAATCAGGCAGGCGCCAAGCTCCTGCTGGCGCCAGGCGACCTCGCGGAACGCGGACTTGATGAACATCACCAGCGGGGCCACCGAACAGAAATGTTGTTTTACATCGTAGAA
>DATIYQ010000351.1:0-2410 GCA_035517515.1 Binatia bacterium
GGCAGATCCTTGCGGTCCACCAGCACGGTCTCAATCAACGGCACATCCGCAAATCGCGGAACGCGGTACTGCGAAAGTCTGGGGTTCAGCATCCTGCCGTTTTCAAAACGTATCTGCTCGAACAGCGCGCCGCCGATAGCCATGATGATGGAGCCTTCCACCTGGTTCCGCAGGTGATCCGGGTTCACCACCGCGCCGCATTCGAACGACTGGACCACGCGCACAATCTTCGGCTTTCCGCCTTCGATTGCCACCTCGGCGCATGTGGCCAGATAGCTGCCTTTCTCGAATCCGATAGCCACCCCAAACCCGTGACCTGGCGCGGGTTTCTGTTTCCCCCAGCCGAATTTTTCCGCCGCCGCCAGAAGCACCGCGCGCTGCCGCTGGTCTTTCAAGTTCTTGAGGCGGAACTCCACCGGATCCAGGTTGAGCGAGTGCGCGATCTCATCCATATGGTTCTCACGCGCGAAATGATTGGCCGTGGCGGCGAGCCCTCGATACGAACCCTGGCGCAGCGGCGATTTCGACGGATGAAACAGGATGCGGTGGTGCGGAATGTCGTAGGTGATCTGAGAGCCGGATGGGCCGGAGTTGTAATTGTGAAATTCCCACGCGGTCATGCGCCCGTCGCTCTTCACGCCGCTCGAGATTTCAATCACGCCGGCCGGCCGCACGTAGCCCCAGGTGAATTCTTCCTGCCGCGTCCACACCAGCTTGACCGGCTTCCCCGCGGCCTTGGCCAGCCGCGCCGCTTCGATGGCGCACTCGCCCGAATGTTTGCCGCCGTAGCCCGATCCGGTGTCGGGAACGATCACGCGCACGCGCTCTTGAGGAATATTGAAGGCGCCCGCCAGTTCCTCGCGCACGCCAAACGGCCGCTGCGTCCCGGTCCAGACCGTCAGCTTGTCCGTGTTCCACTCGGCAACCGCGGCGCGCGGTTCGAGCGGAGTGTGCGCGATGTACGCCACGGTGTAAGTTCCGGACAGCTTGCGATCCGCGTCCGCCATGCCCTGCTCGATCGAACCCTGCGCCTGGCGATCCTCGCCTGCCTCGGCATTGGCTTTCAGGTACGCAAACAACTGGCTGTCGGATGGCTGGCCCTCCTCAGTCTTCCATTCCGCTTTGAGCGCGGAGAGCGCGTGTTCCGCGGTCTCGGCATCGGGCGCAGCCACGGCGACGAACTCGCCCTCGTGCGCCACCGTCACGCCGGGGATCTGTTTCGCTGCCGAATCGTCGAGGCTCGCCAGCTTCGCTCCGAACGCGACCGGACGCAGTACTTTGCCATGGAGCAGGCCGTCGCGTTTCACGTCGGATGCAAAGCGATGCATGCCCGTCACCATATCGCGCCCGTTCACCTTGGCGACCGAGTGCCCGGCGATCTTCCATTCGGCAGCCGGAGTCAGGGTGACATCCGGGCCGATCTTCTGAACCAACTGCTTTCCGGCGGTCAACTGGCCCAATCCAGCGGAACGCCCCGCGGCAACAATCTTGCCCTCCGCCACCTGTACCGCCTTGCGGTCCACGCCCCACTCCGAGGCCGCCAGATCGGCGAGGGCCTCGCGGGCCGCAGCCGCCGCTTTGCGAAGCTGCGGAGCCATGGTCGGCGTGGTGCGGCTTCCGAACGTGCCCATGTCGTACGGCGTCAGATCCGTATCGGCCATGACCATTCGGATGCCGGCGACCGGCGTGCGCAGTTCCTCAGCTACGGCCTGGGAAAGCGAAGTTCGGATATTCTGACCCACTTCCGTCTTGCCCGTGTACACGCTCACGATTCCGTCCTCGCCGATGTGCAGCCAGGCCGAGATCTCTTCCGGGCGGGCATCTCCGCCGCCACGCACGCGCCGTCCTGATTCCTGCGCATCCGCGGCTTCAGCCACGCAGAGGATGACAACGCCGCCGCCGAGAGTGGATAAGAAATCGCGCCGCGTGAGTTCGCCGGTCATGCGGTCCTCCCTTGGGTCTTGAGCCGGAGGGCGGCCATGCGCACCGCGGCCACAATCCGGGGGTACGTGCCGCACCGGCAGATGTTGCCCTGCATGCCGTGAACGATCTCCGCATCATTCGGATTCGCGCCTTTGGCCAGCAGCGAAACACCACTCATGATCATTCCGGGAGTACAATAGCCGCACTGCATGGCCCCGGTTTCGAGAAAGGCTTCTTGTAGCGGATGCAGGCGGCCGTCCTGTTCCAGGCCTTCAATTGTGGTGATACGTTTTCCCGCGGCGCGAGAGAGCGGCGTGATGCACGAGCGCACAGCTTCGCGGTCCAGCAGAACGGTGCACGCCCCGCACTGCCCCTCGCCGCATCCGTATTTCGCGCCGGTCAAATCGAGGTCGTCGCGCAATACGCTCAGCAGGCTGCGATCGGGGCCGGCATTTACGCGCCGTGCGGCTCCATTTACATTAAGTTC
>DATIYQ010000352.1:0-17502 GCA_035517515.1 Binatia bacterium
ATGCCGATGGCCTCCAGTTCCGCCCCCAGCGATCCATGGGTCTCCGCGCGGTACATGGCCGTGGCCGCGCCCACATGCGCCTCGCGGAAGGGCTCCGCCACGCGCCGCAGGTATTCCGGCGTGACGCGCACGTCGCTGTCATTGATCACCAGCAGGTCGTAGCGCGCCTCCGCCGCCAGGCGGATCAGTTTGTTCACCTTCCCGTTGGCGCCGGCCGCGGGCGCGCCGCGCAGCAAGCGCATCTCCACCCGCGGGAAATCGCGCATCACCTGTTCGATTACCGCGACCACCGGATCCGCGGGATCGGAAACCGCGAACAGAACTTCATACTGCGGATACTCCAGCCGGCAAAAACTTGCGAAGTTTTCGTAGGCCTCGAAGTCCAGCCCGCGGCAGGGCTTGAGGATGCTGATGGCGGGCGCGAACGCCGGCTCAGCCGGTTCTCCGCTCCCCCGCCGCCGGAAGAAACGGATCGCGCTGGCCATCGCCAGCAGGTAATAACCGAAGGGCGCCAGGGCCAGCGCCAGCAGCAACAACCGCGCGGAATGCCACGCCTGGTGCACGCTTCCCTACCCCGCCCACACCAGCACCACTCCCAGACACACCAGGCATACACCCATCCATCGTCCCGTGCTCACCTGCTCGCGCAGAAAAAAGCGTCCCCCCAGCGCGGCCATCACGTAACTGAGCGCCGTGACCGGCACTACAAAACTCACATTGGCGCGTGAAAGCAGCACCAGCAGCGAGAAAAATGCCAGCGCCATCATCGCCAGGCCCGACCACATCCACGGCGAGCCCAGCGCGCGCAGCACCACCCGCGCGATGGCCGCCGGGCGGAACGAGGTGACCTCGCCAATCTGCTTCATCGCCCGGCTGACCAGCATCTCGCCGGTGGTGCCGGCCAGGACCACCAGCAGCACGAAGAACGCGATCTGCACCTCAGTCTCCCTGCGCCGTTTCCGCGGTTGCCGCCGCCGGCGCGGCCACCGGCGAGGTGCTGGGCGGCGTCTGGCCCACCAGGCCCACCCCCAGCGCGATCAGCGCCACCCCGCACCAACGCAGCGGGCTGACTCCCTCTCCCAAAAAGAAATGGCCCAGCAGCGGCACCACGGCATACGACGCCGCCGAAGCCGGCAGCACGTAGCTGAAATCCGCCCAGGTCAGCACCAGCATGTAGGAAAGAAAGAAGAGCAGCAGGCTGGCAAAGCCGGTCCACACCGCGGCAGAGACCACCGCGCGGCCCAGGAATGACGCCACCTCCGCGGGATTCCACGCGCCCGGCGGGCCCACCACGCGCATGCCTTTGCCCAGCAGGGTGTCGCCCGCGGCGCCGAAGAAGACCATCAGGAACAGCAGGACGGCGGTTTTTCCGCGCAGGTTCGGGCCGGACGGCATGGCCGCGGCTCAGTCCGCCGCGGGCGGAATGCTGGAGTGGGCGGCAGGAAGGCTCACGGCGGTCTTCGCGTCCAATCCCTTGCGCGCCAGGCGCACCCGCTCGAAGCGCAGCTTCAGGAAGTCCGTGGCTTCCCGGGTCAGCCGGCGCCGCTCGTCCGCGTCCCACAGCGCTTCGCGCACGATGCGCCAGATGATTCGCGGGCGGAAATAGTATTCGTCGAAGAAGCGGTTCACGCCGGAGAGCATCTCCTCGCGCGACAGGCCGGGGTAACTCAGGTGCGGCAATTGGTGGCCCTTGGAATCCGCCAGGGCCTCGCTGGAAAGAAACCCGTTCTCCGCCGCGAAGTTGTACAGCTCCGTTCCCGGCATGGCATGGGCCATGGACACCTGCACCGTCTCCGGGTCCAGCTCCTTCGCAAAATCAATGGTGCGCTGCATGGTCTCGCGCGTTTCCCCGGGCAGCCCGATGATGAAATCGCCGTGGATGCGGATGCCCACCTTCTTGCAGTTCTTGGCGAACGTCCGGGCCATCTCCACGGTCGCGCCCTTCTTGATGTTTTTCAGGATTTGCGGGTCCCCGGACTCGAAACCCACAATCAGCAGGCGGCATCCGCCTTCGGCCATCGCTTTCAGCGTCTCGTAGTCGCTGTGCACCCGCGCGTTGCAGCTCCAGCTCACCCCGGCGCCGCGCAGGCCCTTGGCAATCTCCAGTACCCGGTCCTTGCGGATGTTGAACGTATCGTCGTCGAAGTAGTATTCCTTCACCTGCGGAAACAGCTTCACCGCCTGGCGGAATTCCCGCACCACGTTCTCCACCGAACGCGTGCGCCAGGCGTGGCCGGAAAGCGTCTGCGGCCACATGCAAAACGTGCACAGGGCCGGGCATCCGCGCGAGGTGTAGAAGGCAACGTAGGGATGCTTCAGAAACGGCACGTTGTAGTTTTCGACCACCAGGTCGCGCTTGTACACCTCGGTGGCGAAGGGCAGCGCATCCAGCTCTTCGGTGTGCAGTTTCGGGCGCTCCGGGTTGTGGACGATTTTCAGGTCTTTCCGGTAGCTCGCGTTCTGGATGCTCTCCAGCGGATGCCCCTGGGCGTACTCCACGACCGCGTGGTCGAACTCCCCGCGCACCACGAAATCAATGACCTCATTCTCCTTCAGGCTTTGATCCGGCTGGATCTGCACGTGCGGTCCCACGAAGCAGATTTTCAGGTCCGGACGCGCGTTTTTCATCTGCTGCGCGAGCTGCACATCCTTGTGGAACCCCACGGTGGAGGTGAAGAACACCACAAACTCATATTCACGCGCGATGCGCACCGTCTCTTCCGCGCTCACGTGATGCGGGCAGGCGTCCAGCAGCCGGCTCCCCGGCAGCATCCCCGCGGCGAAAGAAAGCCAGACCGGATACCAGTAGGACTCGATTTCCCGCGAAACCGGCCAGCGCGAACTGGCCCCGCCGTCGAACTTGTCGAAGCTCGGCGGGTTCAGCAGCAGCGTCTTCATCACACCAGAGGTCATGCAGTTCTCCCCACGCGGCCGGCGCTCCCGTCGCTCCCCCGGGGCCCGGAACTAAAAGTTTACCCCACCCGCCCGTGCTTTGCGAACGCGCATCCGCGCCCGGGCGCCCCTGTGCTCATTGAAGAACCGCGGTGAGCTGTCCGGTCATGCGCAGCAGTTCCAGCGCGGCCTGCTGGTTGTCATAGTCCGCGTCCAGAAACGCCAGCCACTTGGTGCTCTCGTCCAGCCGCAGCTTTTCCACGTCGCGCAGGTTGGCCCGGCCCTCCTCGAATTGCGCCTGCTGCACGTGCAGCTCCTCCTGGGCCAGCTTCAGCTCCAGCCGGGCCACCTCCCGCGCCGCCTCGCTCTCCCGCACGCGCCGCGCCGTCCGGCGCACTTCGTCTTCCACCCGGCTGCGCGTCGCCGAAAGCTCCAGTTCGGAGCGATGCAGGTCCTCCCGCGCCAGGTCCACCGCCGCCGTGGTGCGCGCGCTGAAGATCGGAATGTTGATTTGCAGCCCCACGTTCACGTTATTGCGCTGGAAGGTGGCGTAGAAATTCTGGTAATTGTTGATTTTGCTCAGCAGGCTGTATTTTCCCACCAGGTCCACGGTGGGAAAGTAGCCGCCCCGTTCCCCCTTCAGCTTTTCCTGCTTTGCGCGGTAGTCCAGCTCCGCCTGGCGGATTTCGATGCTGTTCTCCAGCCCCATGGCGATCAACTGCCGCATCGGCAGGTCCGCGGCCGCCGCGAAATTCGGCGGCTGCTCCGATGCCAGCAGCTCAATCGGACGGTCATGCGCCACGTTGCACAGATCGCGCAGGCTGGCCGCCAGCACGTCTTCGCGCCCCTCCAGTTGCAGCCGCCGTTGTTCCACGCGCGCGGCGGAGAGTTCCGCGCGGGTCAGCTCGATCGGCAGTTCCTGCCCTTCTTGCACCCGCTCGCGGGTCACCGCCAGCACCCGCGTGGCGCTGGCTCCTTCGGTCCTCACCACATCCAGCCCGTGCCGCACTTTGCCCAGCTCCAGATACGTGGACGCCGTCTTCACCAGCACGCCGTCCCGCGTGCGCGTGGTTTCCAGTTCCTGGATCTGCGCCTGCAGCGTCTCCGCGCGGTACTCGCCCAGCAACGGCGGGTTGAACAGCGTCTGCACGTAAGCCACGTTGAACAGCGATGGAGCCGTGCCCCCGGGCGTCTCCGGAATCCCATTCGTATAAATGATGCCCGAACCGGTGAAGAGATTCGGCAGGAAGTGCGCTTTGGTGACGTTGGCCTGCCGCCGCGTCACGTTGCTGCGAATCCGCGCCAGCGCCACCTCCCGGCTGTTTTGCACCGCGCGGTCCAGCGCCATCTTCAGGGTCAGCTCCGCCGGCGGCGCTTCGGGAAGCTGCCCCGATGCGTCCGGGAGAGGAGCGACCCGCGGAGGCCCGGCCTGCGCCAGAAGCGGCGCGCAGAATGCGGCACAGGCAAACAGCACTCCCGCAGCACAGCCCCACGCGCGGCTGCCGCGGACCCCTGCCCCGCCCCGCCGCGGTACTTCCCGGCTCTCCGTTCGGTTATTCATAGCGCAGCGACTCGGTGGGTTGCAGCCCGGCCGCACGGTTCGCCGGCAGATAGCCGAACAGCACCCCGGTCAGACACGTCACCAGAAAAGACACCAGCACGGAAATCCAGGAGACGGAAACGGCAAAACTTCGCGGCAGGAACGGCTTCATGGCCAGCGGCAGGCTCACCGCAAACAGGATCCCCGCCAGCGCTCCGGCTCCGCTGATGATCAAAGCCTCCAGCAGAAATTGCCAGCGAATCTCCCGCCGGGGAGCCCCCACCGCCATGCGCACCCCGATCTCCCGCGTGCGCTCCGTCACCGTCACCAGCATAATGTTCATGATCCCGATTCCGCTGATCACCAGGGCGATGAATCCAATCAGCAGCAGAACGATCGTCAGCGCCAGGGAGATTTTCTGCACCGTGTCCAGGATTCCACCCAAGTTTTCCACCCGGTACACCGCGCCGGGCCGGTGCCGCGCCCGGAGGATCTCCGCCACCTGCCGCGTCACCGCGGGAACCTCCTGCGCGCTGGGCGCCTGCGCGTAAATCACCCGGATGAAGTCTTCTCCAAGGTAATACTTCAACAGGGTGAGGGGAATCACCACCGTCTCTTTCTGGATCTCCGACTGCCCAAACGTCGTCGATCGCTCCCGGAAGACCCCCACCACCGTGAAATGCAGCTCCCCCACCCGCACCTGCAGTCCCACCGGGTCACGCCCCGGAAAGACCCGCGCGGCCAGTTCTTCCGTCAGCGTGCACACCTTCGCGCGCGCTTCCATATCGTCCGCATCGAGAAAACGGCCGCGCAGCACCACCAGGTTGCGGATGCTCTGGAACCCCGCGGTGACCCCGGTCAGGGTCACTGCGCGCTCCTCGCCGTTGAACACTACCGCCATGTTGATCTCGCGGCTGCCCGCCACCTCGCGGATGCCCGGAATCCCTTCCCGGATGGCGTCCAGATCCTCCATGCTCAGTTCGTCCCCGGGCACCGCCCGTTGGCCCGGTCCCGCGCGCACCACCTGCGCATAGACGAGGTTGGAGCCCACCGCCTCGACCGTCGAGACGATGTACTCCTTCCCGGTGAGCGCGATGGTCACGGTCAACACGATGCAGGCGCTCCCGATCACCACGCCCAGCATGGTGAGGGCCGCCTTCAACTTGTTGGCCCGTAGCGCCTCGAGCGCTACGACCAGAGTTTCCCGCGTCAGTGTGGCCTCCCTGCGCTGCGCCACCGGAAGATTCCCGTACGGATGGCTGCGCGGTGTACCGCTGAACCGATACGACACCGCTGCCGACCGCCCAGCCTGTCTCTGTGGATGCTCCGGCCGATGCGCACGTTGCTCCCCGCCCGGCCGCCGCGGCCCCTGCGCCGCTACTTCTTCCGGGACAAATATCCCAGCACGCGGCTGGCGAAATCGTCCGAGAGCCCGAACCTTTCCTTCACCCGCGAATACAGATGCACGGCCTGTTTATCCGCCCAGATCAGCGCGGAGCGCACCGGGCCGTCTCCCGGCCGCGCGCGGTAATTGGTGGTCCGCCCGGCGCGCACCGATCCCACCTCCGGCGTGTAGTAATACAGCGCCAGGCTCTTGCGCGAGACCCCCGGCGGACAGGTGAGCGCGTCCGGATAGCCGTGGAACGAATCCTCATCCGTGTTGAAGATCACCGCGTGGTTCAGCAGCGGCGGGTACGAGGCCACGCTCCGCGTCATCCCGGCGTCCCACAATTCCAATGACCCGCCCCACTCCGGCTGCCACCCTTCGTTCAGATAGAGAATCAGATTGATCCGCCGCCGCCAGTTCTTGTGGTGGTGGTGCACGGTGAAATCCGCATGCACGTTCAGAAAGCCGCCCCGCGCGGATTGATGCAAACCGCCGCCCTCCAGGGTTTCGTCCGAGACCAGCCCCGGGATGCCGGTCAACTCGGAGAGCCAGGCGAGAAAATCCGGCGAGTTGAACTCGTCCACCACCTGCCCCAGCCGCGCCGGAAACAGCTCGCGCTTCGGCAGACCCATTTTATTTTCGTTGTGGTGCTTGTATTGAATCCACGCGCTGCTCTCCGCAGAGGGAAATTCCTGCATCAGAGCCCGCGCAATCCCCGGCTCGAGAAAATTCTCCAGGTGAATGTGGGGAAAGGGTGTCTGCTTCCGGTATTCCTGCCCCAGCCGGCCGATTGGCCCGCTCCACCGCTCGTAATCAAAAAGAGGCGCCTGCCTCTTTGCCACCGCCTGATTGAGCATGAACGATGCGCCCTTCCTCTCCCCGGCGCGCCGGGACGAGAGCGGCCTGGAATCGTCTTCCGGTTCCAGTCCCCTGACCCTCGCTTCCCCTTTCGACCCTGCACCCGGCGACTCCCTGATGATAAACGACTCCCTCGGCGTAAAGAACTGAAAATGCGCCGGATTTCGCGCAACCCGGCAAGGCGAGGGGGAGGAAGGACCGGGAACTGGCATGCACTTCGAAAGAGGGTCCGTTGCGGCCTGAGAATTGCCGGCTAGGGACCGGCGGACGTGGCACCGCCGACCACCGCGGAACTCAAACCCTCCGACCCGCCGCAATTCGCCGCTCCCCGAAGCGCGCTCTTCTGGTTCACGCACTCCAGCAACCGCGAGGTGATCGGCTCTCCCTCCGGGGTCTTCGCCAGGTCGTGCAGATTGACCGGATCTTGCCTCCACTCATACAGGGCCGGGCCATGCGCGCTGTGCTCGATGAGCAGCCAACGGGGGGTGGCAATGGCGGAAAGCGACCCCGAGTAGTTTGGCATTTTTTCCAGACCGGGGAAATTCATCCTGGCCAGTTCGGCGATCGGATAGGGCCACGCCGCGGCATCCGTTCCGGCTTTCCACAATTCCGTCAGCGATGGCGCAGGAAATCCTCCCGGCTCCCTCTGGCCCGCAATCTCCAGCAGCGTATTGGGCAGGGAAACCAGCGAAACCGGCCGCTCCACATGGACGCCGCGGGGCTGCCCGCTCATCCCCGTGATGATCAGCGGTATGTGCAGCAATTCCCAATAGAGAGCGATGCGATGGCCGTGCAGGCCGTGCTCCCCCAGCAGGTCGCCGTGATCTGCGGTGAGCACCACCACCAGGTTTTCCGCCAGCCCGCGCTGGCGCAAGCCTTGCAGGAATTCGCCTGCGCAGCGGTCCATGTACGCGAGTGCGCCGTCATATTCGTTGCTGCGGTTCTGATCCACCTCCGCGGGCGCAAACTCACCGGCGGTGCCGGCGGGCGGAGGAAGGGGCGTGGAAGAGAACAGATTGCGGTAGGCCGCGGGAGGACGCGCCCCTCCCGCGTTGGCGTCGTAATAGTTCAGCACCAGGAAGAAGGGCCGCCGTGGGGCTGCGTCCAGCCAGCGCAGCGCCGTGCGGTTCACGTCCTCGGCGCGCTTGTACCCCAGAACCAAGCGATCGCTGGTCGCCGCCGCTAGCCAGGTGCTGGCCAGCCGTCCGTAGCCGGTTTCTGCAAATTTCGAGCTCACCGACCAGAAGGAATCCTCAAAGTGCTGGAAGCCCTGGGTCATGCCCCGCCCGGCCGCAAACCAGTCCATGTTTCCGGAGAAGCCGGCGGTGAGATATCCCAGTTCCTCCAGGGAGGAGGTCACCGTGGCGAACCTCCGGTCATATCCATTCAGGACCGCGCCGTGTTCCCGCGGATACCGTCCGGTGAGCAGGGAGACGTGAGAAGGGAGCGTCCAGGAGGACGGCGCCACGGCATTGTCGAAGAGCACTCCATTTGCCGCCAGGCTCTCCAGGTTGGGCGTGGTCTTTCGCGCGTAGCCATAGACAGAGAGGTGATCGGCCCGCACCGTGTCCAGGATGATCAGCACAATGTTCGGCGCACCTGCGCGCGGAGCCGGCAGGGCCGCCAGGGCCGCGCGTTCCCTCTGCCCGGCGAGGATACTGACCGTAGCGCCCACCACGCAGATGTAAGCCGCCGAAGCGGCGAACAGCCGGGGCGAAAGTTTCAGCACCCTTCGCCAGTGTTTCCGGAACCAGCGCTCGGCGCCGCACGCCAGCCCCACCGCAAGCAGCACCGCGCTGTAGACCTTCAGGCGTTCGGTTAGATTTAGCCAGTCGTAAAAGGACAGGAACGCCAGCACTCCAAACGCCACGCGCGCGCGCAACTCCGCCGCGGTTCCCAGCACCGCGAAGAAGATTTGCAGCACCAATGCCACCGCGCCGTATACCAGCAGCGTGAACAGCGGGGAGAGGTACAGGATGGAAGCATCCGCCGTGGTTCCGAAAACGCCCTGGCCGAGCCACAACTCGGCGCGCGCCCCGTAAAACCCCGCCCCTTCCAGCAGGCCCGTCAGCCCGCCCATCCACAACGCCAGAAACAGCAGATCGCGGAACCGGGGCTCACCCCGCGGCTGCACCCCATTCGTCCGGCCCTCAGACATCAATCCCTCCGCTCCATCGCCCGGAAACGCCGCCGGATTCCCTGCGGCGCGGCCCTCCTCCACAGTGGATTGCCGCCAGCCGCGCTCCGCACCTCATCTGCCTTCCGGATGACCACCCTGGAATTCCGGTGCGGGCAGGAAAGACCAGCACCGTTGGCTCTTGTTTCACCACTCCATCCACCACGTTCGTTTGATTCTACCGCGCGCGGTCCGCGGCGTGAAAGCGCTTCCCGCCTGCGTCCGCATGAACCCTTGCATCCAGCCCGTGCCGGCGTGCAGCTTGCGCAAGCGCTGCTACGGCTGCCGCGGATCCAGTCCCACATCACCCGCCGGCGCTCCGGCCGCGGAGTCGCCTCCCGCTTCCGGGCTCCCACCGCGTGGCCAGCCGGGGTCGGCATCAAGTACTCCGGCAACGAACCCGCACTGCGCCTGGCGGATGCGGGAGAGATGATCCTGAAGGCAGCTCATCATCGCTGAAACCACGTGTTGACCCTGGCCCGTCCCGGCCAGGTTATTCTGCTCATGGAGATCTTTCCTCCACTCATACAGCTGCGGCGCTGTTCCCCGGGAATAGATGAAATGCCAGCGGGCATCGAGCAAAGACTCCGTCCGCAGCGGCGCCCCTCCTCCCGGAGGCGGAGTATTGGCCACCAATTCCGACAGGATCCACGGGCTCGCTTCCGCCGCCGCGGATTGGCGCCAGAGCGGCTCCAGCGACGGGCCGGGAAAATCCTGCCGGCCGCGGCCGGGCATCAGCCCCATCACCGTCGCCGGCACGCGCGCGATGGTGACCGGAGTTTCAATCCGTGCCCCCGCGGGCAGGTGCCCCGGCCACACCATCAGCAGCGGCACATGGATGCCTTCCAGGAACAGCGCATTCTTGTGCAGGTACAGACCATGCTCGCCGAAAAACTCCCCGTGATCGGAAACCACCACCACCAGCGTGTTCTCCGCCAGGCAGCGGGTACGCAGTTCTCCCATCAGCTTTCCAATGCGGTCGTCCTCGTAGGCAATGCCTCCGTCGTAGGCAGCCCTCTCGTCGCGTACATCGCTCGGCCGCTCCAAAACCTCCCGCATCCCCCATCCGTTGAGCACACCACCGACATCCTGCCGCCCGGCGAACCGGCCCCGGAAGGGACGCGGCGGAAGATACGGGTCATGGGCATCAAAATAATTCAACACCGCAAAAAATGGCCTCGAGGAATCTTGGCCAAGCCAAGCCAGAAATCGCGCGTTCACCAGGTCGGCGCGCTTCCGGCCGGGCAGGTCCGCGTGGACGGCGGCCTCATACACGATCATCAGGTTGCGGCCGTAGAGGGTGCGCATGAAGGCATCGGAGAGATTGCTGAAGGTCCCGTCAAAATGCAGGAAGCCGCGATCGAATCCGTTCTGCCGGGCAAAATAGTAGGTATTGGCGGAAAAGGCGCCCGTGCGGTAGCCCCGCGACTCAAAGGCGCCCGCCAACGTCGGGTAGCGGCCGTCATACGCCTTCACTTCCGCGCCATGCTCAAAGGGGTAGCGCCCGGTCAGCAGCGAAGCGTGCGCCGGCAGCGTCCAGGAGGAAGTGCTGAAGGCGTTTTCAAAAAGCACGCCCTGGGCGGCCAGGCGATCCAGATTCGGCGTGGTGGCCCGCGCATACCCGAGCGAAGAGAGATGGTCGGCGCGCACCGTGTCCATCACCACAACCAGCACATTCGCGCCACCCTCCGGCGCGGGAGGCAGCCCGGCCTCCGCGGCCTTGGCCACCCGCCGGTTCACCAGCTGCACGCCCGCCGCCAGCATCACCACAATCGCCGCCAGAACCGGCAATGCGCGCCGCGCCGCGCCCACCAGTTGCGCCCGCCGCTTCCAGAAGATGCGCAGGAAAACCATGCTCAATCCCGCGGTCAGCACGGCGATCGCCGGCGGATTCATCACCCGGTCGAGCCCCAGCGCCAGCCAGTCGAACCCTGTGGCCATGAAAATCAGCAGCAGGATGAACTGCGCGGGCAGCAGGCCCCGCGAAATCCGGCAGAGGCCCGCCGCCAGGAAGCCAAGGATCACAAACAACACGAGATCCGCAATCGGGGAGATGTACAGAATCCCGCGCGGGACCAGCAGGGTGTTGATGGTCTCGCCCGCCCACCGGCTGTCTTGCAGCAGCAGCAGCGCCGTACCTTCGACCAAACCGGTGAGCAGGCCAAACGATGCGGTCAGAATCAGCAGGTCCGATGCGTGCGGCAGATCCTTCGCCCCAACCCGGTCCCGGGCCATCGCAGACCTCCTCAAACCGGGCGCGACCCCATCATCCCCGCGATTCAACCGCGTGTAAAGCGCAGATGTCGGAAGAGAGTCTGACCTCATCCATTGTCTTGGATTTCATTCCTTCCGGCGCCGGATCGGATGGCGGCCGGCTGGGCGCCGCGTGCCCTCCACGCCCGCACCCTCTGTCTCCCCCGCCCGCTATGGGATCTTGCACACGCGGACGCTGGCATTCTGGTAGGGACACGCGAGGCCGGGAACCCCCGGCTGTTGCAGCACCACCCAATCCACTCCGTAGCGTTGTTGCAGCCGCTTGAAATCATTCTCCTGAAAACCTTTCCAGCCCGCTTGCGCCTGCACCTGCTCCCACCAGTTCTCCGCCAGCGACGGAAACATGGAGACGGCCCCGCTGTCTTTCACCAGGTCCGCCAGCATGCTGCGCTCGGCGATCGGGCGGAAGGCTTGCCGGTCTTCACCCGGCAGATTCAAATACTCGGGGTCCAAAGCAAAGTAGGAGTTCTGCGGCGTATTCTCCCGGATCCACACGAAGGCGTTCACCCACTGGTTCCGGCTCTGCCCGCCCGGCCACTCCACGTGCGCGCTCGCCGGATACATGGCCAGTTGCACCGCGGCCGCTCCGGCGCACAGCGGAACAAACAGCAGCAGCCAGCGCCACACCTTCCGCTTCAGCACAAACCGGCCCAGCATTCCCCCCAGCAATACGAACAGCAGGTTGTACGCCAGGTGCAGGCTGCGCATGGGCTGTAACCGGGCCAGAGCCTCAAAGCGCGCGGGGAGGTCCAGCACCAGCGCCCCCGCCAGCGAACACACCAGCAGCAGCACCAGGGATCGGCACAACAACTCCACGTTGCGCATCTGCCGGGACCGCGCAATGCTCCCAAACCACACGAAGATCGCCACCGGCGCGCACAGGCCCAGCCATCCCGAAAAGCCCCACAACTGGATGTAATGCCAGCGGTGCAGCATGGCCGCCTGGTGATAGGCGGCGGAAGGATCATCGAACAAGAAGCTGATGGGGGCCAGCGCCGCTACCGCGGCCACTCCCGCCCGCTTCTGCCCCCACCACAACAGCACCAGAAAAAACCCGGAAAACACCGGCATCAGCGGATGCACCAGCCCCGACGCCGCCACCAGCAGCATCGCCGGCAGGTATCGCTTCTCCAGCGCAAAGGCCACCGCAAACAATGCCGCCCAGGAGGAGAAGGATCGAGGGTTCAGGTATTGATCCACCAGGAGGAGCGTGGTGGCCCCCGCGGGCAGCGTTTGCAGCGCCACCAGCAATCCCACGCTGCCCCAGCGCGCTTCCGGTTCATCGAAGCACGCCCGGCTCACCCGCCAGGCCCCGGCAAGAAACAGGAACACGCACACCAGTTGCCACAGCAATAGAACCGATTCCAGCGACAGGTGGGAAAGGCGCTCCGATCCCGCAATCAACTGCGGGAAAAACGTCAATCCGCCGTGCGATTCAAAAAACTCCGCGTCATGCGGAAACAGGCCGGGTTGCAGCGCCTTCTCCGCCGCGGGCACGTAGAAGGCCGCATCCTCCACATACGGGTGATATCCGTGAATCAGGAAGGCCGCGGCCGTCAACAGCAGCAGGATGGTCCATTCTCGGAATCTCATTCCAGGAGTGGATGCCGCCGGCACTCTATTTCGCGGCGGCCCGGGAGCGAAGCACCGCCGGTTCCGCAACCGCCTCGGCGGCAACCTCCGCGGCCGGCCCCTGCGCCGCCTCCGCAGGACGGCTCAATTCCAGCCGCCGGCCATGCTCGCTGAAGATCCGGAAGTTTCCCCAGCCCAGCTTCTGAAGGACAAACTTTGCGCTGGTCGAAAGCACTCCCAGCCCGTAGATCACGCTGCGCTGGAAGCTGATGGAAGACGCTTCCTCAAAATACTTCGTCGGGCACGACACCTCGCCGATGCGCAGCCCGAAATAGACGGCCTGGGCCAGAATCTCGTTATCGAATACGAAGTCATCCGAATTTTCCAAGAGCGGCAGCCGCACCAGCGCTTCCCGGCTGAATCCGCGATACCCGGTGTGATATTCCGAGAGCTTTGCGCCCAGCGCCAGATTTTGAAACGCGGTGAGCAGCCGGTTGGCCACGTACTTGTACCGCGGCATGCCCCCGCGCAGCGCTCCCCCGCCCAGGATCCGTGATCCCAGAACGATGTCGTACACCCCGTAGGCGATCATGCTGCCGATGGCGGTGACCAGCAGCGGCGAATACTGGTAATCCGGGTGCACCATGATCACCACGTCCGCTTCCGCGGCCAGGGCTTCCCGGTAACAGGTCTGCTGATTGCGGCCGTACCCGTAGTTGGCATCGTGCCGGAACACCTTCAACCCCAGCCGGGAGGCCACTCGCACCGTATCGTCCGCGCTGAAATCGTCCACCAGAATGCGCTCGTCCACCAGCGCAGGCAGTTCCTGCACCGTGGCTTCCAGCGTTTTTTCCGCGTTGTAGGCGGGCAGAACCACTGCCACGCGCTTCCCGTTAATCATCTGAGGTGTTTCCGGCCGGCTCGCTGTTCCAAGCCCTGGCCCGGTCTGCCCGCTGTCTTCCCCGCAGACGGTCCCGGCCACCGGCCTCGCCGCTCTCCGTGGTCCCGGGCATTTTCTCTAGACCGGGTACGAAAAACAAGCGCGGAAGTCATTTCGTGAACAGATTGGTTCTCTGGAAGTGACGCTCCCACAGGTGACAAGCGTCACCTGGGTCACAGCGGGCTGGGCTCAGAAACGGAGAAATCTTCTCGACTCTTCCGGGCGGACTTTCTCCTGCGCGAAATCCCCACACCATCGCCTTCCCCTGGCGCTCTCCATGGGACGTCCGCGCGTTACTTCTTTTGCTTCCGCAACTCTTTTTCCGCGCGCTCCAGCGACTTCCGGAAGCGCTTCCGGTGCGGTTCCAGGTCCACCGCCGTGCGGTATTGCTCTGCGGCCGCCTGCCAGTTGCCCCGGCGTTCGTAAATCACACCCAGCCATTCCCGGCCCTCCGCCTGCGTGATCCACTCCGAATTCCCGGGATATTCCAGCAGGAAATGGCTCAATTCTGTTTCCGCCTGATCGAGTTGCAGGCCTCCGATCACGCGCGAAACGGCCCGATAGAACAGCAGCCGAACGTCTCGCGGCGCAACCTCCTGCGCCATGCCCAGCACCCGCGCCATGTTCATGGCATCGCGCTGGTCCATGTAGAAATCCAGGGTCTCCAGATAGAAACGCACGTCCCGCGGGTGCTTCTCCATCAGCAGTTGGTATTGTTTCTCGGCCTCCAGGGGCTGGGAGATGTTGCGGTAGTAGTCCGCCAGGGCCAGTTCGCCCTCCAGCGCATCCAGCGCCGCAATCGCCTCCACCTGCTGGCGGGCCTTGTCTTTTCCCCCACCGAGAAACCACGGGGCGTCCGTGTAGTACTCCGACAGGTTTCGCCGCGCGGGGATATTGGCGGGATCCAGCCGCACCGCGGTCTCAAAGGCGCGGTGCGTCTTCCGGGCCAGGAAAAAACTCGATTCGATCTCCGCCTTCCGCCCATACGCCCGTCCCAGCCACATCTGGAAGTCGGAATTGCCCGGTTCCAGCCGGCAGGCCTCTTCCGCCGCTTCCACCGCCAGATCGAATTTCCCCAGCTCAAAGGCGCTGCGCGCCAGCCAGTAATGCAGCGCCGCGTCCCGCGGCGTGGCCACCAGCGCGCTCTGTGAAACTTCCTGGACTCTCTGGTATTGCCCGGCTTCGAACAGGCGCCCCAGCTCTTCCGCGTTCATCCCTCGCCGGGAACCGGCGAACATGGGCAGCGCCAGCAACAGGGTCAAGAAGCAGACGGTGGCTCCGCGAACCCGCGCGCAGCGCCGCCTGCCGCCGGCGGAAGTCCCTGCGGGATCGGAAGTCGCGGTGCGAAGTTTCGGAGACCGGGGCGCCATCGAGCTGAACATTCCAGCGCGGGCCCCCCGAACTTGAGTGATGAGCCGTCGTTTCGACATTCGTTTGGGCGCCGCGCGCACCCCGCTAGGATCCGGAGGACCCGCGATGAGTGAGCGCTTTCACTTTGATGCCGTCGGCCAGTTCCGTGTCACCGGGGAGAGCCACTTCTTCTCCCTCTTGCAATCCTTCCAGCACCTGGTAGCTGGTCGCGCTGCTGATCCCCAGGCGCACCGCCCTCCGCCGCAGCACCTGGGTTCCGGGGCTCAGTCCCAGTTCCGACCGGCTGACCACGTACACGTAGCGGTTCAAGCCGCTGCCCTGCACCGCCCCGCGCGGCACCACCAGCGCGTTCTTTTCCTGGCGCACCAGGATGCGCACGTTCACGTTGATGTTCGGGATCAGCGCCTGTCCCCCGGCCGCGGGCGGGTTCACCGTGCACAGCACCTCCGCCACGCTGCGCGTGTTTCGCGGCACCACGGTTTTTGGCACCAGTTCGGTTCGTCCCGTCCAGTCCTGGTTCGGCACCGCGTCCCAGGAAATCACCACCGGCTCCCCCGCCGCCACCCCGCCCAGTTCCGGCTCGTCCACGAATGCGCGCACCTGCAAATGTTGTAAGTCGCCGATCTCCGCCAGCCGGTCGCCGGTATGCACGTAGGCGCCGGCGCGCACCGGCAGCGAGTAAAGTGTTCCGTCGATCGGGGAGCGCAATTCGCCCTGGCGCACTTTTTTCTCCAAAGAGGAGATCTCCGCCCGCGCCCGCTCCGTCTCCAGTTGCGCCGTTTGCGCGTCCAGCCGCGACCGCCGTGCCAGCTCCTCACGCTTCCGGGCCAGTTGCTGCGAAGTGGCTTCCGCCCGCGTCAGCGCCAGTTGATTCTGATTCACGTCTTCCGGCGTGGCCGCCTGGCGTGCGGCCAGGCGCTGCAGCGCTGCCTGCTCGCTCCTCAGCCGCTCCACTTCCGCGTCGGATCTGCGCTGGTCGGCATCCAGTTGCGCCAGCACGTCGGCGGAGCCGCCGGCCCGCGCCGCGCGCAGCGCTTCCTGGGCGTCCAGCAGCAGTTGCCGGTCGTGTGCGAGCTGAGCTTCCGCGTTCGTGGTGTCCAGCTTCAGGATCAGTTGGCCCTTTCGCACCGCCTGGCCCTCCGTGGCCGCCACTTCGGTCACGAAGGTATCCAGTTCCGCGCCGATCAGCACCGGATCCACCGCCTCCACTTTTCCGTTCGTGGTCACCACCGCGGTCAGGTCCTGCCGGATGGCCGCCACCGCCGCCACCCCCGGCGCCGGCGTGCGCCGCCCCAGCCACACCAGCATCACCACCAGCAGCGCCGCAACCACGGCGCCCACCAGTAATTTCCGGATCTGTATTCGCCCCATTTTCCCGCTCGCGCCGCCTCCGGCGCTGCCAGCCCTCAAGTCTAACAAACACCGTCGTAGCGTGCTGAAAAGCCAGGCCTAGGAGTGCCGCAGCAGCACCCGGGATGACTCGAGGTTTGACTGCCTGCACTCAGGCCATCCACGGATTCAACACCTCCACCCGGGTCTTCGCAAAGTCCTGCGCGTTGCGCGAAACGATCGCCAGATTGTGCTGCCATGCCGTTGCCGCCAGCAAGCCGTCAATCGCCCCCAAGGCCCGGCCCTCGCGTTTCGCCGCCGCCGCCAGCACCCCCCACCGGTCCGCCACACCCGCATCGATCCCCAGGATTCTTCCCGCAAAGCGGGCCCGCAGTTCCACCTCCAGCCACGCCTCCAGTTGCGTCCGCCGTTTGCCGGGGGAGAGTCCGGCAAGGCCTTTGCGGATCTCACCCAGCGTCAATACGCTCAAGTGCAGCAGCGATTCGTCCACCGCTTCCAGCCAGGCCAGCACCCGGGGCTCCGGCTGGACGCGTACCAGCTCCGAGATGCAGTTCGTGTCCAGCAGGTACCCGCTCATAATTCGATCTCGCGCCCTTCGCCCTTCTCCCGTTCCAGGTTCAGCTCCGCCCCCACCAGCGGCGACTCGCGAAAGAATTGCACCAGGCTGTTCGGCTGATGGGCTTTGCCCACCAGTTGGTCGTATTGCTCATCGGAGATCATCACCACCCCCTCCTTCCCTTGCCGGGTGATCAGCTGCGGACCCTCGCTGCGGGCCCGCCGGAAAACTTCACTGAACCGGGCCTTGGCGGATTGCAGTTGCCAGCAAGCCCCCGCGCTCTTCAGGCGGCCCGCCGTTCGCAGGGCTGGCTTTGCGCGGGGCTTCGGTGTGCGATTGGCCATTTCCGCTCTCTCTCAACTATGACTAGTCTGACTGGATGCTAGCATATCCCCAGCCGGCGCCGGGGGTCAACGACCTCCCCGGTTTCCTGCGCGTCTCCTTCGTCCTTTGCCTCGCGCTCTTCCCTTCCCCCGCGGAGGGGTGATGCCCGTCACAGCGGCATCGGTCCGCCCTTGCCGATAGTGCATAATGCCGGCCTGAATTGGCGTCCCTCCGGCCTGCCCGTCTCCAGGCCGGTAACCAG
>DATIYQ010000353.1:0-14463 GCA_035517515.1 Binatia bacterium
GCCGTAAGCCTCCCGGGTGGCCATCTGCTGCCCGAGCGTGTACGGGGGCGGCGGAAGCGCCGGAAAGTCCGCGGGCGCGCCGCCTGCCCGGCGCGCGTAGGAATGCGTGTCCACCGCGCCGGCGTCCGGCTGCGCCCCCAGTTCCGCCAGGGCGCGCGGCAATTCCTCCTTCGAAAGCGGCTTGCCGTGCCAGCCATCCTTGTCCGCTAGAAAGCTGATGCCATGCCCCTTTTCCGTGCGCGCCAGGATGGCCTGGGGCCGCTGCGGGCTTCCGGCGCCGCGCGCCTCCCGCGCGTGGTCCAACGCCGCCACAATCGCCGCGAGGTCGTGCCCGTCAATGGACACCGCATCCCAGCCCGCGGCCTCAAAGCGCCTGCGGTGCGCTTCCGTGTCGTGCTCATACATGGTGCGCTGGCTCTGGCCGAGCGCGTTCACATCCACAATCGCCGTCAGGTTGTCCAGGCCGTAGCGCGCCGCAAAGGCCGCGGCTTCCCACACGTTGCCCTCCGCCATTTCGCCGTCGCCCAGCAGCACGTACACGCGCACGCCGTTTTTCTCCAGCCGCTTGGCCGCCAGCGCCATCCCCGCGCCTACGGAGAGTCCCTGGCCGAGCGAGCCGGTGGCCGCATCCACACCGGGAATCAGCGGGGTGGGATGACCTTCGAGCTCGCTGGAAAACTCCCGCAGCGTGGCCAGCCGCGCCACCGGAAAAATTCCCGCCTCCGCCTGCGCCGCGTAGAGCAGCGGCGCCCCATGTCCTTTCGAAAGCACAAAGCGGTCCGCCTCCGGCGCGTCCGGATGCTTCGGATCGAAGCGCATGGCGTGAAAGTACAGCACGGAAACAATGTCTGCGGCGGAGAGGCACGTGGTGGGATGCCCGGAGCCGGCGCGGGTGGTGGTGACAAGCGAATGGATGCGCAGCAGCCGCGCCTTTTCCTTCAGTTTGGCCAGGTCCGCGCTGGTGCCCGCAGGTTTGTTCAAATCGTTCCTCCCGGTTCCTTCACTTCAAGTCGCCCGATTCTACACAAGCGCGGCGCGATTCCGAAGTTCGCCCCGGTGGAAATCCTGCTGCGCCGTCCGGCGGGCGGGCGCCGGGTGGATTCCATTTTGGCGGTTGACCAGCGGCCGGGGAGATGCGCAAACTAGTGCCCTGCGGGGCCACGAACCCATGCCCGGTTGGCAGGCGGTCCCTGGGTTCCCGGCTCCGGAGCGGATGGCAAACCGAGGCGACCATGAATGAAACCATAGGCGAACTTCTTCCTCCCCCGCGTCTGATGATGACGCCGGGACCCTCCAACCTGGATCCCCGCGTGTACCGCGCACTGGCCACGCCGCTGGTCGGCCACATGGATCCCTGGTTCATCAACATGATGAGCGACGTCCAGGCGCTGCTCCGCCAGGTCTTCCAGACGGATAACCGCATGACCTATCCCATCTCCGCTTCCGGCTCCGGAGCGATTGAAGCCGCGGTCATTAATCCGCTCGATCCGGGCGACGAGGCCATCGTTTGTGTCAATGGATGGTTCTCCGAGCGCATGGCGGTGATTGGCGAGCGCACCGGGGCGAAAATTCACCGCGTGGAAGCGCCCTACGGGAAAACGGTGGACCCGGACGACGTGCGGCGGGCGGGGCGCGGCAGGAAAATCAAATTCGTGGGCCTGGCGCATGGAGAGACTTCCAGCGGCGTCCTGCAGAACCTGGACCATTACCGCAAAGTCGCCGACGAATTCGGCGCCATTCTGGCCGTGGACGCCGTGGCCACCCTCGGCGGCGTGCCGCTGCACATCGATCGCCAGCGCATTGACCTGTGCTTTTCCGGCTCGCAGAAAACCATCAGCGCGCCCCCGGGCATGGCCCCCATCACCTTCAATACTCGCGTGGAAGAACTGGTGCGCGCGCGAAAGACGCCGGTGCAGAGCTGGTATTTCGATTTCGTGCCCATCATGAGCTACTGGGGCAAGGAACGCACCTACCACCACACGCCGCCGGTCTCGCTGATTTTCGCTTTGCGCGAGGCCCTGCGCATCGCGCTCGAAGAAGGCCTGGAAGCCCGCTGGGAGCGCCACCGCCAGAATCAGCACGCGCTCGTCGCCGGGATCGAGGCCATGGGCCTGGAGCTGTTCGTGAAAAATCCGGCGGACCGCCTGCCCACCGTGGTCGCCGTGGTGGTCCCCGCGGGCGTGGACGAGGCCCGCGTGCGCGCGCAGTTGCTCGACGAGTTCAACCTCGAAATCGCCGGCGGCTTCGGCGCGGTGAAGGGAAAGATCTGGCGCGTGGGCTTGATGGGCTATTCCAGCCAGAAGAACAATGTGCTGCTGTTTCTGGCGGCGTTTGAAAAAGTGCTGGGCGACCAGGGATTCCGCGTTCCTTCCGGCGCCGGAGTGGGCGCCGCGGTGCACTCGTACTCCGAAGCCGGCGCGGTCGCCGCGCGCTGATCGGCCGGGCCGCCGCGCGCGGCCGGAGTTCTGGTTTGCGTCGCGCGCGGTGCGCGGCAGTGCCAACGTCATCCCGGGCGCAGCGAGGGATCTGCGTTCCCCTCGCCGCCTCAGCGCGGAGAAGGAATCCAATGCGAGCCACCATCTACAACGCCGGAAAGATGAGCGAGTTCGTTCCCGCCTTTGAAGTGCGCGCGCCGCTCACCGGGGAAACGTTCCACTGCCGCTTCTCCCACATCCACAATGGCATCGCCCCGCGCCACAGCGACACCATTGACGCCATCTTCTTCGTCGAGGGCCGCCACGTGATCGTGGGACTGGCGCACACCGCCTTCGTGGCTTTCCGCGAGCGCGCCGGGCGCGACCTCACCGACCGCGAGGCCAGCTACCTGGCCGCCGCCTATCTCGCCGAGCGCCTCGAACAGGCCGATGAGCATCCCATCTTCAACGTCGCGCACGAAGACGTGCTTCGCCTCATCACCCGCCTGGAAGTCGGCTAGCCACACACGTTTGGTGCGCGCCTGCTGGGGTGGCTGCCGGCTTTCTTCATGACTTGCCCCCCTTAGTGGGATGTTCTGCCCTTGCAGTTGGAGTGTCCGCAGGAGCAATCGACGTCCGCGATCTTTTCCATAGCCGCGCACTGCAAGCTGCAGAACCCGCCTGAAGTCGTCGGGCACGAACACACCGGGTGGGCACACTTCTCGGTCTTTACGGTCTTCATTGCTTTTCTCCTTGCTGGGGATCCGTGGGGGCAATCGGCCCCGCCCGTCCTGCTGCCGCATTCCAAAGGGGTGGCCCCCCCAAACCCCCACCCTTACCAGGCAAGGGGCGGGGCGCCCGGCGGTTGGGGAATCGTGAGCAAACGTCGTGCAAACAGCGTTTAGTACGATTCGCCCATTCCGCCGCCGTGTCCGGCGCCTGCCAGAACGGCATCTTCTTCTTCCCGGATGTCGGCCACCAAGGCTTCCGTGGTGAGCATCAAGGCGGCGATGGAGGCGGCGTTCTGCAGCGCCAGTCGAGTGACCTTGGCGGGATCAATGATGCCCGCTTGAATCATGTCGCCGAACTCGCCGCTTTGCGCATCGAAGCCGAAATTGTCGTCCTTCGACTCCCGCACGCGCCCAACCACCACTGCGCCTTCGTGTCCGGCGTTCTGAGCGATCTGGCGCATGGGCTCTTCCAGGGCGCGGGTGACGATCTTCACGCCGATGGCCTCGTCCCCTTCGAGCTTCAGCTTCTCCAGGGCGGGAATGCAGCGAAGGAGCACCACACCTCCACCGGGCACGATGCCCTCCTCGACGGCTGCGCGTGTAGCGTGCATGGCATCCTCGACGCGAGCCTTCTTCTCCTTCAACTCGGTCTCGGTGGCTGCGCCGACCTTGATGATCGCGACGCCGCCCACCAGCTTGGCCAGCCGCTCCTGCAGCTTCTCGCGGTCGTAGTCCGAAGCAGAGTCCTGCACCTGGGTGCGGAGCTGCTTGATCCGGCCTTCGATATCGCTCTTCTTACCGGCGCCCTGAATGATCGTGGTGTTGTCCTTGTCGATGGTGATCTTTTTCGCGCGGCCCAGGTCTTCGGCCTTCACGCTCTCGAGATTGACGCCCAGGTCCTCGGTGATCGCTTTGCCGCCGGTCAGGATGGCAATGTCTTCCAGCATGGCTTTGCGGCGGTCGCCGAAACCGGGGGCCTTCACGGCGGCGCACACCAGCGTGCCGCGCAATTTATTGATCACCAGGGTGGCCAGAGCCTCGCCCTCAATGTCCTCGGCGATGATCAGCAGCGGCTGCTTGGTGCTGGCGCTGCGCTCGAGGATGGGAAGCAGATCCTTCATGGAGCTGATCTTCTTCTCGTAAATCAGGATCTGAACGTCCTCCAGCGCGCACTCCATGCGCGCCGGATCGGTGACGAAATAAGCGGAGAGGTAACCGCGGTCGAACTGCATGCCCTCCACCACCTCCAGCGTGGTCTCCATGGTGCGGGATTCCTCCACCGTGATCACCCCATCCTTGCCGACCTTTTTCATGGCTTCGGCAATGATGCTGCCCACCTGCTTGTCGGTGTTGGCGCTGATGGTGCCGACCTGGGCAATCATGTCGCCCTTGACCTCGCGGGAATGCTTTTTGATCTCTGCCACGGCGACTTCGACGGCGCGATCGATGCCGCGCTTAAGCGCCATGGGGCTGGCGCCGGCGGCGACGGTCCGCACGCCCTCGCGGAAGATCGCCTGGGCCAGAACCGTGGCGGTGGTGGTGCCGTCGCCGGCTACGTCGGAGGTCTTCGAAGCCACCTCGCGCACCATCTGGGCGCCCATGTTTTCGAGCGGATCGTGGAGCACGATCTCCTTGGCCACGGTCACCCCATCTTTGGTGATCACCGGCGCGCCAAACTTCTTTTCGATCACCGCATTGCGGCCCTTGGGGCCCAGCGTGATCTTGACCGTGTCCGCCAGAATATTTACCCCGCGCAGAATCGCCTGCCGTGAGCCTTCACCCATTACAATTTGTTTTGCCATTGGAGTTCACCCTCCCGGGTGCTGGAAACGTTCTGCTTTTCTAAGACTCTGGAATCCGGGACGACTACTTCCTGCCGGAGGCCGCTTTCGCGGCTCCGCCGAGCCGGGCGAGGATTTCCTCCTCGCGGAGGATCAGGTACTCCTGGCCGTCGATCCGGATGTCGCTGCCCGTATATTTGCCGAACAGAATGCGGTCGCCCACCTTCACGTCCACCGGAATGCGCTGGCCCTTTTCGATTTTTCCGGCCCCAATCGCCATCACTTCGCCCTCCTGGGGCTTTTCTTTGGCCGTGTCGGGGATGATGATCCCGCCTCGGACAGCCTCTTTCTCTTCCAATCGCCTGACTAGAACGCGGTCATGGAGCGGCGTGATTTGAACGGTCATCTTCCTGTCCTCCCTTGGGTGCGTTTGTGTGCATACCGGCAGCCGGCTCGCGATTGGAGCGGACCCGCGTCAGGGGTGAAACACTTTCAGATTCTTCACCCGCGCCGCTTCCAGGACATCCGCGTCCTTTTTCTTCTGGTCGATGGCATTCTGCGGAGCGTCCACCATCTCCAGCTTCGCGGCTGCCGCCATCACCGCCTGGGCTTCGGCATTCTGCTGTTTTGCGAACAGCACCAGCGCAAAGGTGCTGTAGGACGAGGGCCGGAGAAGATTGACCGAATCTTTTGCGTCCTCCCAGCGAGCCAGCACCTTCTCTGTGGTGTCATAGACACCCTCGGAAAGACTGATGCTGGCTTCCGGCGTGCCCGGAGTCCCGTATCGTGCGGAGATGGCGCGCACCATATCGTCGGTGGTCATGCCCTCTGTGGCCTTGTCGTCGTAAGTTACGTCGATCCGGTACAGCGTGCCGTCACAGAAGGAAAAGTGAATCTCGCGGATGGCCTCCGACTTGGGCGGGTATCCGGTGAGGCGCGGCCACCACGTCAATTCCTCTATCAGCGCCGGGCGGCGATGGATCACCCTGACGTCCCCCGGCCGCGCATCAATCTGTTTGGAGAGATCTGCCAGGCTCATGCCCAGCGAAAAGTTCCGGTATTTGGATAGGTCCTGCGCCCGCAGCAGCGAGGCAGAAAACAAAAGAATCGCGAGAGACATCACCGCGCGTCGCATATTGTTCATATGGAGATCTCCTTCAAAACAGCTCTTCGATTTCCTGGACAGCCGCCGGGGAAACTCACGATCCGGGCTCCAGTTCCGCGGAACAGCGGGGCGACGGGCTTTGACCCGCCCAGTCTTGCGGCAGATCGGACTCAATCTGCCTGTGACCCATCTTAGGGACTCTCACAGGTGCGTACTGTGCTGTTTTATACAGTTCTGCGATCGCCCTTCCTGCTAGGGTTTCCCTAGCCGCGGAGTGCCCACACCGGTTGGTATTCCGGCCCGGTGGCGTGGATCTATGGAAAACCTATGGCCCTGCCGAAACTGATGCCGATCGCAGAAACCGTGGAACTCACCGCCCCGCGGCCTCCGGCACTGGAGGAGACGCCGGTCACACTCGCGCCGGTGTTGGCACGCCCCGCGCTCCCAAACCGGATCGCCGTGGTGGGGAACTACCTTCCGCGGAAGTGTGGAATCGCGACATTCACCACGGATTTGTGCGAGGCGATCCACGCGGAATACGGTGCCACCGAACTCCTGGCCCTCCCCGTGAATGATGTGGACGAGGGATACGTCTATCCCGACCGGGTCCGGTTCGAGCTGTCCGAGGGGAACCCAGCGTCCTACCGGCAAGCCGCGGACTTTCTCAATTTCAGCAATGTCGATCTCGTCTGCCTGCAGCACGAGTATGGAATCTTCGGGGGCCGCGCAGGGGGACATATCCTGGAGATGTTGCGGCGCCTGCAGATGCCCTTCCTGACGACGTTGCACACGGTGCTTCGGGACCCCACTCCGGACCAGCGATTGGTGATGGTGGAGATTGCAGCGCTTTCGGACCGCCTGATCGTGATGAGCGAGCACTCTCGAGAGATCCTGCTGGATGTCTTCCACGTCCCCATCGAAAAGATCGATCTGATTCCGCATGGCATCCCCGATCTGCCATTCACGGATCCCCATTTCTATAAGGACGCGTTCGGTACCGAGGGCAAGGATGTCCTGCTCACCTTTGGCCTGCTCTCGCCAAACAAGGGCATCGAAAACGTCATCAAAGCCCTGCCGGAAATCCTGGCGCGGCACAGCAACGTGGTGTACATGGTTTCCGGCGTCACTCACCCGCATATCCTTCGCCGCGAAGGCGACGTGTACCGGGCCTATTTGCAGAACCTGGCGAAGGAGCTCGGCGTCGAAGCCCAGGTGGTCTTCCGGAACCGTTTCGTAAGCCCCCAGGAACTGGTGGAATTGATCGGTGCGGCGGACATTTACATCACGCCCTACAAACACAAGGCCCAAGTCGTCTCCGGCACGCTCGCCTACGCGTTGAGCGCCGGCAAGGCGATCATCTCCACACCCTATTTGCACGCCATCGAGCTGCTGGATGGAGAACGCGGCGCGCTGGTGCCCTTCGATGATCCCCGGGCCATTGCTGAGAAAACGATTGCGCTGCTTGACGACGAGATCGGAAGGCACGCCATGCGAAAACGCGCCTATCTGTACGCGCGGGACATGGTGTGGAACCGGGTTGCGCAGAAGTACATGCAAAGTTTTGAGCGCATCTACAATGAACGCCTCAGGAAGCCGCGCGCCACCTTCTCGGCCCAGAACACGGGCAAATCCCTCGGCCGGCTTCCTGATCTCAGGTTGGATCATCTCTTTCGAATGACGGACCAGACGGGAATCCTGGAACACGCGGTATTCACCGTCCCCAACTACACGGAAGGCTACACCACCGATGACAACGCCCGCGCGCTGATCGTCAATACGTATTTGGAAGATCTTGAGCTTCGGGATGCCGCAGGCTCGCCGGACCTGGCCTCCCGGTACCTGGCCTTCCTGTGGTATGCCTTCGATCCCATCACCAAACGGTTCCGAAACTGTCTGAGCTATGAGCGGCAATGGCAGGAGGCGGAGGGGTCGGAAGACAGCCACGGACGAGCCCTCTGGGGATTGGGAACCGTTCTCGGCAGATCCAAAAACGCCGGATTTCGGGGAGCTGCCGGTCGTCTTTTTGAGCTTGCGGTTCCGGCGGCCGGCGAATTCAAGAGCCCCCGCGCCTGCGCTTTTGCGTTGCTGGGACTCCAGGAATATCTCGACGCGTTTCCGGGGGATCGCGCCGCTCTCAGCGGGGCCGAAGCGCTGGCCAATGGCTTGTTGAATTCCTATCGGGCTCATCGTTCGGATGACTGGAAATGGTTTGAAAATGTTCTCGCCTACTCCAACGCGCGATTGCCGCAGGCGCTCGTTCGGGCGGGCGCGCGCACGGCAAACGAGGAAATGATCGCGGTCGGCCTGGAATCGCTGGATTGGCTGGTCACGATCCAGCGTTGTGAGATCAAGGGCCATTTCGTCCCCATCGGTTCGGAGGGCTTCTATTCCAAGACCACGGAGAAGGCTCGTTTCGATCAGCAGCCGGTGGAAGCTGGTGCGGTCGTTTCCGCGTGTTTGGAGGCGTATCGCGCCACGGGAAAGGTCCGCTGGCGAAATCAGGCCTGGTCCGCGTTGAATTGGTTCCTGGGAGACAACGACCTTCAGATTGCGCTCTACGATCCGGCGACAGGCGGCTGCCGGGACGGCCTGCATCCCGACCGGGCCAACGAAAACCAGGGGGCGGAGTCCACGCTGGCTTTTCTGATGGCGCTCCTGGAAATGCGCAAGTTGGAAGAAGCCAACATCACCGCCAGAAAGTTCTGACCAGCAGCGCGGATCCCGGCAATCCACGCAGAAGAGCGAGCCAACCTTCCCATGAGCACAGTGAATTTGACCTTGAAGACAATCGTGAAAGAAGAGGAGGCGCTCTTTCTCCGTCATCCGGGCAATCCGATTCTGACGGCAAAGGACTGGCCATATTCCATCAACAGCGTGTTCAATGCCGGCGCAACCCTTCTGCGCGATGGTTCCACCCTGCTGCTGTGCCGTGTGGAGGATCGCCGCGGGCTCTCCCATCTGTGCGCAGCCCGGTCGGCAAACGGTGTGGACGCCTGGCAAATCGATCGTGAACCCACACTCATGCCCAATCCGGAGCATTACCCCGAAGAGTTATGGGGGATTGAAGATCCGCGCATCACCTACGTGCCCGAACTCAAGAAATATGCCGTCGCTTACACCTCCTACTCTCGCGGTGGCCCGGGGGTATCTCTGGCGCTCACCGAAGATTTCCGGAGCTTCGAGCGATTTGGCGTGGTCATGCCGCCGGACGACAAGGACGCCGCGCTCCTGCCGCGAAGGATTCAAGGATTTTGGGCCCTGATCCACCGGCCCATGACGCCCCTCGGAGCGCACGTGTGGATCTCCTACTCTCCGGACCTGCGCCACTGGGGAAATCACAAGCTCATGCTGGAGGCGCGGCGTGGGGCCTGGTGGGATGCCAACAAGATTGGGATGTCGCCTCCGCCGATTGAAACGGCGCGAGGCTGGCTGATGATCTATCACGGCGTCCGCAGGACGCCTTCCAGCTCCATCTACCGGCTGGGTTTGGCCCTCTTCGATCTCGAAGAGCCGGAAAAATGCCTGATCCGCGGGGATCCCTGGATGTTTGCGCCCGAGGCGGAATATGAACGCCAGGGAGATGTCCAGGACGTCGTATTTCCCTGCGGTTATACGGTGGCAGCGGACGGAGACACCATCCGCCTTTATTACGGCGCGGCAGATTCCAGCGTCGCTTTGGCGCACGGCAGCATTCGCTCTCTGCTGGGTTGGCTGGAGGTGAACGGCCATTCCGAAAATAGCAGCGACCGGCGGCACAAGTAATCGCTTGGCGCCACTGTCCCAAATCCTCGGTACGCGCGCTCAGAATTCGTTTTTGCGAACAGTGTTCACTGAAGGCTGGACAACACAGGAGGACCATTCCATGAAGAATGTGAAAGACCGAAACGCGGTCGATTGCCCTGTTCGGGAAGTAGTGCCCCTGCCCACAGTGGTCAAGGCACCGATTGACGTTCCGATGGACACCCGAACCAAAACCACGATCCTCGATTTCTTTCGGGAACTCCAAACTGAGGCGGCCGCAGGGCGGGCCGGGCCTGCTTTCAGGGACGCGGAGTGAAACGACTCGCGATGCTCGGTGGAGCCGCGCTGGTTTCCGGACTGCTGTTCCGCGGGTCCTACGTCGCGCGGGAGTTCATGGTGGCGCTTGCAGGCTTGGGCGTTGCTTATTCCGCAGTGCTGCTGATCCTTGTGCTCGGTTATCTGGCCTGGCGTGGAGCGGCAGAGATTTTCTCCTTGGTGCGGATGCAACCACCGCGATGGGATCCCCATGCAGCCGGGTGGGCCTTCGCAACCAGCCAGCCGCGGCGCGCCACCGAAAGGTCAGGTTCGCAAATCAAGTGATTCGGCAGACGGGAAACTGCCAAGCCGCAGGCGCTGCTCCATCCATCCTTCCGGGCGGTGCTGAACCACGCCGGCAGACGGTCGTGGGCCATCAATCGTGCAGTACGACGCTGAGAAGGGAATCGTGGACCTTGATCCCGCCGTTGTAGTGAATAAAACCCAGCTTCCTGAACTTGTTCATGAAGAAATTCACCCGGGAGCGCGTGGTCCCGATCATCTCCGCCAGCATCTCCTGGGAGACTCTGGGGAGCATCGTTTCCGGGCTTTCTTTCTTGCCATAGCGCGCCAGCAGCAGCAATGCGCGAGCCAGCCGCTTTTCGCTCGAGTTGAAAAGCTGATCGACCAGGTCCTCCTCGATGCGGATATTCCTGGTGAGCATGAACGAGATAAACCGGTCGGAGAACGCTTGTTCCAGATGGAGGACACGCGTCATCTCGCTCTTTTCAATCAGCAGGGCAGTGGTGACCGCGAGCGCCGTGGCCGTCGCGATCCGCACCGGCTGGCCGGCCATGCAGCCCTCGCCTACAAAATCCCCCGGTCCCAGTATCGCCACCACGGCCTCTTTGCCTACTTCATTGACGACCGAAAGTTTGACCCTGCCTTTCTGGATGTAAATGACTTCCTTGCCGGGATCGCCCTGTGAGAAGAGCGTATCGTTTTTCTTGAATTCCGCGATCTTTCTGGCCACCCCTGCCGAATCCAGAAAATCCTGGGCGTTGAATACCTTCTTCGCCATGCTCTTGCTCGCGATGCGGTTTGGAATGGCCATGGCGGCAGTCTGCCTGTTTTCGGCCATCGTACCACGCGGCCGCGCGGGGGCAAAGATTCCCCGAAAGTGTCCACAAGTGGACAGACCGCGTTTCCCGATTCGTCTAGGATGCTGAACTGTGGAGGAAGGCAGAGGACACGGACAGCGGCAAGCCCGGAATCTTCCGCCTGACAAACACCGGATATCGTTGGCTTCCTTCCACTCCCGCCTTCGATACGTGATCTGCAGTCATCAGAACAACCGGGACAACTACGGAAATCGGGCCGAAGCACATGCCCGCGAGAGGAACGGGAGGAATCAATCATGCCTTTACTTCAATTAGTGGGAGTTCTCATCGTGGTGGGCGTTTTGCTGTGGCTGGTGAACTCCTTCATCCCCATGGCCGGTTCGATCAAGTCGATCCTGAACGCGGTCGTGGTGATCGCCACCGTCCTGTGGATCTTGAATGTCACCGGACTTCTGCACCCTCTGAGCAACGTTCGCATCGGGCACATCGGCACGTAGGCGGCCCGGAGAGACCGCAGGGCAGAGTTGCGGGTCACCGGCCGGAATCAAGAATGGAAAGCAACAACTGCGCCAACCGCGAGAGCGGCCGGTGCACGGAATGATTGCAAGGGAGGCAACACACATGAAACCAGTTGGCATGATCAGCATGGGAGCCCTGTTCCTTCTTCTCGGATCCTTGGCGCCTGTGTACGCAGGGCAGGAAGACGCCAGGCCGCCGAAGCAGGAAGAGAAGGCCCAGCCCCAAAAGCAGGAGGAACGCGCACAGCCCGCCAAGCAGGAAGAGAAGGCCAAACCCGAAAGGCAGGAAGAACGCGCACAACCTTCCAAGCAGGAAGAGAAGGCCCAGCCCCAAAAGCAGGAGGAACGCGCACAGCCTGCCAAGCAGGAAGAGAAGGCGCAACCCCAAAAGCAGGAGGAACGCGCACAGCCTGCCAAGCAGGAAGAGAAGGCCAGACCCGAAAAGCAGGAAGAACGTGCACAGCCTGCTAAGCAGGAAGAAAAGGCCCAGCCCCAAAAGCAGGAAGAGCGCGCACAGCCCGCCAAGCAGGAAGAACACGCCAAGGCTGAACAGCATCCCCAGCAGGTGCAGCGCACCAAGCAGGCCGAAGAGAAACAACGCGCCGAGCCGGCCCTCCGGCTCAGCTCCAATTCACATCGCCGCATCCCCGACGAACACTTCCGCGGGAGTTTTGGCAGCGAACATAGATTCCGCATCGACAGCCCGAGAATCGTTGACGGTTATTCCCGTTTCCAATATGGCGGCTATTGGTTCGGATTCGTCCAGCCCTGGCCGGGAGACTGGTATTACACCGATCAGGTTTACGTGGATTACGTGGATGGCGGATATTATTTGTACAACCCCTCCTACCCCGATACACGGATCGAAATCAGCGTCGTACTGTAACGCCCCTTTGGCGGAGCTTCGGGAGAGGCTCCGCCAACCTTGCTTAGCCGGGAGGGTCACCGCGGAGGTGAACCATGGATGCATCGAAGCAACGAGCGGTTAAGTTCCTGGAGAAGGAAATCAAGACCTACATTGCGCTGGCCCTGTTCCTCTCACACAAAGGCATCAAGGAGCGTGTTCCGGTTGGGAATCAAGAGGTCCTGATCAGCCCGACCTATTACAAGGAACGAATGAGAGAGGCCAGGAAACTCGTAAAGGAACTCAGGAAAGCACACTAGCGCAGTACCCCGTCATCCATGGCGTGGCTCAAAACGCCTTCACAAAGGTTCCGGAGGGAGCCAACTTCCGCAGCCGCAATTCTGAACAGGGAGGATTTCAATGATTCGCAAGTCAATTCTCGTTCTGGGTCTGGCAGCGATCGCACTCACCGCGTATGCAGCGAACAAGGAGCAAGAGCGCCTGGAAACCTGCGGCCTGGTGATGCAGGAAGTCTTGAACGTCCCCGAAAACATTCCGCGAGACGTGATGGACAAGGCGGAATGCGTGGTGGTGTTCCCATCGGTTCTTAAGGCCGCTTTCGGCATCGGCGCCAACTATGGCCGGGGGGCCATGGTGTGCCGCACCGGCGAGCACTTCCGTGGCCCGTGGGGCGCTTCGGCGATGATGGCGCTGGAAGGCGGCAGCATCGGATTCCAGATCGGCGGGGAAGCTACCGATCTCGTCCTTCTGGTGATGAATCATCGGGGCGCGAATGCAATTCTGAGCAGCAAAGTCAAGCTGGGCGGAGATGCTTCCGTCGCGGCAGGTCCTGTGGGCCGCGATGCTTCCGCCACCACAGATGCCAGCATGCGCGCGGAAATTCTCAGCTACTCACGCGCACGCGGCCTCTTTGCCGGCATTTCGCTGGAAGGCACCACACTTCGCCCCGATGACGACGCCTCCGCAGACGTCTACGGCCGCAAGCTGACGGCAAGAGAAATCGTACTGGGCGGGCATATCGAAATCCCGCCATCCGGCCGTCACCTGGCCGCCGTCCTGGAGAAACACTCCCCCCGCTTGGAAGCCAACGAAGTTGAACACGAGAAATAGTTCACCAGGATCATCCGCTCTTCCCGGGACACCACGCAGGCACCGGGAAGAGCGGACCTCTGTACCGTTCCTCCCAAACTGAAAACAATTCCTGCCGCCCGGAAGGCCGGAAAGATGCGCGAGCCCCAGGCTCGGCAGGCCGCTCGCCTCGCCTGGCAGCTTTTTCCACCCGCTCAAGCGTCGGAAAGGGATTCGTTGAAGCCGGAGGGCTCGGCCAGTTCTTCTTTTTCCAGCAACGCGCCGCAGTCCAGGCATTCCACGTACTCGGCGTCCTGATCTTTGGCAATCAGGCGCACGCGGCGGTGCGGGCAGGGAGCGGTTTCCGGCATGGAAGTTTCCTGGCTGGGACAAATCGCAGCATAGCACAGTCCCGCCGCCTCTCCGGTCGCGCCCCCAGGATCGCCGCAAGTCGCACAGGCTTTCAGCCTGTGCACGTGACGCCCTGCCGCGGTTGGCAGTTCTTCCCGCGTCCCCGCGCGCCCCCGCTATCCCCCCGCGCCCCCATCCGCCGCCGGATGATACGACGAGAGCGCTGGATGCCGCAGCCCGTGCCGGCGAATAAAGTAAATCACCAGCAGAAACGAAAGCGACCCCGCGGCCATCACCGCCACCGCAAACTGCAATCCCAGCTGCAAATCGAAAATGTCGGAGACGTTGCCCACCAGGCTGGGGCCGAACGCTCCCGCAAGCTGCGTCACCAGCATGTACAGCCCCACGGAGGTCGCGTAGGCGCGTGGCGGCATCATGTCGTGAATCATGGCCGTGACCGGGCCGTGATACCAGGACATGAAAAACGCCGCCAGACCGAAGCCCAGAAGCAGG
>DATIYQ010000354.1:0-6136 GCA_035517515.1 Binatia bacterium
GGCAAGGTGGTGGACTACCTGGCCGCGTCCTTCGACCTGGTGGCGCGCTACAGCGGCGGGCACAATGCCGGCCACACGGTGATCTTCAACGGGCACCGCTTCATCCTGCAACTGATTCCCTGCGGCATTTTGCGGCCCGGGAAGCGCGCGGTGATCGGCCCGGGAGTGGTGGTGGATCCCGCGGCGCTGGTTGCGGAAATGGACACGCTGGCGAAAGCCGGAATCGACGCCACCGGGCGGCTCTTCCTGAGCAACCGCGCGCACGTGATCTTTCCCTTTCATCGGCAGATGGAGGTGGCGGCAGAGGCCGCCCGCGGCGCCTCCAAAATCGGCACCACTTCGCGCGGCATCGGCCCCACCTATGAAGACAAAATGTCGCGCCGTGGCCTGCGCGTGTGCGACCTGATGGACCGCCCGTGCTTCCGCGAGAAGCTGGGCCGCCTGGCCGCGGAGAAGGACGCCATTTGCCGGGCGGCCTTCGGGCAATCGCTCCAGGTAGAAGGTCTCACCGCGCAGTACGAACAGTATGCCGAGCGCCTGCGGCCGTTTGTGGCGGACACAACCGCGTTGCTGCTGCACGCCGTGCGCGAAGGGAGGTCGGTGCTGCTGGAAGGCGCGCAGGGCACCATGCTGGACATTGATCACGGCACCTATCCGTTTGTCACTTCGTCCAATTCCACCGCCGGCGGCGCGTGCACCGGCTCCGGGCTTCCGCCGCGCAGGATCACCGGGGTTGCCGGAATCACCAAGGCATACACCACGCGTGTGGGGGGCGGACCATTTCCCACAGAGATGCCGGATCTGGAGGCCAGCGCGCTCCGCCAGCGCGGGCAGGAGTTCGGCGCAGTCACAGGACGCCCGCGGCGGTGCGGGTGGCTGGACCTGGTGATGTTGCGCTACGCGGTGGAGATCAACGGGATTGATTCCCTGGTGGTCACCAAACTGGACGTGTTCGACACCCAGCCGGAGATTCAGGTTTGCACCGGCTATCGTTACAAGGGCACACCGCTCGCGGAAATGCCGCCGGACGTGGAGACTCTCGAGAAGGTGACGCCGGAATACAAGATGCTTCCCGGCTGGATGGCGCCCACCAGCAGCTTGCGCGATTCCGCGGCGTTGCCGGTGGCCGCGCGGGAGTATCTGAAATTCATTTCCGACGCGCTGGAAACGGAGATCGGGATGATCTCCACGGGACCCGAACGCGAAGCCACATTTCTCCTGCCCGGCACCAAGCTGGCCTCCTGGCTCTGAGCCGATGCCGCACCATTGCACCGCCGCGGCTTCCGGCCGACCTCCTGGCATCAAACCGGCGGGCTAAGCCGCCCCGGCAATCCCAGCCATGATTTCCTACATCGAGGCCCGGCGCATCCTCATCGAGGCCGCGGAGGCGCGAGCCGGCGCCGTGCCCCTGCTGCACGAAAAAGTAGAGCTCGCGGAGTCTCTGGGCCGGGTGCTGGCGGAGACGTTGCTCGCGGATCGGGATGCTCCGCCCTTCGACCGTTCGACGCGCGACGGCTTTGCCGTGCGCTCGGCCGATGTTGCGGCGGTTCCCGCCCGGCTCACTCTTGCCGGGGAGGTGCGCGCCGGCGGCCAGTTCAGCGCAACCGTGGGCCCGGGGCAATGCGTTCAGATCATGACCGGCGCGCCCGTGCCCGCCGGGGCGGACGCCGTGGTGATGATTGAACATACCGAACCGGCCGTGGACTCCGTAGTCATCCGTCGCCCCGTGGCCCGGGGTGAAAACGTTGTCCCGCGTGGCAGCGAAGCCGGGCGCGGCTCGGAAATTCTGCGCGCCGGCCACCGCCTGGGATACGCCGAGGTGGCCATCGCCGCGCAGTTTGGCCACGATCACCTGCCCGTGTTCCTGCGCCCTCGCGTGGCCATACTCTCCACCGGCGACGAAGTGGTTCCGGTGAGCGCCACTCCCGGGCCGTTTCAAATCCGCAACAGCAATGCGAGTTCGCTTTCCGCCCAGGTGGCGCTGGCCGGAGGAATTCCCGTGCCGCTGGGCCCCGTGGCAGACGATTCCGCCCGCCTGCGGCTGTATATCGAAGAGGGTCTGGCCGCGGATGCCCTGGTGCTTACCGGCGGCGTATCCGCGGGGAAATACGATTTAGTCGAAGATGTGTTACGCGAACTGGGCGCGTCCATGCTGTTCGATGCGGTAGCCATCCGGCCCGGCCGGCCAGCGGTGCTGGCCATGTGCCGGGAAAAGCCGGTGCTCGGGCTGCCGGGCAATCCCGTGTCCACGATGGTCACGTTTGAACTCTTCGGCGTGCCGCTGTTGGATATTCTCTCCGGAGCGCCGCCGCGGCCATTGCCGCTGCTGAAGGCGCGGCTGAGCCATGCGGTCCGGCTGAAGGCTCCGCTCACGCATTTTCTTCCCGCCGAGCTTACCTGGCAGGAGGGCGAGGCACAGGTGGCGGAGCTGGCCTGGCAGGGCAGCGGAGACATAGCCGCACTGGCGCGCGCGAATTGTTTCCTGGTGATTCCAGAGAACACGCTCGAGCACGTGGCGGGGGATTGGGTGTCCATCTTGCCGCGCCGCGACCGGATCTGACCGCGGCGCGCCGCTAGCCGGGGCTGGTTGCCAGGCTCTTTCCCGCGGCTGGAGCCGCGCCGCCCTGCAACAGCTCGACGGCGCGGTGGTAGAGCCGCGCGCGGAGATCGAAGCGTTCGTGGGCGCGGGTGATATAGCGCACGCGGGCGGTGACCCCGGCCCCGGAGGGTTGCACCATCACCACCGGCGCCGCAGAAACGGAACGCGCGCCGTGCGCCTGCGGAGCAAGTTTCTGCCATTCCGCTTCCGCCAGTTGCTGATTGGCCTGCGTCTCCTCCATCACCATGCGCAAAAGCGCATCGGCCAGCGCATTGGGGCTGTCTCCGGCGGGAATCAGGATCTGCAATTCGTCCCACAGCCATTGCCCGGAGGTGGAGAAATTGAAGTAGTGGCCCTCGATGGCGTAGCTGTTGGTGAAGGTCACCTTGCGGCCGGTGGGATGCCCTGGGTCGGTCCAGTTGCCCGTCTCCAGAAGCACGGTGTGAAAGAGCGAGACCTCCACCACCTCGCCGCACACTCCGTTGATTTCCACCCAGTCGCCCACGTGTACTCCATTTTGTCCCATCAGCATGAACCAGCCGATGAAGCTGACGATGAAGTCCTTCAGCGCCACGGTCAGGCCGGCGCCGGCAAACGCCACCAGCGTGGCCAGTTGGCTGGGCGGGCCCAGCACCACCAGCAGAATCAGGCCCAGCGCGAACGCCTGAATCACAAATCGCGAAAGCGTGCGCATGGTGTGCAGCCTGCGCCGGTCCTGGGTGGCCCGTACCACAAAGCGTTGCACCATGCGATGGGCGCCGAACGCCACCAGAAGAATCAGGGCGATCCATAGCAGACCTTCCAGGACGGCGCGGCCTGCCACTCTCTGGCGGAGGGCCACCAGGTCTCCCCACTTCTGGTAGGTAATGGCCAGCTCGCTCAGATCGCGGACGCGCAACTTGTACGCCGCCTGGATTTTGGCATTGCGGGATTGCTGGCGGATGGCGTCCAGGGCCGCCGAAGAGGTCGTGCCCGCCGCGGACGCTGCCGGAGCAGGAGTAATGCCGGCGGCACTGCGTTTCTCGAAATCCGCCTGGCGCTCCTTGACCGTCTCCACGGCGGCTGAGGCATCCTCCAGGGCCGCTCCCAGTTGGTTGTGCACGCCGCGCAGCTGGAACCAGCCCTGAAGCGCGGCCAGCAGAGTGTCGGAGGTTTGCCCCTGAGCTCCCGGGGCCGGGCCGGCCTGGGCGGCGGCCGCCGCGGAATGTTGCTCTGCGGCATCGTGCTCCGCCTGGAGGCGTTCGATCTGGGTTTTCAGGTCGCCCCCGGCATTGATCAGATCCTCGCGCGCGTCCGCCAATTCATCGTTGGAGAGTTCCAGCTTCGCCGCTTCCAGGTCGAGCTGTCCCTGCAGCGTTTCTTTCCGCCGTCCGCGCGTTCCCACGAGTTTCTTCTTGAGCTGGTCCACCACGCGTTGCTGTTGGCTGGCCTCGGCCAGCAGGGAGTTCACGCGGTCCTGGAATGCCTTTGCTTCCGGCGTGGGCGGGGTCGGATCCTCAGCCGCCCGCCGCAGGCCGACCATGAAGGTCAGGTCCAGCTCATGGTCGGCCAGGCGCACCGCCTTTTGCGCCAGCCGTAATTCATCGGGAGTGGCGGCAGTGCGAGCGAGCCGGCGCGCCATGTCCAGCCGCGCCTCTTCCTCCAGCACCCGCTGGACGAGCTGAGATACGGGGGCACGCTGGATTCCGGCCGCTTTCTGCGTTTTCGCGGCCGCTTTGCGCTCCGCGTTTGCGGCCGGCTTATCCTGTGGCGCAGCGGGAACCGCGGCCCACAGCGCCGCGAGAACCGCAGCGAAAGCAATCCCGGCGCGCTGGAGCCATGGCTGCATGAATTCTTCCCGGGTCATTCTATAACGGCGTTCCCGGCCGGCGGCAAAAACCTGCGGGCGGCGCGCGCTGCCACCGGGCCCGCGCCAAGTAACTCCTGCGTGGAATTCCGCGAAACCGCGGGTGCGCGTGGCCCCCGCACCACTCTAGAATCAAGCCATGCGCGGGCAGGATGACGCCGGGGAGTGGAAGCCGGTCTCGCGCGGCGCGCTTGCCGCCTGGCTTGCGGCCTATGCCCTGTTTCTCTGGTATGCGGCGCGGGATACCGAGGGGTTCCTTTTCATCGACCACGCCAATCTGGTGTTTCACGAGGCCGGGCACATGTTTTTCTCCTGGTTTGGCCACACCCTGATGATTCTGGGCGGCACGCTGGGGGAGCTGATCGTGCCGCTCTGCGTGGGAATCTATTTCTACCTGCGGCGGGAAACCGCGGGCGTGGCGTTTGCCTCGTTCTGGTTCTTCGAGAATTTCCTCTACATCGGCACGTACATGGCCGACGCGAGAGCAGAGGCCCTGCCTCTGGTGGGTGTGGGCGACACGGTGGACCACGACTGGAACATCCTGTTCAGCCAATGGGGTGTGCTCCTGCAGGACACGCGCATCGGCGGCACCACGCGCTGGCTGGGCGGGTGCGGCATGCTGGCTACGATGGCCTGGCTGGTGTGGATGCACCTGCGCACCGCGGAATAGTTCCGCCCATGCTCTGAGGGCCTAAACTCACGGCGTGCGCCCATCGCCTTCCCGGCGCATGGCTCGTCCCGGGCGTTCCACTACCCTTCGTCCCGGCGCCTCCTGTCCAAATCTTTATCGCTTGTCGTAATACCGCGCCAGTAGTAGTCTGCCCCCTGCCCCGGGGTCGGAATGGTTCAGGTCGAAAAATTTCCAAATCGCACGCCATTGGCTCGTTTCGCCATTCCCCGCCGGGAAAATTCGCCGTCTTGAGCTGACCGCCGCTGGGCAACAGACGCGGCAGGGAGAAGCGGAAAATGACGCCTTCCCGGATCGTTTTCGCGTTGGTAGTGCTCCTGTGTCTGGCCGGGACGGCCCTTCCCGCACACGCGCAGACAGTCACGGCCACGGTCAGCGTGGACCTCGGGCCGAATTCCGCGGCGGTCAATCCCGTCACCAACAAAATCTACGTGGCCAACATGGGCTCGAACACCGTGACTGTGATCAACGGTGCCACCAATTCCGAGAGCAACATCACCGTGGGCACCGCGCCGCAGTTCGTGGCCGTCAATCCGCTGACCAACAGAATCTATGTGACCATCTCCAGCGGCAACACCGTGACGGTGATTGATGGGGCCACGGATTCCGTGGTCACTTCCGTCATCACCGGGCTCCATCCCTCCTCGCTGGCCGTGAATCCGGCCACCAACCTGATCTACGTGGTCAGCCCGAGCAACAACAACGTGACGGTGATCGACGGCGGCTCCAACATGGCCACCGCCACGGTCACCGTGGGGACCACGCCCTCGCGCATCGCCGTGAATCCGGTGACCAATCAGATTTACGTGAGCAACAACGCCAGCGGAAACGTGACGGTGATTGACGGCGCCACGAATGGAACCACCACCGTCGCCGCGGGCACCTTTCCCAATTCCGTTAACGTGAATCCGGTGACCAACAAGATTTACGTGGCGAATTCCGGCAGCGGCAACGTGACGGTGATTGACGGGGCCACGAACACAGTGACGACCACCGTGACCGC
>DATIYQ010000355.1:0-2085 GCA_035517515.1 Binatia bacterium
GCGATGCCCACTCCCAGGGGCAATCCAACCAGGACGGCGAGGACCACGGAAATTCCAGTGAGCCACAGGTGTTCGAGCGTGAGGGTCCAGACTTCACGCGGATGGCCGAGAAAATAGCTGAGCAGATTCATGGCCGGCCCGGGCTTTCGCCGAGCGCGAAGGCCTGCCGGAAGCCCGCGGCCAGCGCGTCCCCTGTGGAAAGAAAAGCGGCGGGAGAATAGCGCCCGGCGAGCCGGCCGGAATCGAACAGAGCGATCTCCGTGCCCAAGAGCAGCGCCTCGCGCAAATCGTGAGTCACCAAGACCACGGTCTTGCCGAGCCGCTGCTGAAGGCGCGCGAATTCCGCCTGCAACTCCGCGCGGGTGAGGGGATCGAGTGCTCCGAAGGGCTCATCCATGAGCAGGACGGGAGGATCGAGCGCCAGGGCCCGGGCCACGCCCACGCGCTGGCGCTGGCCGCCGGAGAGTTCCCGCGGGAGCCGCCGGGTGAGCGAGGCATCCAGGCCGACAAGCGCCATGAGTTCGCGCACGCGCTGGCGGATGCGCTGCTGCGGCCAGCCCTCCACAGCCGGCAGCAGGCCGATGTTGCGCTCCACGGTGTAGTGCGGAAAGAGGCCGACGTCCTGAATGGCGTAACCCATCTGCCGGCGCAAGCGAATGGGGTCCCACTCCGAAACGGATTTCCCTTCCACCAGCACGTCGCCCGCAGAGGCCGGGAGCAGACGATTGGCGAGTTTCAGCGTGGTGGTCTTCCCGGCTCCGCTGCGGCCGAGCAGCACCAGGGTGGTGCCCGCGTGAATCTCCAGGGAAAGCGGTTCGAGCAGCGTGGGCCCCTGCGGCAGGCGGTAGGAGGCGGCGCGAAAGGAAATCACCGGGACGCTGGAGGCCGCGGCGCACATCACAAGGGACCCGGGAGGGGACCTGGAGGGCGGGGCGGAGCAGGCTCGGTGCGGATGGTCCACGCGCGGCCGTCCATGTACCGCGGCACGGGGAGGCCGAAAATCTGCAGAATCGTGGGGGCCAAGTCTTCGATGCGGTGCCGTTCCCCCAGAATGTTGCGGTTGGCAAACAAAACGCCGGGCACGTCGCGCGGGTCCATGATGTGGTCGCCGCTCCAGGCGCGAGTATTTTCGGCAAATACTTCGCCCATCACCGCGCCGTGCACGGATTCCCGCGCAGGGCCATGGCCCGGCGCGTAGCCGATGAGCAGGTCTGGCGCGTTCTCCACGTACGGCCCGTGAAAAACCTCGCGCCTGTCGAATACCGAGCGGATGGCCGGCTGACCGGTTGCGGGATCCGCGGCGGTGGTCAATTTCTGGCGCAGTTCCGCCAGCAGGGCGTCCGCCTCTTCTCCAGCCTGGACGATGCCGTAGCGTTCACGTCCGGCCAGGTTCAGATAGAGCCCGCAGGAGTCCAGGCCGTAGGCGCGCGTGCGCTGCCAGTCCACCTGGCGAAAGCGCTCTTCGCTGACCGTGCTGCCGGAAACCAGGGCCAGATATCCGTGCTGATGGAGCCAGGCATTCAGATTGAAACTGCGGCGGAAGGCTTTGCATCCGTGAACGGAGAGGAACAGCACCAGGGCATCCGTGCCGGCGCGCTCAAGCACCCGCCCGACGAGCGCGTCCATGCGCTGGTAGAGCGCTTCGATGGAGCTGGGTTCCGGAGGCTCGGCCGGCGATGGCTCCAATTGACGCCAGAACATGTGCTGCACGCGATCGATGATGTCGAAAACGCAAACGCACAGGCCACGGCGGGTCTGCTCCAGGGCGTCGAAGAACATGCGCTCGCGCTCCGCGTGAACCTGGTAGCACTGCTCGAGGAACGCCCCCTGCTCCATCGCGCCGTTTTCCAGCGCGCGGGTATCTTCGGCCCGGCCGAGGGTGGCGAAGGGATGGTGGTGATTGCCAAGTCCGGCGGAATATTCCAGCGGATAGGAGATGGGCAGCGCGGGCCGGCGCGGATCAATGTGCACCGGGGAGACATAGAGCTCCGCTTCGGGCTGCACGGATTTCAAGTACATGCGGCAGATGCCCTCGAGGAGCGCGCCGCGGGCGCCATGGAAGCGCAGCGGAATCCAGTCTGAATA
>DATIYQ010000356.1:0-6857 GCA_035517515.1 Binatia bacterium
GCCACGTCCGGCAACGCATCGCATCCGGCGGTGTATACGCTCACGCTGCAATAGGGCAGACACGCGCCAAAAACAAAATGCGGCGCGGGTTTGCCCCCGCGTGGGGCAGGGGTCGCACAGACAATCCTGTCTGCGCACGAAAAGCGAGCCACAGACCGGCGCCGGACGCCTGCGTTACCAGACGACGCGGCCGCCAGCACAGCCAGGATTGCCTGTGCTGCCTGGGTTGACACGCTTGGACCGGGTTGTTAGCTTTGAGAGCGGCGTGCTCCAGGGGCTTCTACAAACCTGCTCCTCCCGGCGGGGGCCGGAAACCGCAGCATCGCAAGCGGCCGGGATAAATCTCCAGTGACATCGGGACACAGGGGCCGGAATCATCCTCCTTTTGTATCAAGGTCTTGGCAGCCTCAGGCGGGATGCGCGCATCTTGTTGTCGAGGGGTAATGCATGAATCTGAAGTGGGGTCGAGTGGTGCCCTATGCCTGTGCCGGCGGTGTGCTTCTGGCCTGCTTGATCTCCCTTCCCGCAAGGGGCCAATCCAGCTCGCCCGCCAGCCCGCAGGCCTCACCCACCACGGACGGAGCTACGGCTGCCGCCACTACCAGCCAGGCCGCCCCGGACCCGGGCGAAACGGCCGGCGCGGACACGGACCACCTGCGCGAGCGCGAGGACTGGTTTTACCGCCCGCGGCGATTTCCCCTGGCGAGGATCCCGGGGGGCGCCCGCCAGCAAGCCATCGAGCACGTCGGATTGATGCGCCGCGAGTTGGCTCAACGCGTCGCCGGGTCTGCCGCAAACAGCGCGGGGACGGCAGGCGCGTCCACTTCCCTGGTGAATCCCGGCGCGGTTTGGACCTCCATCGGCCCTACCCCCACATTCACGAATGGCCAGGACTTTCTCGGCCAAACGGGAAGCATTACCAATGTTTCCGGGCGGGTGAGCGCGCTGGCCGTGGACCCGGTGAACCCGGCCATCCTCTACCTGGGCGGCGCCGATGGCGGGCTCTGGAAATCCACGAACAGTGGCGCCAGTTGGACCCCGCTCACGGACGCGCAGCCTTCCCTCTCCATGGGCGCGATCGCCATTGATCCCTCCAGTTGCGGCTCCGGCGCCTGCCAGACCATTTACGCCGGAACCGGGGAGCTCAATTTTGCCGGGGACAATTACTACGGGGCCGGCATCCTGAAATCCACCGATGGCGGCGCCACCTGGACGCAACTGGGCGCCACGGGCACCGTGCACAGCGCAAATGGCGGGATCACATCGTTCACCGGGCCGTTCAATCAGGCGGTGGGCGGCACGTTTATCAGCGACATCGTGGTGAATCCGTCGGATCCGAACACGCTCCTGGCCGGGGTGCGCGTGTTCCTGAGCGTGGATACCGGAACCTCTTCCGGCGTGTACTGCTCGAACGATGCCGGGGCCACCTGGACGCAAGTGGTTTCCGGCGCGCCGGCAATGTCCGTGGTGCTGGATGCCAATGGAACCACCGCGTATGCCGCGCTGGGGGCGTATTTCGGCGACACGCAGAATGGAATCTACAAAACCACGGCAGCCAACGCGGGTTGTTCGCAGCAGGCCTGGACGCAACTGACGAGCTTCCCTGTGGCGGGCGCGGCCGCCGGGCGCATCGCCCTGGCGCTGGCCCCCTCGACTACCGGGGCCGGCGCCACCCTGTATGCCGCGGTGGCCGCGGCGATCAACAATTCCGCCACGCTCAGCGGGCTCTTCAAAAGCGTGGACGGCGGGAACACCTGGACGAACCTCACCGGCAGCCTTCCCGCGAACAGCTCCGGCTCGCACGATCTCTGCGCCTCGCAGTGCTACTACGACCTGGTGGTGAAGGTCCATCCGGCGAATCCCAACCTGCTGCTCGTGGGCGGCAGCGCGCTGACCAGCCCCAGCGGCGCCAGCCTGACGCTGCTGATGTCCGCGGATGGGGGCAACAGTTGGACGCCCATCGCCTACGACGGCACCAACAAGATCCACGTGGACCAGCACGCCATCGCCTTTTCGCCGGTTTCGGGTGCGGCGCCGGGAACCACTCTCTACGTGGGCAACGATGGCGGGGTGTGGAGCTCGCCGATGAACGCCACCGGAACCACGCCGATCGCCTGGAGCGACCTGAATGCAACGCTCACCCTCTCCCAGTTTTATCCGGGGATGTCCATCCACCCGTCGAGCCAGCGCATCAGCGTGGGCGGCTTGCAGGATAATGGGCTGCAGAAATACGACCAGGCCAGCGTGGGCAACGTGTGGACGCAAATCCTGTTTGCGGACGGCGGATACACCTACATTGACCCGGCGAATCCCAGCACCGTTTACGCCACCACGGAATTCATCCAGGGCAAAACGTTCTTCCTGGGAAAATCGCAGACCAACGGCGACCTGAATGCCCTCACCGGCCAGGTAAGTTTTTCGACTTCCGGGATCGGCATCAGCCTGTCGGATGCGGCGGAGTTCATCCCGCCCCTGGCCGGAGATCCCACCCCGGGCAATCACAACGTCCTGTACCTGGGAACCTGCCGCATCTACCAGACAGTGAACGGAGCGGCGAACTGGATGGCCCAGCCGGCCTCCTCGTTATGCACCGCCACCACCGCGGACTACACCTCGATCAGCGCGGCCGGGGATGGGACCACGGTGTACGCGGGAGACAGCAACGGGCATGTGCACGTCACTTCCACGGCGATGTCGGGCATCGGGGCGCTTTGGCTGGATGTTTCCGCCGCGCCGCTGCCCGCCGCGTCCGTCCCCGTGAATCCGGTGGATGGTCGCAGCATCTCCAGGGTCCTCGCATCTCCCGGCAGCCCGCAGACTGTGCTGGTGGCTTACTCCGGTTTCTGCGGCTTTGTCGATGATGTCGGCCACATCTTCGAATCCACCAACGGCGGGAAGAATTGGACGGACATCAGCGGAGGCTGCAACAGCGGCTCGCCCACGGCGCTGCCCAATACTCCGGTGAACGACCTGGTGATCGATCCGCTCGACCCCACAAACGGCACCATCTACGCAGCAACCGATGTGGGTGTGTTCTATACGCAGGATGGCGGGGCCAACTGGGCGCCGCTGGGAACGGATTTGCCGAATGCCGCGGTGCTCTCCCTGACGCTGCGCAACGCCTCGCGTACGCTGCGCGCCGGACTGCATGGGCGCGGCGTCTGGGACCTGCAACTGCCGCTCTCCTCAGCCCAGGCCGCGTTTTCGCTGATTTCGCTTGGGCCGGTCTCCGCGGCGCAGGGCGGCGTAAACGTCACCCTGGCGCTGGAAGGCATGGGCTTCACCGCCTCGTCCCAGGCGCAGTTCAACGGCAGCCCGCTGGCCACGCAGTTTGTTTCTCCCACAGAGCTTCAGGCCACGCTGGGGAGCGCGCAGCTCGCGGCTCTGGGCTCGGTTCCGGTAACGGTTGCGGATCCGAACTACACGCCCGCGGCTTCCAACGCGCTGCTGTTCAGCGTCACGCCGGACCTCAGCGGCGGCGCGCCCACACTGACGGGAATCATGCCGTCTACGGGACAAACGGGAGCCAGTGTTCCGGTGACGCTTACCGGGACCAACTTTGCCGCCCCACTGACGGTGGACACTCCCACGGGCATCACCGCTTCCAATACGGTCGTGGTGGACGCGATGACGGCCACCACTACGCTGGCGATCAGCTCTTCCGCCACCCTCGGCGCGAATCCCATCGCCGTGACCACTCCGGGCGGTTCCTCCTCGCCCCAATCCTTCACCGTGACCCAGGGGCCGCCCACGCTGACGGGCATTTCCCCGGCGGCCGGAGGGCAGGGCGGGGTGGTGACGGTGACGCTGACGGGCACAAACTTTTTCGCCGGGGCCGCCGTCAATGCCCCCGCGGGAATCACTGTATCCGCGATCGCGGTGCTGAACACGACCACGCTGACCGCCACGTTCACCATCTCCGGCACCGCCGCGCTGGGAGCGCAGAACGTCACCGTGTCCAACGGCGTGGGCACCAGCGGCAGCGTGACCTTTACGGTGCTGCCCGCCCCGACCCTCACGGCCATTAATCCCACCAGCGGGACGGCCGGAACCACGGTGCAGAACGTGACCCTGACCGGCACCAATTTCGTGATGGGAAGCCCGTTCACCATCAACTTCAGCGGCACGGGGATTACCCCCAACAACGCCGCCATCACCAGCTCGACCACCATTACCGCGGCGTTTCTGCTCAACGCCAGCGCCACCACGGGCGCGATCAATGTCTCCGTGACCCAGAGCGGGGTGATCACCGCGCTGGTGGTCTTCACGGTCAATCCCGGGCCTCCGGTTATTACGTCGATCTCCCCGGTCGCCGGGACTTTGGGCAACGGCAGTATCGCTGTGACGCTGACCGGCACGGGGTTCGACGTGACCAATGGCGTTACCATCAACACGCCATCGGGCATCACCGCCTCGGGCACCACTGTGGCCAGCGCCACCTCCATCACCAGCACCTTTTCGGTGGCCAGCAACGCCCCTACCGGCCCGCAAAACATCACCGTCACGCAGGCCAGCGGCACCAGCGCCCCCATTGTGTTCGGCGTGGGCACCGACTTCAAACTCTCCGCGGGCCCGCCGAGTCCCAACCCGGTGATCGCGGGTGCAAGCTCGACCTTTGTGCTCACGCTCACCCCAACCACACCCAACGCGCCGTTCCCGACCACGATCGTCTTCGGTTGCTCCAATCTGCCCGCTCTTTCCGGTTGCGGGTTCAATCCACCGAGCGTCAGTCCATCGCAGGGCATGGCCGCAAGCACCTCGGTCATCGCCGTATATCAGACCACCTCTCCCACCATGGTCGGCCCACGGTCCGGCGAACGCGGGCGGCCCAAGGGAGTGCCGCACGGGATCGCTGCCGGGCTGGCTACGCTGCTTGCGGCTTTGCTGGTGCTCTCGCGGATGCGGGCAGCCGCGGGCTCGGCTCGATTCGGAGGTGGAGGAGCGCGCGGCTGGCTGCCGGCGCTTCGTTACGCGGTTGCGGCATCGTTAATCCTGGCGCTGGCTGGACTCGCCGGGGCTTGCGGCGGAGGGAAAAAAGCTGTTGCCATACTGCCCGGAGGGACCCCAGTGGGAACCTATAACATCACCGTGACCGCGCTCGGCGGCAGCACCACGCCCTCGGCCACGTTTACAATTACCGTTCGCCAGTAGCGGCAGGCTTCCCGGCCCGGTTCAAGATCCTTCGGAGGATAGTGCGACGCTGTGGCGGCCGTCGTCCAGAGCAGCAAGGTGAATTCGCAGCACGGGCCAGTCGGACCGCAGGGTCCATTTCTCCGCCCATTCCACCAGCACCACCGCGGGCGCGGCAAATAGATCGTCCAGCCCCAGGGAATCGAACGCCGCGGCGCCCTCGATGCGGTAAAGGTCAATGTGAAAGACGCGCAGCCCGGTGGAGAGCCGCTGGTGGCCAGGGGCGGGTGGGACCGCGCCGAAATCTACAGGCTGATTCTTCGCTCCCGCTGGGGCCATTTGAGGCGCCGACGCCCGCTCCGCGGCTGGGCCGCGGTATTCGTGGACCAGGGTGAAGGTAGGACTGGTAACGTCCTCCTCGCGCGCCGCCCCCAGTCCGCTGATGATCCCCTTGGCCAGTGTGGTCTTCCCTGCCCCGAGTTCTCCCTGCAGAAAAATCAGCAGCGGCGGCTCGAGTCGCGCGGCCAGGCGCCGGCCGAAGGCCAGCGTCTCCTCCGCAGACGCCGTCACCGCGATTTCGGGTGCAGGGGCGGCCGGGGTCATGCGCGGGCCCGGCCGGGTGATTGGGCCGCCCCGGCGGCCGGCGATTGACCCGCCCCGGCGGCCGCGGCACGCGCTTGCTGTTTCAATCGGAGGAAGGCGGGGCCCAGATGCCGCAGCAGGTCGGAAGCGGTCATGCCTTCCTGCCCCTGTTCCTCCGCCGCGCAGTCCCCGGCCAGGCCGTGCAGGTGGATGCCGAGGGAGAGGACGCGCGGCCAATCCGCCGTGCCGAACTGCGCGGTCAAACCGGCCAGCATTCCCGTCAGCACGTCGCCGGTGCCTGCCGTGGCCATGCCGGGATTTCCGGTGGCGTGGAACCAGGCGCGGCCATCGGGCGCGGCGAGAATGGTGCGATAACCCTTCAGGATGACGATCGCATTGGCCGAAGCCGCGGCTTCCTGCACAGACTCCAGGCGGCGGCTCTGGATTTCCGCCGTTGTGCGGCCGAGCAAACGGGCCAGCTCGCCGGGATGCGGGGTCAGCGCCAGGTTGGCCCAGCGGCGGCTGCGCATCTGCGCGATTCGGCGGGTGAAGGCGTTCAGGCCGTCTGCGTCCAGAATCAGCGGCAGCGAACAATCGCGCATGACGCTGTGAACGAAGTCCTGAGCCTCCGGATGCGTGGAGATTCCAGGGCCCAGGGCGACCGCCGATTTGCCTTCGAGCAGTACATCCAGGCGCCCGTAGTCGAAACTGCGCATGGAGACGGTTTGCGCATCGGTTTCCGGCAGCGGCTCGGTCATCAGCTCCGGGAAATAGGAAGCCACCCCGGCCAGGCAGCTCTCCGGCGTGGCCACGGTGGAAAGCCCGGCCCCCACGCGCAGCGCCGCAAATCCCGCAAGCGCCGCGGCGCCCGTTTTGCCCCGCGAGCCGGCAATCACCAGCACGTGCCCGTAGGTTCCCTTGTGCGAGGAAGCCTCGCGCTCAAGCGGCAGTGAAGCAAAGTCCCCGGGCATCACCCAGTTGAGTTTCAGCGCGGGATTCTCCTCCAGCAGCGCGGGAGGAATGCCGATCGGGACCACGCCCAGCGTGCCCACGGAATTGCAGTTGGGAGCCAGCAGCATGCCCAGCTTTGGCGCCGCAAAGGAGAGGGTGGCCCCGGCACGAACCACCGGCCCCGGGGAATCTCC
>DATIYQ010000357.1:0-2842 GCA_035517515.1 Binatia bacterium
AACGGGTCATAGATACTCACGCCATATAGCATGCCGACATGTTCGTGCGGGACCATGAAAAGCGCATGCTGCAAGAGCCGCGCGAGGATCAGAGAGGAGAGGATGCCAACGCCCAGCCCCGCGGCTCCCATGGCCAGGGCCTGCTCCAACGTATGACGTGCGATGAGCGCGGGACTGGCTCCCAGGGCCAGCCGGATGCCGAATTCCTGGGTCCTTCCCTGAACAAAATAGGCCACCGTGCCGAAAATCCCCACCGAGACCAGAGTGATGGCAACGGCCGCCAGCGACGCAACCAGCAGCAGGTTGATGCGGGCGCCGCGCAGCGAGTCTGCGACGCGGTCGTCCATCGTCTTCAGGTCAAAAATCGGCTGATCTTTGTCCACCCGGTAGGCTGCATCGCGCAGCGCTCCCGCCAGCGTCCCGCGTGGAGCCTCCGAGGTCGCCAGCAGGTATGCCGCGGCCACAGGATGCTGCGCGAACGGCATGTAGAGAGTGCTGAAAGGGACCTCGTCCGCTCCGAATTCCTGGGCGTTTTCCGTTATGCCAACAATTTGCACGGGATCTTCCGCCGCCACGCCTCGCTCCTGGTCGGGGAGAAACTCCAGCACTTTTCCGATGGGGTCTGCCTCCCCGAATAGCTGGCGGGCGGCGTTGCGGTTCAGCACGGCCACGCGCGCCGATCCTGCTCCGTCGTGCGCATCGAACACCCGTCCGGCCAGCAGGCGGATCTGCAATTCCTGAAAGTAATTCGGGGCCACGGAATGCAGAATCACGAACTCGCCATTCGACTTTCCGAGCGGCCTTCCAGCCACGTTCACGTTCGCGAACAGGCTCTCCGACCCGGTGAGCGGAAGGCCGCTCCCAAAGGTCACCCCGTGCACGCCCGGCAGGCCACCCACCGCTTCCGCCAGCAGGTCGAAGTAACGTTTCATCTGTTCCGGTTTGGCGTAGAGCTCACCGCGCAGCGCGACGCGAAACGTGAGCGCACCCGGCGCGTCGAATCCACGCGGAGCGGACCGTAAATAGATGAAACTGGAAAGGAACAGCCCGGTGCCGAACAACAGCACGAGCCCCAGTGCGACCTCGATGGTCACCAGGAGGCTTCGTGTCCTCCGCTGTTCCACGCTCCCCGTTCCCCCGCGCGCACCCTGGCGCATTCCCTGGCTCACATTGGTGCGGGAGCAAAACAAAGCCGGCAAGGATCCGACCAGCAGCGCGGCCGCGGTGGAAACGCAAAGGGCGAAGAGCAGCACCCTCCAGTCCAGCGTGATTTCGGTATGCCGGGGCGTGGCATTCTCTGGAAGAAAAAGTGCGAATGTGCGCGCCAACCAGATTCCCAGCGTGGCTCCCACCCCGCCCCCGCCGAGCGAGAGAATCAGGCTCTCCACCAGCGATTGCCGCGCCAGCGCGCCGCGCCCCGCGCCCAACGCCGCGCGGACCGCAAACTCCCGCTGCCGCGCGAGGCCGCGCGCCAGCAGCAGTCCTGCGGTGTTCACACATGCGATCAGCAGGACTACGGCGACGGCGCCTGCGAAGAAGTACAGAGGCCGCGCAGCCCATTCCGTCCAGGTCTCCCGGAAGTTTGTGACCGCCGCAGTGTCTTCGGGCTGGCGTTTCTCCGAATTCAATTCGCGGTCCAGCAGCAGGGCCAGTTCCTCGCGTGCCTGCGCCCGGCCGGCGCCCGGGGCCAACCGGCCGATGGCGTACAGATTTCGCGGCACGCGGGCCGCGCTGGGGTCCAGCGTGACGGGAATGAACGCGTCCGGTTCCTCGAGGTGCTCGAACCGAAGCTGCGGGGAGGCGATTCCCACCACGGTGTACGTTTCCCCATCGAGCAAGATCGGCTTGCCCACCAGTTCCGGATCCGAGTCGAACCGTTTCCGCCACAGCGCATCGGTGACGATGACCACGCGCTCTGCGCCCGCATTTTCCTCTGCTGGGAGGAAGGCGCGGCCGCGCGCCACCGGCACCTGGAGCGTGTCGAAGAAGTTGGACGCGACCGCCATCACGCGCACGCGCTCGCCCATTCCGCCTGCCGTCAGGTTGCGGGCTTGCGGATAGCCGTACGCGGCCAGTTTGGCGAAGAAGCGCGCGTCTTCGCGCCACGCGAGAAAGGCGCGGGGCGAAAGCACGTCCCACTGCCTCGGATTCTTCCGTAACACCACGTGCACATCCACCAGCCGCTCCGAATCCGGATAGGGCAGTGGGCGCCAGAGTTGCGTTTCCAGAACACTGAAGATGGCCGTGTTCGCGCCGATCCCGAGGGCCAGAGTGGTCAGCGCCACCGCGGTGAAGCTCGCGTTGCGGCGCAGCCCGCGCAACCCATAGCGCACGTCTCGCCACAGGGAATCGAGCCAGGCCCCGGCGCGGGCCACGCGCACTTCTTCTTTCACCTGCTCGAGGCCGCCGAGCTCGATGCGCGCGGCGCGGCGGGCCTCATCCGGTGGAAGACCCTCACGGAGTTTTTCCTGGATGAGCAGATCCAGATGGGCACGCACCTCCGCGTCCAGGTCGCGTTCGGTACGGTCGCGACGCAACAGATTGCGGAAAAGGCTGCGCAGTCCTCGGAGCGTAGACATTCAGCATCTCCTATTCGTGGCGCAGGGCCACCATGGGGTCCACGCGCATGGCGCGGCGCGCGGGAATGTAGCTGGCCAGCAGCAGCACGGCAAACGCCAGCACCGCGGCGCCTCCAAGCGTCAACGGGTCATAGATACTCACGCCATATAGCATGCCGACATGTTCGTGCGGGACCATGAAAAGCGCATGCTGCAAGAGCCGCGCGAGGATCAGAGAGGAGAGGATGCCAACGCCCAGCCCCGCGGCTCCCATGGCCAGGGCC
>DATIYQ010000358.1:0-2501 GCA_035517515.1 Binatia bacterium
GCCGCCGCCGCTTGGCGCCGCGGCGGGGCAGATTCCTCCGCGGCTTCTGTCCACAGCGTGGGATCCGCCAGCAGGCGGGTCACCAGTTGCGTGTGCAGCGCGTGGCCCGCTTTGTGCGCCACCACCCGCGCCCGCAGCGGCCGTCCCACCAGCGCCAGGTCCCCGATCAGGTCCAGGGTCTTGTGTCTCCCGAATTCATCCGCGAACCGCAGCGGTCCGTTCACGATCTCTTCGTCGGAGAGCACCAGCGCGTTTTCGTAGGATCCCCCGCGGATCAGCCCCATGCTGCGCATCCCCGCAAAGTCCCGCTCGAAACCAAAGGTCCGCGCGGGAGCCAGCAGGTGGCTGAACGTTTCCCGGTTCACCTCCAACTCCACCTGCTGCCGGCCGATCGCCGGATGCGGAAAATCAATTTCGCACTCCACGCGAAAATCCGCCGCCGGATAAATTCCAATCGAGCGGCCCGCGTCGGTGAATTCCAGCGGTTTCACCACCCGCAAGTAGCGCCGCCGCCGTCGCAACGTGCGCAACCCCGCGCGCCCCAGCATCTCGATGAACGGCTGGGCGGAGCCGTCCAGGATGGGCACCTCGATCGCATCCAGGTCCACGTAGCAGTTATCCACCTGGCAGGAATACAGCGCCGCCAGCAGGTGCTCGGTCGTCGAGATCAGCACGCCTTTCTTCATCAGGCTGGTGGCATAGCTCACCCGCGCCACGTTGCCCACGTGCGCTTCGATCGGGAAATTGTCCAGGTCGGTCCGCCGGAAGACGATCCCCGTATCCGCCGGCGCGGGTACCAGCCGCACCCGTCCGCGAACCGCAGTGTGCAGTCCGATTCCCGACGTCTCGACCGGCTTGGAAATTGTGGTTTGGAACGGAGCGGGCACCAGAGAGGCCTAGCAACACGATGTCCAAACGCCATTCTATAAGTCATTGTGAATCAGTCGATTAGCATCAATCACTCACCCCGCCACCAAGGAGTGTGGCTATATTACCACATTTGGCCCTTCCGCTCCGTGGCATTCATGCTCACTTTCCCCCCTGGCGATGACTCCCTCCGCCTCAGCTCCAGCCGGTCCAACCAACCTGGTGGAACGCCTCGCCCCAGCCTGAAGGATTCCCAGTGCTATACTCCCGGCTTTCTTCAGCGCCTGATGACACCTCCACCCCGGAAGCGGCTGTTCCTCGTCGATGCCATGGGTTTCGTTTTCCGGGCGTTTTACGCGCCCATGGAGCGGCTGCGCAATCCCGCCGGGCAGCCCACCAAGGTTCCCTACGTCTTCGCCAACATGCTGAGGAAGCTGGGCAAAGATTGGTCGCCCGATTATTTGGGTGTGGTTTTCGATCTCCCCGGGCCCACCTTTCGCGATGCCCTTTACAAGGAGTACAAAGCGCAGCGCCCGCCCATGCCGGAAGACCTGGCCGTGCAGCTCCCCATGGTCCAGCGATTGTGCGAAGTGATGCGCCTGCCCATGTTGTCCAAAGAGGGCTACGAGGCGGACGACGTGATCGGCACGCTCAGCCGCCAGGCCGCGGAGCGCGGCCTGGACGTTTTCATCGTCACCGCGGACAAAGACATGCTCCAGCTCGTGCGCGACCGCACCCCCGGCGGCGGCAGCGTCCGCGTGCTCAATCCCGGCAAGGGCGATCTCCTGGCCGATGAAAAGAAGGTCGAGGAACTGGTGGGCGTGCCGCCCGGCCGCGTGACCGACGTGATGGCGCTCATGGGCGACTCCATAGACAACATCCCCGGCGCCAAGGGCATCGGCGAAAAAGGCGCGCGCGAGTTGATCCAGAAATACGGCTCCGCGGAAGCGGCGCTGGAGCATGCCGCGGAAGTTCCCGGCAAACGCTACCGCGAAGCCCTGCAGAATTCCCGCGACATGGTGCTGCTCTCCAAGAAGCTGGCCGCCATCGAAACCAATGCGCCCCTCGACCTGAACCTGCCCGCGCTCGAACCGGCCCCACCGGACACGGACGGGCTGCGCCGCTTCTACGCAGACATGGGTTTCAGCTCCCTGCTGCGCGAGCTCACCCCCGCTCCAGTTCCGGAGGAATCACGGCCTGCGCCGGACGCTTTGGCTACACCCGCCGCTCTCCAGGCATTCCTCGCGGGTACGCCGGAGGGCCGGGAAATCACTCTCTGGGTCGAGCCGCTCCCCGGCGAAGCGGCGGATGAGGGAGAGCCCCCGGGTTTCGGGAGCCGTCCCGGCGCCATTGCGCTTTGCGCGGATGCGAATTCGGTTGTTACGTTGGACCCGGAAGCAGCCCGCACCGCGCTCCCGCCATTTTCGGATTGGCTGGCCGATCCCGCGCGCCTCAAGACGGTCCACGACCCGAAGCTCGTCGAGCTGCTCCTGCAACCCGAAGGCGGTCTGGCCGGGGTGCGCCATGCGGTGCGTTTGTATTCCTACCTGTTGCGCCCCACCACCACGAAACACGATCTGGAAGAAGTGGCCGCGCGCCAGTTGAATGTCGCTCCCGCGGCCTCTCCCGCCGCC